>CACZAK010000030.1 GCA_902779075.1 uncultured bacterium | reverse complement strand
CTCGACGAAGTCCTTCACAAGGTCGCCTTTTCCGTTCCGCCATGACGCCTGCTTAAGGCCGTACGGATAGAGATCGCTCTGCCACTGGAGGAACCCGCTACAGTGCTTCGCGACGAGCACGACGTACTTCGCGCCGTAGGCCTTCGCCGCCTCCATCCACTGGTCCGTATCGAGTTTCGCGGGATTGTAGAGCTTTGGATCGGGAAAGTCCTTGAAGCTGCGCCAGTTCCAGTTTGGCTTGAATACCGGGATGTCGAAGTGGAAGAACATCCCGAGCTCCATGTCCGCCCACCTGCGCTGGGCCGCAGTCGGAACCGGAAGCACCCGTCCCGTCGACGCATTCGCCGCGAAGGCGATTCCGCCCGGAAGCGCGGCATACGCACCACCTGCGGCCATTGATTGAATGAAATTTCTTCTTGTTGCTTTCATGCTCATAGTATACAACATCTTGCCGATCTGTCACAAGGAGAAATCGCCAGATCTAGTGGTGCAGGGCGCATCTCCGTTTTTTACCCACTCGTATTGGGATTTGGAAACAACCATGACAACTTTCAATAACAACATTATCCTTCGGGCACACCTTGAACATTCAGAATCGTGGTAGTTTGAGGATCGGCAAATGGGCGCGGGCGAGTTAGCCCGCGCGCCAAAGGCAAGTTGTTTTAAATAGTTGTTTCCAATTATCAGAAGGCTCGGAGGTGAATTACGCCCAGTGGTGCCAGAAGAGCTAGATGGTCTAGGTTTTTTAGAAAAGCTAGAAATCCTAAAAGTGCTAGAGGAGTATTGATTTCACGCGTGCCTAGAGCTCGATGACCACGTAACCCCAAGGGCCGAGGTTGCAGGTACCATCAGCCGCGAGCTTGCCGTGATCGGCCATGAGAATGCCGGGCTGATGCCCGTTCGCCGGAACGACGGGCGTCTCGCCCACGCTCGCCTTGAACTCCACGGGCTTACCCGTCAGGTTCGCCGCCACGAACACGGCCTTGTCGCCGAGGCGTCGCACGAAGGCGAGCGCCCCCTGGCTTTCTCCGCCCTTGACCCACTCCTGCGTACCATCAGCAAACACCGGATTCTCGTGCCTTAGCTTTGCGAGCCTGCGGATATGCGCAAGGCGCTTCTTCCCCGAAGGCTGCAGGGCGCGCGCCCAGTTGACGCGCGTGCGGTCGCGCTTCCTGTCGTTCGGCATGAAGATGGAGCCAATGCCGTTGTCGGCGATCTCGTTGCCGTTGTACAGGACGGCGATTCCCCTTCTCAGAAACACCAGCACGTACGCGGCGTTCCCCTCCTCGACGGGGCGGATGCGATCGAACCGACGCTCCCGGTCGCCAAGCACGGTGTCGTGGCAGTCGAGGAAACAGAAGAAGCGCGAATTCTCCGGCGCCATCTCCTCATACTTGCGTATGACATCCATCTTTTCCGCAAACGTCCCGTGCTTCGGGCTCTTCCCGCCCGGCGTTCCGCTCACGATCATGCGGCGGATCGTGAAACTCCACGGGAAGTCATAGCACGAGTCGAACGCCGTCTTCAGGTATTCCGTGGGCTTGCCCTCGTCTATCATCACGAGGTCGGGCTTCACCTTCCAGCACGCCGCCGTCGCCTCCTCCCAGAATTCAAGCGGGACCTGATACCCCACGTCGCACCGGAAGCCGTCCGCGCCGCGCCTGATCCAGTGGAGCATCGAGTCTATGAGGTATTTCCGCGTCGCCTTCGACTTGTAGTTGAGGAGCGGGAAGTTGTAGTTGTTGAGCTTCAGCGACCCGTCGGGGTTGTACTGGAGCGCGTCGGGCGCGAGGTCCTTGAGGACGCACGTCGGCCCGCAGTGAAGATAGACGAGATCGAGATACACCTTCATGCCGAGCGAATGGGCCTTCGCGCAGAAGGCGTCAAAATCCTTGTCCGTCCCGTAGATGGGGTCAATCTTGTTGTAGTCCTTGATGCGGTAGGGGTTGAGCGGCGAATCATATCCGCTCTTGATCTGGCGCGGACTCCAGTATTTGCGATCCATGTCTCGGTCCATCTCGAAAAACGGTGTGAGATACACCACGTCCGCGCCCGTGGAGCGCACGTGGTCGAGCATCGCCCGCGCGGCCTTGAACGTTCCGGTCTGCGTGAAGTTGTGGAGAACGATCTGATAGACCACCGCGCTCTTCAGGTACTCCGGCATCGGACGCGACGCGCCAAGCGCCACCATCGCCGCAACCGCCGCCATGACCGCAAATAACTGTTTTTTCATTGCTTCTCTCCTTGTATCAATTTTCGCTTTATTCTCCTTGCCCGCTATTATACCATAATCGACTGGTCGCTACGTGCCCGATTGGTAACAAAAGACATACTCATTCGGACAAGGCTTTTCGCGGCACGCCTTAAGGCTCTGAAATATGATATACTATGCGCCATGGAAAAGGCAGCGACAGACATCTACACGTTAGAAAACCTCCGCATGGGGGAGTATTCGTATGTTGACAAGACGGCGATACTGAAGAAACTCGCCGACGATTCGCGCGGCAGACAGTTCTTCATCGCGCGCCCACGGCGGTTCGGCAAGTCGCTCGCCGTCTCCACGCTCAAGTGCCTTTTCGAGGGGAAGCGCGAACTGTTTGAAGGACTGGCCATCGAGCCGGAATGGAACTGGTCAAGGAAATGGCCCGTCATACACCTCGACATGGGCAGCGCCCAAACGAAGACCGTGCCGGAACTCAAGCGCTTCTGGCGCGACATGATCAAGGACGAGGCAAAACGCAACGGCGTTGCGTTCAGGGACGACGAAAACCCCGCGATTGCGCTCAAGAACCTCATCAGCGACCTCTATGACCGGGCGTTAGAGGAGCAGCGCAAGGTTGCGTTGGAGCATGGCTCCGAAGCGAATAACTCGAAGGAAGAAGGACAAGTGGTCGTCTTGATCGACGAATACGACAAGCCACTTCTCGGACACCTAATGACACCGCAGGTGACGGAGTTCAAGGATGCGCTCAAGGCGTTCTACTCCGTGCTGAAGACGCTGGAGTGCAAGCAGCGGTTCCTCTTCATCACGGGCGTGAGCAAGTTCTCGAAGGTATCGATATTCTCCGACCTCAACAACCTCAAGGACTACACGCTCAACGCGACCGTCGCGACGCTCTTCGGCTACACGCACGGGGAGGTGCACCGGTATTTTCCCTGTTGCCTCGCCGCACTCGGCGAGAAGTTGGGCAAAGATGCCGACGGCGCATTCAACGATATCGTGAAGTGGTACGATGGCTACAGATTCGAGGAGAATGCGGAGACCGTGGTGAATCCGGTTTCGCTCGGCATGACGTTCGACACGATGAAGCTGAGCAACTGGTGGTCGAAGACTGCGATACCGACATTCCTGATTGATTTCTTCCGTAAGAAGCCTATGGACGTATCAAGTCTCACGATAAATGAAAACGACCTCGAAGCGTATGAGCCGGAAAGGATCAAGCCAGTCACGCTTCTTTTCCAGACCGGCTATCTCACCATCAAGGGGTTCGAGCAAAGCGGCGCTGACAGGACGTACCATCTAGGCTTTCCCAACCTCGAGGTCGAGAATTCTTTTTTGAAGTCCCTCGCCGGCGTTTACGTGGGACAGGACGACACGGACTCGTCAAACATCTCGCGCCGCGCGCGCGAGGCTCTCCGTGCCCGCGATCCCGAGGGTTTCGTGGAGGCGTTCCGGCAGTTCTTCGCGGCAATCCCCTACGACCTCACCGACCGCCAGAACGAGCAGTCGTGGCAGGCGATCATGTACGTGGTGCTGCGCGTGATCGGCATCAACGTGGACGGCGAGGTGCGCACGCACAAGGGGCGCATCGACCTCACCATTGAAACGGCGACGGACGCCTACATCATCGAGGTGAAGCGCGACTCCACGGCGAAGAAGGCGATTGAGCAGATACAGGACAAGTCCTACACCGACCGCTTCCGCCCTTCCGGCAAGCCGATCACGCTCATCGGCATCGCCTTCTCCACGAAGAAACGCACCGTCTCCGGCGTCAAGATCGTCCGCAACGCCTAATCACTGCGCCGGCCTCAAGCGGAAACTGGCCGATCCAGCTTGTAGCCCATCTTCTGGAGGTCGATATCCACAATTCCCAGCGGCTTGTTCGTGCGCCACGCGCCGCGCGTGAAGTCGGGGATGTCGCAGGCCATCGACCTGTGGGTGGATGACTTTTCCGTCAGCTCGCAGAGGCAGCACGTCGCCGCAAGGTCATACACGTCCATGTCGAGCGGGAGTCCCTGCTGGAGACAGTAGGCCCAGCGCATGTCCATGATGAAATCCATCCCGCCGTGTCCGCCCGCGCGCTTGGCAAGCTTTCCCATCGTCTTCCAGAGCGGGTGGCGGTATTTCTGCAGGATCTCGGCCGTGCGCTTCTCGTCGCACCACTTGTGCGCCTTCCCGTCGCCGGTCTTCTCCTCGAGCGCGATGCGCAGGGGATAGTTGCAGATCGTGCCCTTCGTGCCGCTGACGAGCTGGATGCGCGTGTACGGACGCGGCGAGGCGACGTCGTGCTGCACGAGGATCGAACGGCCGTTCGCCGTCCGGATGAGCGTGGAGTTCATGTCGTGCATCTTCATCTTCGCAGAACGGCGCGGATTGTCCGGCTTGAGGAAGGCCTCCATGTACGCCTTGAAGTTCTCCTGCGCGGAGTCGAGCGAAACGAGGTAGTCGAGGCGGTCGCCCCGGTTCACGTCGAACGTCAGACAGAGCGGCACGAGACCGTGCGTCGGATAGCGGTTGCCGCCGTGATCGCGGTTCTCGTCGAACCGCCAGCATTCGCTTCCCGGCCATTCGGACCGCGACATGCCGCGCAGATCGTGGATGTACGCGCCTTCGGCGTGCGTGAGCTTGCCAAGCATCCCGAGCTTCGCCAGGTTGAAGGTCAGCATCTCCACTTCCCCGTAGCAGCAGTTCTCGAGCTGCATGCAGTGGCGACGCGTCTTCTCGCTCGTCTCGACGAGCTCCCAGCATTCGTCAACCGTGAACGCGCTCGGCACTTCGGTGAACACGTGCTTGCCGCCGCGCATCGCCGCGAGCTGCACGGGCACGTGGAGCGACCACGGCGTCGTGTTGTACACCACGTCCACGTTCGGGTCCTCGCAGAGCGCCTTCCACGCCTCTTCGCCGAGATACTCCTTTGCGGGTGGCTTCTTCGCGTCGGCGAGAATGCGCTTCGACGCCTCGATCTTTTTCGGCACGTTGTCGCAGATTGCCGTCACGACGATTCCCGGAATCAACTGCGCGCGCTTGAGGAAGTGCTTGCCGCGTCCGCCCATGCCGACGACGCCGACGCGGATGGTCGGCAGCTTCGGAGCCGCGAAACCGTGCATCGGCGCTCCGTCGGTGAAGTCGAAGAAACCTCCCGCGCTGCGGCATCCGCCGGCGGCGATGCCGAGTCCCGCGGCCCCGATCAGAAAATCCCTTCTCGAACAACCTGTCTGTCTTTTCGTTTCCATTTTGACTCCTTTCAAGTCCATTTCACTGGAGCGCATTTGACGCCTGCGGCGATGAGGCGCTTTCCTCGCTTGCTGAAATTATACCACATTCACACCTTCACCGCATCCGGTCATAGCCACGGTTCGCGGCGCTTGAACGGGCGCAGGATTTTCGCCCAATCCTTCCTCGCCGGTTCCTGCTGGTCGGCGGGAAGCGTTTCGATCTGTACCTCGCTCCCTGCCCCTGCTTCCGCCGATACGCGGCGCGGGCACGCGCCTCTGCCTTCTTCTTTTCGACGGCGGCCTTCTTCTCCGCCGCCCGTCGCTTGATCGCCTCAATCGTATCGTCTCTCTGCGGCATCGCCATAGTCTCTACTCCACCATTTCTACTCCCCCCATTCCACCTTACGATGGTTGATCAAATCGTCAATGTTTACAGGTAATGCCATAAGTGCCTCCTCTCACATCATACATCCTTCACGTTGTTTCAGAAAATATAGCCCGGTTTATCACAGTCTGGCATGTCGTTCGCGAACGCGCAGACAGCCTCGCCGAACTTGTCCGTCGTGGACTTGGTTCGTTCGACACGGTACGTCTCCGTGGACGCAAGCATTTTTTCCAATTCGCTCTTCGTTATCATAGTGTTCCTCCTCGCCAGATTATACCATACTGCCGCCATCTTCCGTCAAACCGATTCCGTCAACTTGCGCAACTCCTCGCGAAGGCGCTCTGCCTCGTCCTCGTCATTATGCATGATGGCATATTCAAGCAAGGCGTCAAGTCGCTTGATCGCCTCTATCGTATCGTCTCTCTGCGTCATCGCCATAGTCTCTACTCCACCACTTCTACTCCATCAATGGGGTTTATCCCCCTAGACTTTCAATATCTACTCGAACGAGATTTTGCCCAGCGAGCGTATGGAGACGAATTTTCCATCACCAAGCACAAGGTGATCAAGGAGGCGTATCTCCGCGATCTTGGCGAGGACGGCGAGCCGTTCGGTGAACTTGAGGTCTGCCTTGCTGGGCTTGGGATCGCCCGACGGATGGTTGTGCGCGACCATGACGGCCACCGCACCCCACTTGAGCGCCTCCTTGAATACGTCGCGGGCGAAGGCCGGAGCGGAATCCGCCGTGCCGCGAGAGATGCGGAGCGGCTCGCAGATAGGGCAGTTCTTGTTGTTCAGCAAAAGCGCGTAGAGGTTCTCTTTGTCGTCGCCCGGCGTGAGGACTGTCTTGAACACTTCATAGGCGACATCTGGATTGGTTACCTTCTTCAAGCGGAGTTCGTCGGGAGTGAGACGACTCCAGCGGCGTCCCATCTCAAAGGCTGCGGCGAGTTCAAGGCACTTGACGTGGCCGAGCCCCTTGATCGGGCGGTCGGAGTGCGCCTTGTTCCAGTCCTTGATGCGTTCTTCCAAGGTGCGCCAGTCGCCGGAGACGAGCGACTTCATGGAGCCAAACGCCTCGATGAGACGGCGCGAGAGTTCGATGACGTTCAGCCCGTGAACGCCGGTCTTGAGAAGAATGGCGACAAGAGCCTCGTCTGGGACGAGCGCAGGGTCTGCGGCACGTTCCATCAATTCGCGCGGCATGAGTTCGCCGCCGCGCTTGTCAAAGTTGTTTCGACCCAAACTATCCATGCTTTTATGAAATCACCTCTGTATCCGCAAGGCGTTTGAACGACTTTTCACACGAAAGCGTGATCTGTCCCTGTTCCCTGTAGCCAGAAACAAGCATCCGATCGACAAATCCAGGATTCGCCTTATGGATGTTCGGCGTGTTGATCGACGCGGCGAAATTCTGCGAAAACGAAATCCCTTCACCGGACGAGAATCCCCTCAATGCCTCAAGAGCCTCTTCTTTCGTCTTTCTATAATGCTGTTGAAGCGCAAAATAGGCTTCCGCCGCCACCACGTCGCTTACGCAGAAATCATCCCCTGCGGCAATACCGTCTTGATATCGTGCAAGGGCTCGCGCGGCCAGTTCCTGCGGCTGTCCGGTGAGAAGTCGTAGCACAACGGACGTATCCAATCCGAATGTCATGGCTCATTCTCCGTGATGGCGGACTATGCTCTCGCGGATGGAGTTCATGTCGTGCGGAAGGCTCGGATCGACCTTGACGCATCCAAACCATGGTGGCGTCTTTTGTCTCCTACCCCTTGTCTGCCGCATGGTCGTTGTGCGGGACTCGTCGCCAAGCCACTGCGAGTAAAGAACCAGCGTAATTGCGCGGACGGTGCTGCCCTCCTGGGCAGTACGCGTCTTGATGCGTCGATACATTGAATCCGGAATGTCTAGTGTTGTTCTCATGGCGTATATTATACCATATTTGTTACGGCACATCAATATGGATTTATTGATTTATGGCGACAAATCTCTTATAGGGCGGTCTATGAGAAGTTCAAGGACGGAACCAACAAGGACATCTCCGACGAGCTGCCGTTCGAGATCCCAAATGGCTGGGCATGGGCGAGATGGAAAGATATATCTCTGTCGGTTCAATACGGATACAGTGCTCCAGCGAGACCGACTGGCCGGATAAAAATGGTTCGGATAACGGACATTCAGGACAATCGCATTATTTGGGATTCAGTTCCTTATTGCCAAATAGACGAGGTGTCAATCGACAAATACCTGCTGACAGTAGGTGACATTCTTTTTGCACGGACTGGCGGGACAGTTGGTAAATCGCACTTAGTAACTTCCATTCCAGAAGCCGCTGTTTATGCAGGCTACCTTGTGCGTACTCGTTGTTCGGATTCGATCCTTCCGCAATATGCAAAAGTGTTCCTTGAATCCGATTTCTATTGGCAGCAATTACGGGCTGGGATAGTCGCAACAGCGCAGCCCAATTTCAATGGGGAGAAACTCTCGTCGATGTTGTTGCCACTTCCACCTTTCACTGAGCAAAAGCGGATTGTCACCAAGATTGAAATGCTGATGCCGCTTGTCGAAGAATACGACAAGCTTGAAGAGGCGCGGCTTCAACTTGACGCTAATTTGCCATCGACCTTGGAAAAGTCGATACTACAAGAAGCCATCCAAGGCAAGCTCGTCCCGCAAGACCCGAACGACGAACCGGCAAGCGAGCTGTTGAAATGTATCGCCGCCGAACGCAAAGCCCTCGTCAAGGCCGGTAAACTCAAACGAGACAAAAGCGAGTCCGTCATATTTCGTGGTTCTGATAGGCTGGCCTACGAGACGCGCAACGGCGAAACCGTGTGCATACAAGATGAGATTCCATTTGAGATACCCGATTCTTGGGAGTGGGTGAGGCTGGGGAATGTTATCACACTACTGTCTGGCCGCGATCTGGAACCAAGTGAATATTCTGCATCGCAAAAGAAGTTTCCCTACATGACAGGTGCGAGCAATTTTGCGGATGGTAAGTTGATTGTTAATCGCTGGACAGACAAGGTTGCTACGATTTCACACAGTGGAGACTTGCTGATCACCTGCAAAGGGACAATAGGTGCTATGGCCTTTAACACGATTGGGGATATACACATTGCCCGACAGATAATGGCGATATCGTCTCACCGGATTAATTTGGGATATGTAAAGGTCTATCTTGAATCTATTGTGCATTCGTTAAAGAGTGCGGCAAACAGCATGATTCCGGGGATTGATAGAAGCACCATGCTAAACTTGCTCATCCCGCTGCCACCACTGGACGAGCAGAAACGAATCGTGAAGCGGGTTGAAGAGCTGAAAGCCACGACACGAACACTCGTAACCTTTTGATGCTTCGTTTCACTATCATAGCAGAACTAATGAAAGGATCCTGCTATGATAGACCTCGAAAAATTCTCCGCATTCCTGCGGAAGACCAACAAGTCGGCCAACACGGTTGTCTCGTACTGCTTTGCTGCGAGGCAATACACAACGCACTTTGGAGAGTTCACGAAGAAGAACCTTCTCCTCTACAAGGCGTTCCTGATAGAACGCTTCAAACCGAAAACGGTAAACATCCGGCTTCTCGCCATGAACGCCTATGCAACGTGCATCGGCAAACCGACATTGAAGATGCCGCTCATCCGCATCCAGCAGAAGCCGTTTCTGGAGAATGTCATAAGTGACGCGGACTACGCCTACTTCAAGCGGAAGTTGAACAACCCAGCGGAACGCTACTGGTATTTCGTCATCCGCTTTCTTGCTGCAACAGGGGCGCGTATAAGCGAACTCCTGCAGCTGAAAGTTGAACACGTCACTGCCGGACATATCGACATCTATTCCAAAGGCGGTAAGATGAGACGGATATACATCCCGCAGAAATTAAAGGACGAGGCGTTGACATGGCTCGCATCACGCAACCAGTCGTCAGGATTCATCTTCATCAACCGAAGCGGCGAACGCATCACGGCGCGGGGTATTGCCGCTCAACTTAAGAAGCTCGCCATCAAGTATAAGTTGAACCCTGCGGTCGTTTACCCGCATTCTTTCCGGCATCGATTCGCCAAGAACTTTCTGGAGAAGTTCAACGACATATCGCTCCTTGCCGATCTTATGGGACACGAAAGCATCGAAACGACGCGCATCTACTTGCGCCGCACCAGCACAGAGCAACGGACAATAGTCGATAGGGTCGTCACGTGGTGAAGGACTTTATCGCCGATAAAAGATTTGCGACCTTGGCCACAATGCGCTCTTGCTCCGATCTTGGCGGAAGCGGAATCAGCAAGTCTTCTATCGCCTCCTTGCCAATGTGTACGATGATGTCTCCATTGGATTTGTCCGCCTTCTGTGACAACATGAAAGGCGAGAACATAAAATAGACAAGGAGCATCGGATTGTACGGATGATTTGAAATCCTTGCCAAGTCACCGCCTATCGCAATAGCCTCCGTGCCAAGATAGGCGGTTGCTTTGGCAATCTCCTCTTTGCACTCGCCTGTAAGCGTACACAGGACATCGCCGGAATGCGCCTTATGGCATTTCGCGGCTACGGACTCAGATGTGAAGGATTTTGCGGTCTGGAACGAATGTCCGTATGTTGTGTAGATTTCACCATATCGTATGCAGGGGGAACCGCTATCTGTCGTGTCCGAACGTTTGATCCCAGAGCCACGGACGATTGAGCATACGCTTCCCAGCCTCACCCATTCCCATGAATCTGGAATCTCGAATGGAATCTCATCTTGTATGCACACGGTTTCGCCGTTGCGGGTCTCGTAGGCCAGCCTATCAGAACCACGGAAGATGACGGACTCGGTCTTGTCACGCTTGAGTTTACCGGCCTTGACGAGGGCTTTGCGTTCGGCGGCGATACGTTTCAACAGCTCGCTTGCCGGTTCGTCGTTCGGGTCTTGCGGGACGAGCTTGCCCTGTATCGCCGCTTGCAGAATCGATTTCTCCAGCATGGCGGGCAAGTCGGCATCGAGTTGAAGCCTCGTCTCTTCCATTTTGCCGTACTCTTCGACAAGCGGCATCAGCTTCTCGATCTTCGCCACGATTCGTTTCTGCTCGGCGAGTGGCGGGAGAGGAATCAAGAACGGTCGTATATCCTTTAGGTTCACATGGGCTACTGTCGCGCCGAGGGACTTTTTCACAAGAAGTGTTTGTATGGCTGGCGACAATATATAAAACGCAATAAAATCCGAATCGGCAATTTCTCTTATTGGACTAATAAGCACAGTCCGCTGACCGAGACAAACCAATTCTCCCTCTTGAATGACTGCGATGTTTCCAGCAGGTGCTTCCCGCGCAAAGATTAAATCACCACATTTTGGCACGGCACGGCTATTACGCTTATCATATACTTCCTTTGAAACTCTATGCATGCCCTCATAAATCAGTTTGCCCTCTCCAATATTTGCCGTACGAACCAAAGGGAAACCTACTCCTTCATCTTTTGCGGTAGTATGCGGGCAATCAGCGATGGTCTCGCAAATGTCTGTCAGTCTCAACCATGCCCAGCCATTTGGGATCTCGAACGGCAGCTCGTCGGAGATGTCCTTGACAGTACCGTCCTTGAACGTCTCATAGACCGCCCCATCAGAACCAGTGACGATTTCAGAGGGGTTCTTGTCCTTCTTGATCTTACCGGCTTTGACGAGCTTCGCCTTCTCCGCCTTAATGCGTTCCAGAAGAACGCTTGCCGGTTCGTCGTTCGGGTCCTGCGGCACGAGTTTCCCCGTGACGGCGAGCTGGAGAATGGACGCCTTTAGTTCTTTGGCTGTCATTGAGCCTCCTTCTCCATGTTCGCAAGTTCAGCTTCTATTTCCTCAATAGTCGGCAACTGGCTCTTGAAATCGTCTGGCACTTTGCGAAGAAGTTCGTAGTCTGAAACGCCTATTGGCATGTCGATTTTGCCGAGGAGGTACTTGGCAAGGGGTGCGTTCTTGCCACGACAGACAAGCAGCCCAATCGCCGGATTCTCCTGCGGTGTGTTGAGAACCATGTCGCAGGCCGCGACATATCCCTGCAGCTGACCCAGATACGACGGTTCAAACTCATCCGTCTTGACCTCGACAGCAAAATACCGATGCAATGGAATGCAATAGAAGAGGAGGTCTATGCGATATTCCTTCTCCTGCATCTCAACTACATATTCGCGCCCAACAAAAGCGAAACCCTTACCCATCGAATTAAGAAGTTTGACGATGTTGTTGCACATCGCTTCGGTGAGCTCCGTCTCGCGATACTTCTCCGCTAGCCCCTGAACCTCGAAAATATATGGGTCTTTTGTAAGCTGTTGGGCAAGGTCGCTGTCCGGCTCTGGCATTG
Source organism: uncultured bacterium (assembly GCA_902779075.1). The sequence goes on along the minus strand of CACZAK010000030.1, from coordinate 37,640 downwards.
TGAGGGCAAAGTTCGTGACAGCCTTGCCCTGCCGCGAATAGAGGTCGCCTTCGATTTCGATGGCAAGGACATTACGGCTCCACCCGTTTTCAACGGTCTTGCGAACATAGAAAAGCGCCTTGACGACATCGTCGCCGCATTTGTCAATGATTAGTCGATGATGTCCCCAAGGAGCCTGCACAAGCAATTGTTCTACAAAAAGAGGTTTGTGGCTCTTATCGTCCGCAACTTGTGGACGATAGTCTCCAGCATTTTCCTGGTCAGCAAGTTGTTGACCTCTTAAGTTATCGTCCACAAGTTGTTGACGATAACACCCAGTTCCATATAATTCGTAGAAATAACGGGTATATTTGATGTTTGTTGGGGACAGACCTTTGGCTTCTGGGATCGCGGATTTAAGGTCTGCGCTTAAGGCGGCAAAAAATCCAGCATCTCGCTTTTTCCCCGGATATCTTTCACTGATGTCCTTGCCGAGGTTCCAGTAGAACTCCAGCAGAGCGGTATTGACAGAAATTGCAGCCTTAATCTGCGTGGCGCGGTAGCGTTTCTTAAGCTCGCCGATCCACGAGAAGTATTCGGGCGTCTTTTCGATGTCGTTCATATTCACAAGTCCTTTGAGTTCTCATCCAGCAGCGCATCAATCTTCGCAAGGACGGCGTCGATCTTGGCGTCAACCTTGCCACGCTCCTCGCGATAGCGCGCCATGAGTTCCTTCGGCGGCAGAAGTTCGTCCTGCTTGACCGGGAACTTGCAGAGGTCGAGATTGCACTTCCCCTCCAGAATCTCCTGCGCGGTGAAGCGGCGCGACTTGTCGCCGATATCCTCGCCGACAATCTCCCTGCGGTCGTCCCACCAGTCGATGATCGGCTGGCAATGCTCAAGTCGCATGGGCTTGGTCTTTGAGAAGTGCTTGATGCCCTCCGGCATGTCGAGACGGTAGAACCATACATCCTTCGTGACGATCGTGCCCTCCTCCGGCGTAGCCTCAGGGCGGTCGAAGAAGATGATGTTCGTGGCGATGCCCGTGTAGGGCGAGAAGATGCTTCCTGGCAGGCGGATCACCGTGTGGAGATTGAACTCGCGCAGCAGCTTCTGCTTGATGGCGAGCTTCGCGCCGTCCGTGCCGGACATGAATCCGTCCGGGATGATGACGCCGGCGCGTCCGCCACGATTGAGACGCTGCATGATGAGCAGGATGAAGAGGTCGGCGGTCTCGGAGGTCTGGAACTCCGACGGAAAGTTGGACTTCACGCTCGCCTCGGTACTGCCGCCGTAGGGAGGATTCATGCCGATCACGTCGCAGTCAGGCTTCCAGTCCTTAAGACGTTTGCCGAGGGAGTCCATGTGGCGGATGTTCGGCTCGTCGATGTTGTGGACAAGGAGGTTCGTGATGCTCAAGAGGTACGGTAGCGGCTTCCATTCCTGTCCGAGGACGGCGGTCTGGAGCTTTGCGCGGTCGGCGGTCGTCTTGACCTGCGCATGGAGGTGGTTCAGCGTCGAGACGAGGAATCCACCCGTGCCGGACGAGAAGTCGCCAAACCTCTCGCCGAGCTTGGGATCGAGGCGAGAGACGATGAAGTCCGTAAGGGCGCGGGGCGTGTAGAACTCGCCAGCGTTGCCCGCGCTCTGGAGGTCTTTGAGAATGCCCTCGTAGATGTCGCCGAAGGTGTGCCGGTCTTCGGCATCGGAGAAGTCGATCTCGTCGATGACGTTCACGACCTGACGGAGAAGAATGCCGTTCTTCTGGTACTGGTTGAGGTCGGCGAACACCTCGCGGACGATCGCCTGGCGCATGGGCGTCTCCGGCGTGACGACAATGCCCTTGAGCGCGGCGAAAAGCTCGTTGATGAACGCGAGGAGCTCATCGCCCGTGAGGGCGGTGCCGACATCCTTGCCGTCGGCATCCTTCGCGTGCGCCCAGTTGCGCCAGCGGTACTTTTCGGGAATAATGGAGACAAACTTGCGCTTGGCCTTGTAAGCCTTGTACTCCCATTCCGTCTCCTGTGCGTCATAGACCTTGAGGAAGAAGAGCCACACCATCTGCTCGATGCGCTGGGCGTCGCCGCTGATGCCGGCGTCGCGGCGCATAATGTTCTGAAGGCGTTTGACGAGGTTCTGCGTTGCCATTGCTGCTATGCGACCTTTCTGTAAAGTTCATTTTCAAGTTCGCGCACGGCCTTCTCGAAATTCTCAGGCCCGCCGAAGAAAGCCACGAGCTTCGAGGGCGTTCCGATGGCATCCAGCGGTGGGATGTCGAGGATGCTCTCGCTTTCGAGTTCCCTGACGCCGCCGTCGGCATATTTATCGAGCAGGGTCTCAAGTATCTGACGCGCCTTGCCCTCGTACTTGGCGAGGTAGTTGCGCTTCTTCACGTTCTCAGCACGCTCGCGACGCGTGAGCGGCTTCTGGTCGAAGGCAAGGTGAAGGATGATGTCAAAGGCATCCTTGTCGGCGAGGCTCGGGTTCTCGGCCTGCACCTGCTCGATCATGAGCGGCATGTCGGCCTTTTCAAGTTCGTCGAGAATGGCCTGCTTGCGCTCGGCCTGCGACCACTTGCCGATGAAGTCGTCCAGCGAGGAGAACTGACGCAGCACGGCCTTGCGCGTGTAGTCCTTCACGGACATCGTCGTGAGCTTGCCATCCGCACCGAGAATCTTCACGACCTCATGGACGATTTTGCAGTCACCGGGGCCGATGATGTGGAACTTCGTCGGGGTGTACGGCTCCGGCGGTTCCTCCGGGCCGTCCTCTGGCGGCTTCTCTTCTCCGTCGTCATAGCTGACGGAGCCCTTGGTGTCCGCGATGCCGTCGAAGTCAGGGTCGGCGAACTTGGACGTGACGTTGCGGAAGTCGAGGATGTCGAAGAAGAACTTGCCCTTGGCGGCGTTGATGCGCGTTCCGCGTCCGACCATCTGCTTGAACTTGGTCATGGACTCGACCTCCTTGTCGAACACGATAAGGCCGCAGGTCTTGCAGTCCACGCCGGTTTCAAGGAGTTCGCTCGTCGTGACGATTGTCGGATAAGGCTCGTCTGGGTCGATGAAGTTGTCAAGCTGTTTCTTGCCTGCGGCATCGTCGGACGTGATGCGCATCACATAGCGGCTATCCTTCTTGCATTCGTCGGGATTCAGCTGGACGAGAAGGTTTCGCATCTCCAGTGCTTCCTCCTGGTCGGGGCAGAACACGATTGTCTTCGTCTTGCGCCCGATGGCGTGGAGCATCTTCGTGATCCTGCGAGCGACGATCTGCCGACGGACGTTGACTGCGAGCTTGCGCCCCATGTCGGCACGGTTGAAGAGCCGCTGGTCGATCAGGTAGTCGTAGAGGTCTTTCTCGTCAGGCTCCGGCTTCCAGCCTTCGAGGTCGATGTTGAGGAACGACTGCGTGACGCGGTACGGCGCGAGAAAGCCGTCCGCGATGCCCTGCGCAAGGGAATAGATGTAGAGCGGCTCGCCGTTCGTCTCTTTGCAGAAGTAGTCGAGATTGTCCGCGCCCTCAATGGACTTCGGCGTGGCGGTCATGCCTATCTGAGTGGCGGACGAGAAGTATTCGAGGATGCGCTTCCATTCCGAATCGTCGCGGACACTCCCACGATGGCATTCGTCGACGATTATGAGGTCGAAGAAGTCGGGCGCGAGCGATTCGTAGGGCTGCTTCGTCTTCGAGACGTCGATTTCCGCGTCGGGCTTCTGCTCGGACTTGTCGTATTCCACCCACTGCCCGTAGAGCGACATGTATATCTCGAAGGATGAGTCGATGTTCTTCTGCTGAACCTTCGTCATGACCTTCTTGAACGGCTTGAAGTCCTGCGCCATCGTCTGGTCGATGAGAATGTTGCGATCTGCGAGGTAGAGAATCTTCTTCTTGAGACCGCTCTTGTGGAGGCGGTGGATGATCTGAAACGCGGTATATGTTTTTCCCGTGCCAGTCGCCATCACGAGAAGCGCGCGCTTCGCGCCCTTGGCGACAGTCTCGACCGTGCGGTTGATGGCGATGCGCTGGTAGTAGCGAGGCGGGTAGGTCTCCATGTCGTAATAGTACGGAGTGTCCACCACTGTGCGTTCTGCGGGGTTGAGGCTGCGACTGTCCCAATAGCGCTTGTGCAGCTCGGCGGGAGTAGGGAAGCCGTCAAGGGGGATGTCAGGGCGCTGGACGCCCGTCGTGCGGTCGAACTCGAAGAATCCGTCGCCGTTCGAACTGAAGGCGAAAGGAAGGTCGAGGATTTCAGCGTAACGGATCGCCTGCTGGATGCCGCCGGAAACGGGTTGATTGTTATCTTTTGCCTCAACGATTGCGATGGGAAGGTTCGGCTCGGCAAAGAGGATGTAGTCGGCTTTGTTGCCGTCCTTCTTTGCGTGTCGCTTGCCCTTGCCGGGAACGAGAATCCGTCCAGCCGTAAAATACTTCTCCATAAGGATGAGTTCGTTTTCCCATCCAGCCTGGTTGAGCGCAGGCGTGATAAAGCGAGCCTTTATGTCTTCTTCGGTTAACTCATGCTTGTCAACTTTAGATGATAATTCAGACATTAGAGGAGTCCTTTCACATCAAAATCACCCATCGCCCAGATGAGATTGCGGCCCGTCGAGCGGTCCTTCAGCAGGGCTGCAAGAACCTCGTCTGGAACGTTCCATTCCAGTATGTCGCGGTCGAAGCCGCCAATGTCTTTCGCGTCGGATTGCATCAGTTTTTCCACGGTGACAACGGTTTCGATTCTTTCATGACTCCCTGTGATGCCGATTCTGTCGGCGATGGCAATGCCCTGAACCGTTTTCATGTAACGCTCGTTCGTCCAGACCTCAAGATGCCGAGAGGGTATCTTGTCGGGGCTCGCCCAAGGTGAAATCCTCCAGCCAAGCGGCGTAGTCCTTCTCGTCCAGGCGCTCAAACGCCGTCGCGCCGTCTTTGCGCTTCGCGACGACGATGTCGCCGACCGCAAACTGGTCGACAAGAAGAGGTGACTGCGTGGCCACGACCACCTGCGTCCGTGCCGACGCGGCCTTGATCAAGTCCGCAAGGATCGCAATCGCCTGCGGGTGAAGACCAAGCTCCGGCTCGTCGATCACGATCGTTGACGGCGGCCTTGGTTGCAGCAAGGCCGTTGCGAGGCAGATGAACCTGATCGCGCCGTCGGAAAGGTGGTAAGGCTGGAACGGATAATCGGTGCCCTTCTGCGTCCAGGTGAGCTTCACCTTCTCCGCCGGGCCGAAACGGACAGGGGTGAGCGTGAAGTCGTCGAAGAACGGCATGACGAGCCGCACGGCGGCCACGATCTCGCGGTAGCTCTTGATGCCCTCCGGCCCATCTTCGCGCAATGCCTTCAGGAACGGGGCAATGTTCGCCGCGTCCTCGCGCAGATAGGCGCAATCCTCCACGATCTCGCTCTGTCGCATAGGCGAACGCTCGCTCGTGTCGTGGAAATGGTACACGACCCAACCAGAGATCGCGTCATCTACATTCTCGCCATTCCGACTTTCAGAAACGGCAAATGTCTCGTCCGCCGTAGGCGTTAGCGTGAAGCCATACGATTCTCTGCCAAGATTAAACTCTGCTTCGATGGACTTTGTCGCTTTCAAACCGTTATGCAGAAACGCCGCCGCGCCACCATGCGTGGCGATGAAGTTCTGGAGGTCTTTCCGCACCATTTCCCGCACCATGCGGAACATCTGCACGAAATTGCTTTTCCCCGCGCCGTTCGCGCCAACGACGATATTGATGTCACCAAGCGAAAAGTTGCTCAAGTCCCTTATGGACTTGAACCCCTTTATGGTCAATCTGTCAATTTTCTTTCGCATTTCCAAACCTCCCGTTGACGGCTTGTACCATCTAGTACGACTTCTGCGGTTTTCTTCCTCATTTTCCTGACGGCAATAGTATACCAAATTTTCACGGTGCTATCGCGCGGATTTTGCGGCTCACGCGGACCACGCGGTAACCTTCGCCATGACCGCAGCGCGTGTAGAACGCCAGCACGTATGTTCCAGGCGCGATCTGTTCGTCGAAGACGACTTCCGTGAGGTCCGGCGCGTAGCCGACAACCCTTCCTTTCGCCACGCGCTCGTAGCCCTTGTGCGTCCGCCGTTCCAGCCACACGCCCTCGTCTTCCTTCGCGGCGTCCACGGGGATATCATATCCCGCAACGCTCAGGACATGGCCGGTGGCCAGTACGTCAAAGCGCTTTGCCGTCTTGTCAAAGACGTTGTAGATGTGCGCCTGGACCGTTGTGAGACCATTCACCGCCTCCAGCTTGTCCTTCAGCCCGTTCATCAGCGGACGCCTCGCCTTCACCGCCCCGCGCACGTAAAGCCCCTCTGCTTCAGGCGAGGAATCGCGGCTGGAAAGCGCGCCGGACAGCCTTGGATAGAACGACACCAGTCCGAAGTCGAGTTTGTTGCCCTTTGCTAGTTCTTCAAGGATGAAGCCCTTCAGCAGTACCAACGTTGTCTCGATGAGTTCTTTTCCCTCAAGGGTCGCGTTCGGCGTCAGGTTGGTCTGAAACTTCCCGGCGGCATCCTTCTCGCGGGTGACAGCCTTGATCTTTATGCGCTTCTGCATGTGTTTTTCTCCTTTGTTCGTCGTGTCAGAGAGACGGACCGCATGTGAAATGCTGTCCTTGCCCTGTGTCCAACTGAAACTTGCCGCCATTATACCAAATATATGCCGCCGAATGAATATTAATTTGACGGCAAATCAAAAAAGACTGGCGGCAAAACAACTGCTTGCACTTGCGGGATATCACGCTTACACCAACGAAGATTCGCACGTACACCGTAGGGAGAAGTTTCGCCCTACTTCAGCGGGGCACTGTTGACGAGTCATCGGATCAGGCCGCGCCGCAGCGAGAAGAGCCATTCAAAGACTTTGTCGTCGGAGAACGTCGGCGTCCAGACGTTGTGTCCCAGTCCCTTGTACTCGCGGTAGAGGATCTTCTTTCCTCCTGCGGCCTTGATGGCGGCGACCATGTCGCGCGAACGACAAACGGGTACGCTCTTGTCGTTGGAACCATGGAACGCCCATATCGGGATGTCCGTCAGTCGCGGCGCCTGCGCCACGTCGCCTCCGCCGCAGCACGGCAACCCGGCGGCGAACAACTCGGGGCGCCGCTGCAGCAGCTCCCACGTTGCGTAGCCGCCCATGGATATGCCCATCACGTAGACCCTGTCGCGGTCAACAGGGTAGCGCGCGATTGCGTCGTCGATGATCTCCATCGCCATGCGCAGGGATGCCGTGGGCTTCTCCTTCATCGTGCTTTTCTTGTTCTCCCAGGGCGAATCCACCCACTTGCGCCGCCGCGGCGTCTGAGGGGCGATGAACACGTACTCCTCGCCGTGCCTCTTCGCCCAGGATATGAAGTCCGCGCCGCCGGTTTTGATCTGGTCAACGTTGTTCGTGCCCCAGCTGCCCGCGCCGTGCATGTGGACGACGAGCGGATAGAGTTTTCCCGGCTCGGGCTTCGCCGGAACGTGCAGACGGTACGGCAGCGTTCCGCCATTGGGGCTTTTCCACTTCTTCGCCTCAGTCGCGGCAAGCGCCGTCTCGAACACCTGGGCTTTTCCCTTGCGCTCGGACGCAATCTGCGCCTTGACGCCGTCGTCAGCAGCAAACGCCGGAACCGCAAAAATGCAGGCCGCAACGACTGTCGCAAGCACGAGTCTTTTCATAGTCCGATCCTTTCGTTTCAGAAGAAATCCAACACGATTTTCGCCTCGCCGGGCTCCACGCCGTGCGGGTGGTGTCCATACTCCGCGTGGACCAACACCTTCGCATCGCCACCCGCCGCCTTGAACCTCGCGGCGAATGCCGCCGAGTTGACGGAAGGCTTCACGGCAATGTCGGAGGTGCCGTACACGAGCAAGACCTTTATACCGGCCTTCGCAAGCGCGGGCGCAAGATTGACGGGCATCCTCGGATCGTCGCGCCATGCGGGAGGGACGCGCCCCGTCGCGTCCGCCCACGGCCCCAGACCCACCTTCGCCGGAGGCGTGTAGCCGTCGAATGTCAGGAGCGCGTTGTCGAAGTAGATTTTCGCGACGTTCGCCGGCTTCGCCGCCGCGTACTGCGCCGCCATGAACCCGCCCCAGCTGATGCCAATCAGGTTCGCCTTCGGCGCGAAGCCGAGTTCCTTCACCAGGAACGATTGGAACGCAGCAGCAGCCGCGACGCCCGCATCGTCCATGCGCGTGTCGAAGAGGTCGTCGATGTACGCATAGTGGAATCCGCGTTTAAGAAGATCGGCCACGTGCATACGTTCAACGTTGAAATCGGGCCAGAGTATGCTCCATATCCAGGCGGAATCCTTGCGTGGCGCGATGGACGGTTCCACGATCCATGCCTTGCGTCCGTTGAACTCAAAATGCGTACGGCGATAGCCATGCCACATATCCTCGCGCACAATTTTGCATTTCTTCGCGATCTTCGCGCGCAGCGACTCGCCCTTCAGCTCCGCGTCCATCTGCGCGTTGACGTGCTTGATGATGTCGATTTCCTCGGGGTCGTAGGGACGCAGCGACGGACGGTACAGGTCGTGGAACCACTTCGTCATCTTGTAGTTCTTCCCGCCGCCCTTCTCGACATGACGCCACATGCCCTCCCAGGGTTCGTACGTCTGGTACTTGCCCGCGACGAATCCCCAGCACGTGCAGCCGATCTTCGCCTGTGCGAAGAACGGATAGCAGTCCTGCACGTCGCATCCGAGTATACGCGCGAGCCATTCGGTGTTGACCATCGGACGCCCGAACTTCGCCTTGATTTCCTTCGCATACTTGATCTGCGAGTGGAGCGGACCGTAGCAGTGATAGCTGATGATGTCGCTCAACGCGGCGGCGATTCCCTCGGCGGTCTCCATGTTCGGCTCGAGCTTTCCGTGCCAGATGTCCGCCGCACAGGGCTGCTTCACGCCGATCTTCCACGCGAGCTCGAACATCTCCTTGACGAGCGGGGCGGAGACTTTCCCGCGTCCGTTGTTGCCGGGCTCGTTCCAGATGTTCCAGAAGAGGACGCGGTCGTCATCCTTGTACTTCTCCATCACCTCGCCGCACATCTGGAAGAACTTGGGACGTAGCTCCGGATCGTCCGCGCTGATGAAGCCAATCGCGCCGGGGAAGCTGCCGTGCTGGCTCTTCTTGCGCCCGCCGTGGTAGCCGATGTCGTACGGCTGCGGACCCGGCTTCGGGATCGACCACATCTCCTTCGGACGCGAACAGTCGTTGCCGAGGCACATAATGGCGCGAATCTTGTGCTTGCCGCACAGGGCGAGGAAACGCTCGAGGTTGCGCATGTAGCCGTCGTGGTCCTCGCACCACACGGCGAAGCCATTGTCCTCCGCGATGATGATGCGCACGGCGTTGAAGCCGATGGACTCCGCAAGCGCGAGCTCGCGGTCCATCTCCTCAAAGCGGCGCTCACAGTCCCACACCTGCCACATGTCGTAGCGGTTGGGCGAGCTCGCGGGCATGTAGTTGCAGCCGCGGATCCACGGCTGGGCGTTGTACCACGCCCACGCCTGCTCCTTCGTCCACGGGCCGGTACGCGGCGCGGCGAAGGCTGCCACGGCCATCGTCACCGCCATCGTTGCAAAAAACTGTCTCTTCATTGACTTTCCTTTTTGGGGGAGTTACGATTATTGCCATTCGGAACAAGGTTAGAACACGACATCTCTGATGTCGATGACGGCATCGAAGTAACCGTCCGCCTCTACCGTCTTCGCAAGATGGCCGTCATACACGAGCGCGGTCTTCAGCGACACCCCGCGCGGACGCTTGATGCGGGAGACCTTCTCGTCCATTTCATCGACCACCTCGTGTCCCAACTCGTTGCGACGACGCACCTCGACAAGATAGATGCTCCTTCGTGTCTGGAGCAGCAAGTCTACCTGGACTCCCCTATCCGATGCACGACGCGACTGCGTGGCCTTGCGGAACGGCGCGGCGGATATGACAAGCGACCGGTCAAGCCCAAGACGCGGCAGAAGCTCGCGGAAGTTGTTGACCACGAGATTCTCAAATGCAAGGCCCTTGATGACATCCCACTCCGGAAGCTGCTCGAGCGACGAGAACCTGAAGCCATCCCGCGCAATGATCTTCAACCTCGGCTCGATGTACTTCAAGTAGAACCGTGCATAGTTGTCCTTCAGGCGGAACCTCATCTGCTGCACGTCCTTTCCCGTCTCGGGATTCAGTCCTTCGTCCGGGGCGATGAATCCGGCCTCGCCCAGTTCGTCCAAGGCGTCCGACAGATGCCCGTTGCGCTCCTTGCCGAGTGCTGCGGCGATTTCTGAGACGTTCATCGGCGAGTCGCACAGGATTCGCAAGATGGACGCCCTCAATCCCCGCTCGCCGGTGATCACGTCGCGGAACATCTCCTCGAAATCGACGGCAAGAACGCTCTTGGCGACAAAGGCCATTTTCCGGATGTTCTCGTCTGCCGTGAGCGCGGGATCGATTTCCTCCAGATACCTCGGCACGCCGCCGGTGACGGATAGTACGTCCAGGATGTCCGTCATGCGCTCGCGGGACACCCTCGGTCCCCAGAACTTCACACATTCCCGCAACGGCAACTCAGGAACGACAAAATCATACGACCTGCGCCCGGCATACGCGCCGTTGTCGATTATGTTTCGCCTTATCCAAGTGGACACGCTTCCGCAAACGACAAACACAAGTTTCTTGTGACGGGAAAACATGTTGTCCCACGCAACCTTAAGAACCTCTGGGAATGCAACATCGCAATATGCCATCCAGGAGACTTCATCCAGAAGGACAACCGTCTTCCCCCTGTCCATGATACATTCGTTCAGACGGGCGAACGCCTTCAGCCAATCCGATACGGGGCTGTCATCGCATCCCGTCTGCAAAGACAACTGTGAAATAAAGTATTTCAACTGGTCTTCATTCGTCAATCGCTCCTTAGGCCGCAACCCTTCAAGCTTTATGAACCTCGCACCTGACCTACGAGCGAATTCCTCAACGAGCGTTGACTTGCCGACCCGCCTCCGGCCACGACAAGTCACAAGCGAGGGGACTCGCTTGTTCCAGAGCGATTTCATCGATTCTAGAAGATCGCCACGGCCATAAAACTCTCTCATTAAAAAAAACTCCTTCTCAAGGAAACGCAGAGATTATATCAAATATTTTGACTTTACGCAATAACAGTTCGGGCACGGTTTTGCATTTTTTTAGAAACCGTGCCCTTTTTAAACCGAGAGCTCCGACACGAAGGCGATCACATGTCAATTGCAAACGCGGATCTAGCCGATCTATAGGACGCGCACCATCAGGAACGAGGATGCGCATGCGAGGGCAAGGGCGAAGAGAAAATAGCGGAACGCGCGTTTCATGACCTCGCTCTCGCGCCCCGCGAGCCCCGTAGCCGCGCAGCCGAGGATGATCGACTGGGGACAGATCACCTTTCCAATTCCCGCCCCCATGATGTTCGACGCGGCGAACACGAGCTGTTCGGCCTCCGTCGTCCCTATCGACGCCTGCAGCGAACCGAAGAGCACGTTCGAGCTCGTCCCGGAGCCCGTGACGAATCCGCCAAGCGCGCCCACGACCGGCGACACGGCCGGATACCACTTCCCGGTCGCCGCGACAAGTCCGTTGGCGAGGTCCTGCGTCATCCCCGCCGCGCCCATCGTCTTGCCCAGCGCGAGGACAAGGCAGATCGTACCGATCGCCGGGGCGTACTTGAGCGCCGTCTTGCCGGCAAGCGCGACAAGCCGCGCCGGACGCACGCCCTGGCAGAGTCCGCCGACGAACGCCGCCGCAAGTATCACGAACCCCGGCGAAACCTTCCAGCGCGCCGGAAGAAACGCGGACGCGCCGAGTGCGGCGACGACGATCGCGAACGGACACCACGCCCGTCTCTGCCGGTGCATGTCGATCCGCGAATGGTCGCCCATGAGCGCAAGCACGAACAGCGTGGCGACGCTGCCGGCGATGTTCGGCAGTTCGCAGCCCGCCAATGCGGCGAGCGATATCCACGGGACGAGGAATGACGCGGCGGCGACGAGCGCAAGCCACCAGCGTTCGCGAAGTCCGCGCAGGCCGTCGGTTATGAAGAGTATCAGGAACGGGGAGACGAACGCCACCGCAAGCTGGACGAATCCGATGGCGGACGCAAGCCGCCCCGCGTCGAGCCCCGTCTCCGAGGCGAGGACGAACGTCGGAACGCCGACGGAGGCAAACGCCGTCGGCGTCGTGTTGGCAACGAGGCAGCAGAGGACCGCCTTCAAGGGATCAAATCCGACGCCCACCATGATGGCGCACGGAATCGCCACCGCCGTCCCGAAACCCGCCATGCCCTCCATGAAGTTCCCAAACCCCCATGCGATGAGAAGCGCAAGATAGCGCTTGTCGCCGGAAAGCGACGAGAGCCCGCTCTTGATCTCCTCCTCCGCTCCGGACTCCACGACGACGGCATAGGTGAAAAGCGCCGCAATGATGATGAGCCCGATCGGAAAGAGTCCCGTCGAAGCGCCCTTGAGCGAGCAGGTAGCGATATTTCCGAGCGTCACGCCCCGCAGTGCAAAGGCCTCAACCGCGCACACCGCGAACGCGGCGAGCGCGGCCTTCCACGCCGGAAGCTTCAACCCGACGAGCGCAATGACGAGCACCGCAACCGGAATGCTGGAAAGGACGATTTGCAAGATATTATTTCTCAGACATCACGAAATTGACGATCTTGTCGGTCTTGTTCGGATCAACACCGTGGGGATGGTGTCCGAAGCCACCGCGCTTGTCGACACCGATCCGCCCTCCAGCCGCCTTGAAGCGCGCAATGAACAGCTCCGCGTTCAACGCCGGCGGCACGGTCTGGTCTTGTCCGCCGTAAAGAAGAAGCACCGGGATGCCGGCCTTCGCTATCGGCTCGGCCATGTTCACGGGCATACACGGATCGTTCGTCCATTTGCCGTCGGCAGGCAGCCTCGCAGCCCATGGTCCAATCAACCCAGCAGACTGCTTGGCGTTCACCTTTGTGCCGAACCCGTCGAAGTTCAAGAGCGGCGCATCGAGGTAGATGCGACGCACGTTCTGCGGGTAGGTGGCTGCGTAGCGCGTGGAGAAGAAACCGCCCCAGCTCATGCCGACGAGGTTGGCCTTGGGCGCAAAACCAAGTTCCTTCACGAGAAATTCCTGGAACGCCGCGCACGCCTTGAGACCGTTCTCGTCCAAGCGCGTGTTGAACACGTCGATCGTCACGTGGTGGTAGCCCTTTCCAAGCAGGTCCGGGACGCCCGTGCGGTCCACGAACGCCTCCGCCCACTGCATCGTCCAGGTCCAGGGCATGCCCTTCGCCGGCGTGACGGACGGCTCCACCACCCAGGCCTTTCGTCCATTGAAGTTGAACTTCGTGCGACGGTAGCCGTACCACACGTCCGATCCGGTGATCTTGCAGGTCTTCGCGATCTTCGCCCGCAAGGACATCCCCTCGCTTGCCGCATTCTGTGGCGTATCGCCAGCCGCCATCACGTTCGTCGCCCCCGCCAGCGCAATTGCGGCTACCATTAACTTTCTTGTCATTTTCTTCTTGCTCCTTTTTGAATACGAGTTTTTGAATGATACCATAAGACCGCACCACACGTCATTGTCTGACGGCATTACTGCTGTGCCACCTCGAACCTGTTGAGGCCGGGACGGAGCGCGTGGCGCGCGCCATCGGCGACGAACGTCCCTTCGCAGCCGTACGGACACAGCACCCACACGACGCGGCGTCCGCCCTTCGACTCCACCTTCACCCACAGCGTTCCGTACAGCGTCTCGGTGTACGCGGAGAAGTTCGGCAATGTATCCGAGAGCAGCGGCGCGACGGTGATCTTGTTCCCGTTGATCTCGAAGCCGGCGAAGCCGTGGAAGAGTGCGCCGGCGGGACCGGTGTAGCATGTGTGGATCATGCTGCCACGCGACGAGCGTCCGTACCACCAGTCCTCGGGGATCGTGTTGTACCCCTCGTCCGCGAAGTAGAGGAAGCCGGGCGCCTCGCGGCGACGGAAGGTGCGCAGCGCGAGTTCGCGTCCGCGCCGGGTCGCGCAGAGCAGCCGCAGGATCGGCATGTAGCTCGGGCTGCCGCCGTCGATGTAGCCCTTCCACTCCACGATGTCCTGCATCGCCTTCTCCGTCTCGGCACGGTGTCCGCCCGCATCCGCCACGCCGCCCAGCAGCGCGATCGCCTGGTAGCGCGCGTCCTCAGAGACGTACAGCCCGTTCTTATACCACTCGCGGTCGATCGCCTTCACGAGCGCGGCGTGGCGGCGCTCCAGCTCCGCCCGACGAGCGGGATCCGTGATGAGGCCGTCGATCCCCAGCGCGCGCTTGATGGCCCAGGCGTACGCGCAATTGTTGAAGAACATTCCCTCCACAGTATGGCCCCAGTCGCCGGAGGAGTGCTTCGTCTTATGTATCTCAGGATAGAGCCAGTCACCGAGGCAATCGCCCTTCTTCGGCTCGTACTGCGCGAGGATGCCGTCCGGGCGCACATGCGAGTTGAGGTAGTCGAGCCACTTGTCGATCACGGGGCGCATGATGCCCTTCAAGCGCGCGTCGGGATAGCGTCGGCTGTAATCTGCGAGCGCATACACGGGGAAGTTGCTCCAGAACGTGCCGCCCCAGCCGTAGCCGTTCGGCGACACGTGCGGGATGCTGCCGTCCGGACGCTGACTCGACGCCCATTTGAGCAGGTAGGCGTAGTAGTACGCCGCGCTGTCGAACTGCGGCATTCCGTCGCCCCACATCGCGGAAAGGCTCGCCTCGCCGTAGCCCAGGCGCTCACGGTGCGGACAGTCCACCGTCACGCCGCCCATCGTCGTGGCGATGAACGTGTTGCGGTCGAGCGCGAGGATCTTCTCAAGGTCCCTGTCGCCCTTGAACCCGCCCGTGATGCGTCCGCAGCACCCGATCACGATACCCGTCACGTCGTCAAGTCCCGGCTTCTCGCATCCCGTGAGATAGAAGAACCTGCCGGATTGCGTATTCATCCTGTTCTCGAAGACGCCGTCTCCCCCGCTGAACTCGAACTCGGAGACCTGCCCGAACGTGCACTCGTCAACAAACGTGTCGCTCGCCGTCATGCGCGCGACAGTCCCCTTCTTTCCGCTGAGCTTCAGGCGCATGAATCCCGAGAACGCCTCGCCCATGTCGATCTTCCACTTGCCGGGCGTCGCCGTCTCCTCGATCGAAACGGGCTTGATCTCGCGGATCGCGTGGTCGCGGTCCGCCACATCGCAGGAGACGGTGAACGCCGGCCCGGCGCGCATCACGCCGCGCGCGTGGCGCGTCTCGCGCTCCGCGTCGCAGAGGTGCTCCACGCCGCGCCGGTCGCCGTTGCCGCACCAGGCGATGGGACCGTAGGAGCGGTCCGCACTGAGCGAAACGTCCCACGGCTCTGCGGAGTCGATCACCGTGATCTGTCCACCCAAATCTGGTGACGTGATCGCGCGTCCATCGACGCTCAGACACGACTCCTTCTCCTTGCACTGTCCCAAGGCGGCCCAGCCGTCGTGCATATAGACCTTGAACTCGTTCTCGCCGTCCTTCACGAGATCCGTCACGTCGTATGTCGTGGCAAGGAGGATGCCGTCCTCGACGTGGCTCCGGTTCGGACCAAAACAGTCGCTCGCCGGTTTGCCGTTCACATAGAGCCTGTGCGATCCAAGCGAGGCAAGCGAGATTATCACGCTCTTTGCGCCTTTCAGCGTCACCTTCTTCCGCGCGATCCAGTACTCCCTCTGGTCATGCTTCCACGGCGGCTTGAAGAACGGCTTTTCCCACTTCTCAATGCCACTCACAAAAGTTCCAACCGCCACCCCAGGTAGGGCGAGGCGTCCCCGCCGAGCCGCGCCGCCACCACCCGGTAGGGCGCGATCACCGAGCGCGCCGCACTCCTCCACGCTCCAGCAGAAGCGCGTGAACGGTTTCAGCGCCATCTTCGGCACGTACAGATGCTCACTCGTCTTGAACTCAGCCACCACACTGGGACAACGGGCATCTTGCCCGTTGGCGTCGGCGGCACTGGGACAACGGGCATCTTGCTCGTTGTCGGCTCGGCGGGGACGCCTCGCCCTACCGTTGCACTCCCACACCTTCAACATCCACTCCTTCGGTCTCTCCCCCGCCCACTTCCAGAAGAAACGCGGCGCCACCACGCCCATCGGCTCGGCAAGGTATTCGCATCGCAGATCATACACCCCCTGCGCGGGTGCCGTCCAGATCAAGCGCGGATTTTTCACGTCACGCGCCTCTCCCACCTTGTTCAGTCCCGGCTTCAGGACAGACGTGACCTCGCGCCTGAAACCATCGCCCACGAAGAAGAGACGTCCCGGCGGAACGGATATTCCCAGGTCGAACGCAAGTTCAGTCGTGCATGATTTCTTCAACGGCTTCTGACGGGCAATGCCATCTGCGTCGAACCGCATCCACGGCATCGCCCCGTACATTCCCGCACTCTTTGCGCGCTTGAACGTCTTGCCGTCGAGCGACGCCTCCCACGACTTGTTGTTCGTGAACACGCGCATCTTCTTTCCGCCCACGGTCATGTTGAGGGAAGCGATGAACCCGGCATCGCCGGGTATGAAATTATCGCACGTCGCCTCAAGAACATTCCGCCCAGGCTTCAGCAACGCCCGCAAATCGGTAGGGCGAGGCGTCCCCGCCGAGCCGCCAATCACGGAAAGCTTCATCCACGAAGACGAGTTCGTCTCCTGCCTGCCCACGACCTGCCCGTTCAATCGCACCTCGCCACCGTTGTCGAGCGAGAACGTGAGCGTGGCCGCATTGATCGTCGCGCCCTCTGGAATGTCGAATGTCGTGCGCAGTGTCGCGACGGCCTTCTTCTGCATCGCGTCTGGATGCCAGATCCACGCCGCGCCCTCAAGCACCGCGCCGCCGTCGCGCTCAATCACTTCACGCCGCACGATGCGCGCCGGCTGTTCGCGCCCGACGATTTCGGGAAGGCGCAACGGGAGGGGCGCGCCCCGTCGCGACCTCGGCCACGCCAGAAACAGCGTCTCGCCCGGCGCGAACGAAAGATAGATCTTCCCGTTCTCAACGAACGGACGCTCCGCCGTTTCACCGTTCGGATACCGCACCTCTGCCGCCTCGGCCTTCAATCCGTCGCCTGGCACGACAACGATTTCACGCGCGTGCGTTCCGCTCTTCTCCGTGAACTGGTAGATGCGGTCTCCGTCTTTGTCGGCGCGCTCAATGCTGAACGCCGCCGCGTCGATCGGGGAAAGCCCCTCGAATGAAATACCGTCCACGGCGGCCGTACACGCGGCGACGGACAGCACACATGCAAAAATAAGTGTGTTCTTCATGTTTTTTAATCCCTTCTAATTGACAAATTTCACTACCACACCTTCCGTACCGGGATACCGGCGGTGGCGAGCTCTTCTTTGATCTGGGCGATCGTCCAGTCACCTGTGTGAATCATCCCCGCGACGATCGCCGCGTCGGCGTGAGCAAGGTTGAAGGCGTCCACAAGGTGCGACGGCTGCCCCGCACCGCCCGAGGCGACCACGGGCACCGGCACCGCCTCGGCGATGAGGCGCGTAATCGTGAGCTCGAAACCCGCGCGCGTGCCGTCCGCGTCCACGCTGTTCACCACGATCTCGCCCGCGCCGAGATCGGCCGCGCGCTTCGCCCACTCCACGGCGTCCATCCCCGTGAACTCGCGGAACCCGCGCGTGGTGATCTCGTAGCCGCTCGGACACTTCGGGTTGTCGCTCTTGACGGGGTCCATGCCCAGCACCACACACTGCGCGCCGAACTCGCGCGCGCCGTCCGCAATGATCTGCGGGTTGCGCACGGCGAGAGAATTGACGCTCACCTTCTCCGCCCCCGCGAGGATCACGCGTTCCATGTCGCCCACGTCCGACACGCCCCCGCCCACGGCGAACGGGATGCGGATCGACTCCGCCACCGCCGCCACCATGCCGATGTCCGTCGGACGCCGCTCCGCCGACGCCGTGATGTCGTAGAACACGAGCTCGTCCGCGCCGCCCTCGGAATACGCGACCGCCATCTCGACGGGATCGCCGAGGTCGATGTTGTTCTTGAACTTGACGCCCTTCGTGACGCGTCCGTCGCGCACGTCGAGACACGGGATGATGCGTTTCGTCAGCATGCCAACCATCCTTTCAGCAGTTCAAGCCCCACGCGTCCCGATTTTTCGGGATGGAACTGGCACGCCCACATCCGGCCCTGCTTGACCATTGAGGTGAATTCGATTCCCGCGTATTCAGTTTTGCCGAACGTCCACGGCCCCAGTTCCGCGTAGTAGCTATGCACAAAATAGTATTCAACACCGTCATCCGAATTGCGGCGGTCGCGGGGCGACCGCCCTACCGGTAGGGCGGTCGCCCCGCGACCGCCGTTGACCAGAACCTGGTTCCAGCCGATTTCGGGCACTTTACAGCCGGGCACGGATGGGAACTTCCGTACCTGACCCGAAAACACGCCGAGCGTATCGACGCCGCCATCCTCTTCGCTGTGCGCGAAAAGGATCTGCATCCCGAGGCAGATGCCAAGGAACGGACGCCCGTCCGTCGCCGCCTCTTTCACGGCATCGACAAGGCCGAGGTCGCGCAAGTTCTCCATCGCGCTCCGTGCGGCCCCCACGCCGGGAAACACCACGCGCGACGCGGCACGCACCTTGGCGGGGTCGTTCGTCACCTCCACCGGCTCGCCGAGGGCGGCGAACGCGAGCTTCACGCTCGTCAGGTTGCCGGCCCGGTAGTCAACAATCACGGTCATAGTGAACCTTCACTTCTTTACGGGTTTGCCCGACGCAAGCGCGAGGAGCTCGCGCGCGTGCTGCGCGACGACGCTCGTGAGGGACGCCCCGCCGAGCATGCGCGCGATCTCGGCGACGCGGTCGTCACCCTCCAGCACGCGGATCGCGGTGCGCGTGCGGCCGCCGGAGACGGTCTTCGCCACGGCGAGGTGCCGGTCGCCCCACACCGCGCTCTGCGGCAGGTGGGTGATCGCGATCACCTGGTGGTGTCGGCTCACGGCGCGCAGACGCTCGCCCACGGCGCGCCCCACCTCGCCGCCGATGTTGGAGTCGATCTCGTCGAACACGAGCACGGGAATCGCGTCGTGTTCGGCGCTCACGGCCTTCACCGCGAGCATCACGCGCGCGATCTCGCCCGTGGAGGCGATGTCGCGGAGCGGACGCGGCGGTTCGCCGGGGTTCGGCTCGAAGCGGAACTCCACCGCGTCGCAGCCGCTCGCGTCCGGCGCACGCGCCGTAAGGGCCGCGCCGAAACCGGCCTTGAGGAAGCCAAGTCCGTGCAGTTCCTTCGTGACGGCCTTCGCGAAGCGCTCCGCCGCCTTGCGGCGTGCGGCACCAAGCGTGGCGCCCGCCTTCGCGACGGCTGCCTCGGCGGCGGCGACGGCATCCGTCAGTTCACGGATGCGTCCGTCGCGCCCTTCCAGGTCCGCGAGACGCGCCGCGCGCGCGTCGCGCAGTTCGAGGAGCGCGGGAACCGTCGGGCAATTGTACTTGCGCTTGAGGCGCTGGACGAGCGAAAGGCGGTCGTCGAGCGCCTGAAGCGTCTCGGGGTCCGCGTCAAGGCGGCTCACGGAGTCCTCCACGCTGCGCGCGAGCTCCTGCACGCGCACGGCGACGGATTCCAGTTCCTCGCGCCACTCCTGCGCGGGCTCGTGGTACTTCGCCATCTCGGCGAGGCGCGCCCCGGCGGACGCGAGGGCGTTGGCGGCGGAGGCTTCGTCGTCGCCGGAGAGCGCGGACGTGACGGCGTTTGCGCAGTCAAGGATCTCGGCCGCGTGCGCCGCCGCCGCGTGGCGGGCGGGCAGCTCCGTTTCGTCCTCTTCGCAGAGATTGGCCGCTTCGAGTTCGTCCACCGCGTAGCGGAGACGCTCGCACTCCTCGGCGAAATCGCCCGCGTCGCCTTGAAGCGCGTCGAGTTCGGCGCGGAGGTCGCAGAGGTTGCGCCACGCCGCCGAATAGGGGGCGAGATCGATTTTGCCGTAGGCGTCAAGGAGACGGCGCTGGAAAGATTCCTCAAGAAGCGACTGGTGGTCGTTCGGGCCGTGGACGTCCACGAGGAGACGTCCGAGCGCGCGCAGGGTCTGCACAGTCGAGGCAGCGTCGTTCACATGGACGCGTCCGCCGCCTGTTGCCGAAACGGTACGCCGCACGATAAGCGCGCCGTCCTCGCAGGGCGGGAGGCCCGCGTCATCGAGAATGCGCGCCACGTCGGCGCGCACCGACTCGTCCGCGAGCGCAAATTCCGCCTCCACGCGCGCCTCCTTCGCGCCGTCGCGCACCGTGGAGGCGTCCGCCCGCGCGCCGAGCACGAGCTCAAGCGCGCCCATGAGGACACTCTTGCCCGCACCGGTTTCGCCGGTGATGATGTTCAGCCCCTCGCCGAACGCGACATCCGCCGCTTCGACGATGGCCAAATTCCGAACTGTGAGACGGGTTAACACCGTTTGGATGTTCCTTCTGTGATTTGGACGGCGGCTATTATACCATAATTTCGTCGTAACCGTGGACCCGGAGGGTAGAGAAAGAGGTTGCGACGTCCCCCCCGTAACCGTGCTTTCCGTCTGCGTAACGGCATACGATTCCATCCCGTTGCCAAAAAGCATCACCCTCTTTCTTAGTCTAAAACAAGGAAGGTTAAAACAAATAAAACTGAAGATCGATTGTAAGGTGCTGCTTGGAAAGGCACTGCGGAACGCAGTGAATCCAGTCGCGCTTGGGCGGTACGGAGGTGGGGCAAAACCTCCGGGTGAGCCGTGGCGGGTCAACCGGACGTTGCACATGTCATACACGGGGTATTGAAGTGTACCATGAAACGGCATCGCTCGCGAGGTCTAACCCCGAAAGAAACTCGCGAAAAGGAGCGTTTTTCACGGTGGATACACAGTCAATGCCGGTGAGCGAAAGGTTTTCTGATGCGAGTTCATGCCGCACGTGGTTGATGGCGAAGTGCTCCAGCGTACGCCCCATCGCGCGACAGCTCATCACGAAGTCGGTTACGCGCGCCGTGGCACAATCGTAGATGACGTAGCACACAAGCCCCATCTCCCCGAAGGCATCGCCTGCGCGAAATGTCCACACGCGGTGCGCCGGGTCGGCGACGAGCGCAGCCATCTCCTCGGCCGTGCGGCGGATCGTTGTGGCGTTGAACTGGTTCGTCTTCCCCGCCATCTGCGCGAGACGCGGCACGTCCTCCCTGGTTGCGCGCGCGGCCTTCACCGTAAGGCGCAACCCCTTGAGATAGTCCTGCACGGTCGGCAGCGTGCTCGCGAACGCGCGCCGGGCCGCCTCTGCCTGGTACATCTCCGTACGCGAACGGTCTTCAGCCGTGCCACCGACGGACGCGAAGAAATATTGTTCGAGACGGCGGAGGAACTGCGCGGGGTTCGCCAGGTCCGCCGGGAACGGCGGTACGGACACCTCCGGCAAATGTGCCTTCATCTGCGCGCGCTCGTGCGGATTGTCGTCAACGAACACGACCGAATCCGGCGCGAGGTTGAGTTCTCGGCAGGCATCCAACAGGTTGCCCGCCTTCGGCGACCAGTTCACGCGCGCTGCGGCGAAATCGTCAAGCGAAAGGGGCATGTCGGCACGCGCAAGCGCGACGGCGAGAGGAGCGTGCCCTTCCCCGACGGGATCGTTCTTGGACAAAAGCACAAGCAACACGCCGCGCGCCTTGAGCGCAAGAAGCCCCTTCTGGAAATCGACGTAGGGCGACACAGCGGCTGGGCCGTCCTCCGAGACGATGCCGTTCCAGAGCGTGTTGTCCGCGTCGACGGCAAGGATTTTTTTGGGTACGGTCGCGACGGGGCGCGACCCTCCCGTTGAAGTGGCAAAGAAGAACTCGTCTTCGATTGCCTTGAGGCCGGCGAGGGAAAAAGGCATAGATGCCAATTTGCGCATACGCTCGTCCCAGAAGCCGGGCATTTCGGCGGCGAGCACGGCGAGGTCTGGTACCACAACGTGCGCGGGGGCAAGGGCATTAAGAAGTTGTTGGTCGGGTAGAGTTGCACCACCGTCCATCACTAGCAACGCGGCGTCGGGCGCGAACGCATGGAGTCCGCTCGCGGGATCAAGCACCTCCTGACGCCAGGTATCGAAGCCTGAGGGTACGTACACCTCGTGTCCCGCGCGACGGAAATCCTGCGCGAGGAAATCTAGCGTGACGTTGCCGAGGAGCGCGATTTTCACAGCTCGAGCACGCCCCTTTCGCAGGTGGGGGAAAGCTCAACGAATGCGACAGCGGCGGAAAGACCAGCGCCGAAGCCGGCGAGGAGAGCGAGTGGTGGGGGCGTGCGGCGGTCGCGGGGCGACCGCCCTACCGTGCTGCCGGCAGCTAGGGTGAGGGGGACGGAGCAGGAGCCGGGGTTGGCGTAGAGCTCGCCGCTGGTGAGCAATTGGTCTGAAAGGTTGAGAGCTTTTGCAAGTTGGCGCACCATGTACATGTTGGCCTGGTGCGGCACGAAGAGATCTGGCATTCCAGTTTCGGCAAGAAACGAGCGCAGGAACTCGGTCACGGGGCCAGCCACGAAACGGAACACGCCGAAACCGTCCATGCGGATCTTGCCGTCCTCGCCGCAGCGCAACACGTCCGCGCCCGCACCGTCCGTGCGGAACGCGAACCGTGCGGGCCCGCCCGTCGCCGAGACGCGCGTCGCGGTGGCGGCGTCGCCCATCACGGCGAGCGTGTTGGGGTCCGAGGCGTCCACGTGCGCGCTCTGCACGTCACCGTCGACGAGCAGCACCTGCTTGCCCGTGGCGGAAGCGAGCTGTCCCGCGACGAAGAGCCCGTAGGGATATCCGCTGCAGGCAAGCCCCACGTCTAACGCTGCGACATCCTGCGGCAGACCAAGCGCGTGCTGGAGGCGGATCGCGAGCGCGGGGAAGCGGTCGGGATGCGAGAAAGTGACTGCCACCACGCCGCCGATTTCAGACGGCTCCACGCCCGCAAGCGCGCGACGTGCCGCTGGGAGTACGAGGTCGAACACGCCCTGTCCCTCGGCGGCCACGCGGCGCGTTGTGAAACCTGTCGCCTTCACTATGCTTTCCGCTTTCGCCGGCCCCACAAGATCGGAGAGGAGTGAGAGGTTGTCGACCGCGCGCGCGGGCACGCAGCCGAAGACGGATTCAATCGTGAGTGCGGACAGTTCGATCATGGCGTGACAGGACGTAGGGTGTAGGAATATCCGTGGCGGTGGTTCTTGAAGTCTATGTCGCCGTTCGACTGGCGCACGATTTCAGCTACAAGCGTGTCGCCCGCGCTGATGCGGCGCGTCATGCCGTCGTCATCCACGCGCAAGGCAGGGGCGACGACGCAGCGCAGCGTCTCGACATCGAGATTGACGTAGGCTAGGTCCGCGAGCGCGTACTCGGGCTCGAACGCACGCGGCACCTGGGCTGCGCGCTCGCATGTGACGGTGTGCGGCTTCGTGAGCGTAATAGTGAGAAGACGCAATTGCGGCGCGAGGAAAACGGCTGTCAGTTTCTCGCCGTCGCCTTTCAAGACGCACTGCGCGGAGAACGCCTGGTCCTTCCACGACCCGTTCGCCGCCTGCACGCGCGTGCCCTTCAGTCCGATCAGCGCCTCCACTAACGGAGCCGTATCGAGCAACACGCCATCGGCAACGCGCACGGGCACGGGGGTATCGCGCACGAGCGTCGTGGAGCAGCCGGCGAACAATGCCGCCGCAAGCAGCAGGAAGGCGGCCTTCATGCGGATCACGTGCGAGTGGCTACAGCTCGCGGATCTTGATGTTGCGGAAGGAGACGGTGGAGTCCGTGTGGTCCTGCAGCTTGATGCGGCCCGTCGGCGCCTCGCCCCAGTGTTCACCGGGCTTCTGTTCCTTGACGTACTTCGACTTCGCCACGATCGCGCGGAATTCCTCGCTGCCGCGCTCGTATTCTAGGACCTTGTGTCCGTTCAGCCAGTGCTCCACATGCGTGCCCTTCGACACGATCTTCGCGGTGTTCCACTCGCCGAGCGGCTTGACGTACGGCTCGGCGTTTGCGGGGATCATGTCGTAGAGCGAGGCCACGCGGCGGCACTTCCCGTCGCGTCCCTTCGTGGAATCGGGATGTGCCTCGTGGAGGATCTGGTACTCCTCGCACGTCCCCTTGAACAGCTTCTGGTTGTAGAAGTACTTGATTCCGCTGTTCGCCGCCTTCGTGAGGCGGAAGTCGATGGACAGCTCGAAGTCGCGGTAGTCCTTCACGGTCACGAGGTCGCCACCGCCGCCAAGCGCGGCCTGTTCCTTCGGAAGCTTCTTGCCGCGTACGCCGCAGCGGGGCAGCACGGTGAGGACGCCGTCCTCGATCTTCCATCCCTTGGTGGGCGGAGTCTTGCAGCCGTTCTTCTCGCCGACCCAGCCGTTGAGCGTCTTGCCGTCCCAGAGGAGCTGCCAACCAGCGGCCTTCTCGGCGTCCGTGAGCGTGTTGGGGACGTCGGCTCGGACACTGAGGCCCGCCGCCCCGAAGAGTACTGCCGCGAGGGAGATGAAATGCATGGTTTTCATGTTTTTCCTTTCTTGGGCTAATGGAAATCTTACAGTTTTTCCAGAATGCCGCGGATCGAGCGTTCGCGGGCTTCGATCGCCTCGCAGAGACGGAACTGCACGCGCGCGCGGTTGAGGTTCTGGCCTGGCTGGCGCACCTTGAAGTAGATGTCGCCCGCGAGGTAGTCCTGGAAGAAGCGCAAGCCGAGCTCGAACGGCACTAGGCGGATCGCGTCGTAGAGGTATGCGCGGTCGGCGGCCGTGAGGAACGCGCCAGCTTCGGCCATATAACCCTTGCAGAACGCAGAGAAAAGATTTTCGTCGAACGTCACCTTCCCGAGGTTCAGCTCCTCCTCGCCGGCTGGGTTGCAGAGCGAGCGGATGGCGTCGCCGACGTCGATGTGCGCGAGACCGGGCGAGACGGTGTCGAGATCGATCATCGCAGTGCCTTTCCCGGTGAAATCGTCGATCATGATGTTGTTAACCTTCGGGTCGCCGTGGAACATGCGGCGCTTCAGCTCGCCACTCGCCTCCGCATTCTCGAGGCAGAGGGCGAAGTCGCGCCTATCCTCGATGAACTTCGCGAGACGGCGCGCCTCCATGGATGCGGACAGGAGTTCTTTGGCGCTGGCGCTCTTATCAAGCGTCTCGTCGTAGTGGCGCAGGTAACCACTCGTGATGTGGAAGCCCGGTAATGGATCCGTGACCGTGGCGGGGTCCATGTCCGAGACGAGGTAGTGGAAATGTCCGAGCGTAGCGCCGCACTCAAGCACGTGCTCGGGACTCTGCGCCGTGTCGAAGGCGTGGGCGGAGAGGATGCGCGTAATCACGCGCCACACGTCGCCGTGGTCGTCCGTCACGTAATCCGCGCCTTCCTTGGTCTTGACGATGCGCGGCATCTGCCACACGCGGTCGTCGCGTCCGGCTGCTGCGTCCGCCTCCAGCTTCTCGTGGCAGTGGAGGGTGATGTTGTGCATGTTACGCATGATGGCCTCGGGCTGCGTGAACACCGCCCGGTTGACCTTCTGCACGATCACCTGCGTTTCGGTGAACGTGTTGCGGAATACGGCGAGGAACGTGTCGTTGATGTTTCCGTTGCCGAACGGGACAATCGTAACGAGGCGTCCCTTGACGTTGAACTGATTGACGAGTGGTGCAAGTTCCATTTTTAACTCCTAGTTGAGGGGCTTCATGTACATCAGGCACTTGGTGATGGTCCACGCCCATTCGACGGGCATGCGCTTGAGCTCATGGCCCGCGCCCCAGGTATCGGTGTAGAGTATTTCCTTCTTCTTGTCGTTGTAGCCTATGATGAGGCGCATGTGACCGCCATTCGACTGCGGAATCTCCGGCTCCGGATATATGCCCAACGTCACGCCCCAGAACATCGGAATGCCCTTGTTGACCTGATCGTGTACATCCTTCAGGAATTTCGTGAACTTCGACTTCTGCGATCCCTCCGTCTTCATGAACTTGAGCACTTCCGGATCCATCGCCGCATCCAAGCCGCGAGGGTCGTACATGATGTTGTGGCCTTGCCTCCTCATGTACACGCCTTCCTTGATGGGATCCTTCTTCATTTTCCGCGCGGCGCGGTTGTAGCCCTCGACTTCGCGAACAAGGCCCTCTATGCGGTCCTGGTCGGACTTCTGGAAGTCGCCGTACGAGACGACCGTCGCGAGGTTGTAGCGCTTGCCGATTGCCGACACGGAATTCTTCATGTCCCTTGTCGATGTCCCGCCCTCGGCTGTCGTACCTGCTGCTTGGGCGACTTCGTGTTCGTCAACCTGAAGACCGTAATAGCGCAAAACGCGCTCTGAAGTGGCCGCCGCGCAGTACCCCTTCTGCCCCTGGTCGACCATCGGCACGTTGTCGATGAACACGTCACCGCGCGGGTCGCGCACCACATTGTCCACGATCTTTCGCGCGGATACGGGCTTGCGCCGCGCGGACGCCCCGGCCGTCCCCTTCGCGAGACGTTCCGGTCCGTCAACTGCCAGGCGCACGAAACCCGCCTCGAACGTGTCCGTCTTCGTTCCGACCTGACTGTAGTTCCACGTGAGCGTGGTTTCGGTGGGAATGGCGGTCTTCGGCCAGGTCTGTGACTTCTGCACGATGGGCTTTTTCGTCCGCTCCGCGACCTGCGTCGGCGACTTTTTCCCCTCTGGCGTCAGCTTGGCGCGCACGTCCTTCATCAACTTAACGAATTCCTCGCGATTGATCGTCTTCTCGTTTCGTACGAGTCGGTAGTGGCTTGAGTCGGTCCGCTGCCGCACCTCCGTACCAGCGGGCGAGAAGAGAATCAGCTCGACGCGCGCCACGCCGCGTCCGTCTTCCGTAAAGGCGATCTTGCTCTCGAACACGGGTATGTCGTGGTAGGTGACGGCCCCGTCAAGACGGGTGTCCGCGCTTTCGCGGTCGGACGACGTGAACCTGAAGCCCTCCTCCTGATGGCGCTTCACGAACATCACCGGATCGGATTTCCAGAACTCCGCCGTGTCCATGGCGGCACCTATGTCAAATGCGGCAAGCGCGACGCAGCACGCCGATGCCGACAACAGTGCGGACATCGTTTTCGCGGCACTTCCACAATGCCTGACTTTATTCTTTTTCATTTAGCATGACCTTTCCCACTTCTACAGGCGGTTTATTCTACCAAAAACGCGGCCTGGCGGCAACTCCGCCCGCCATCATAAATTGGCGTCACTTCGGATAGACAAGCGGCGGAGACGGCTTCCGTCCGGCGATCTCGGCGGCAAGGACCTCCAGCGCGGCGTCGAGCTGCGGGTCGCGGCCAGCCGCAATGTCCGCCGGCGTAAGTTCCACCTCCACGTCCGGCTTCGCGCCGTTGCCCTCCATGCTCCTGCCGTCGGGCAGGAAGGTGCCGACGTGCGGACGCCGCACCACGCCGTAGTCGAAAATGTATTCATTGACGGCGGCGATCACCTCACCGGACGTCTCCATGCCGACCACCTTGGCACGCTTGAGCGTCTGCATCGCGTGCGCGAACTCCTCCGCGTTCGACTGGCTGCGCTCGTTCGCCAGCACGACAACGGGCAGGTCGGCGATCACCGGACGCGCATAGCGGTCGAGCAGATACCCTTCCCTGTCAGAGCCGCGCCAGAGAATCCTTTCGTGGCGGTTACCGCATAGAATGTCGATCAGCCTGTCCGCCGTCCTTCCGCCGATGTTGAAGCGCACGTCAACGACAAGGCCGTCCTTGCCGAAGCACTCGGCAAACACCTGGTCGGTGAATGTGTCGGCGCTTTCGGTGTCCATCGCGTCGATTGCGATGTAGCCGAAGTTGCCCTTTTTACGCACTGCGGCCTTCGCGCCATCGACTTCCGCCGTGCGCAGGAGCGTCCGCGCCTTGTCGAACGTGATTGCCTTGATTTCGCGGGAAAGGATTTTCTCGCAGCCCGGGCGTTTCACCTGAAGACGGTACGTGTGTGGCAGCGGACCGTTCATCGCCTCGGCATAGTCCATGTCAGACGACACCAGACGCCCGTCGATCGACACCACGACGTCGCCCGGCAGCAGGCCGTCCGCGCCTCTGTCGGCGGGAGAGCGTGGCAGGACGTCCCGCACGCGCCATCCTTCTCCGCAGTACGCGCGGTCGAAACGCACGCCGAGATGAGGCGTGAATATCTTCCATCCCTGTTTCCACGGGAAATTAGACCAGCGGTTCTTCGTCGTGTCGTTTGCCCAGAAACCAAGGTGCGAGGCGTCGATCTCGCCGTCCATCATCCGGATGATCCGGCAGAATGCGTTCCAGCACGGCGCATTGCGTGCGGCGAGGCGGAACTTGTCGCGTACCGCGAGCCAGTCCGCGCCGTGCAGGTTTGCGTCGCAGAAGGTGTCGCGCACGTTCGCCCATGCCGCGAGAAACGCGAGTTCCTGGTAGTCCTGGACGTCAATCGTCTTGAAGACGTCGAAGTCGAATTTCTTGTCGCCGACCGAGGGATGGTCGTCAATCGTGCCGAGGAGCTTGTCCTTGTCGCCGTCCTTGAGCCACGCGACCAGCTTCACATTCTTGCCGAGGAGTTTCTCCACGTCCATGCGCCCGGGAATCTTGACCGTCCACATCTTCTTGTCGCCGTAGTAGTAGAAGGACAGCGTCCTTCCATCCGGCGCGAATAGCAGCCTGTAGCCCTTGATCCCCGTGGAACGCACGCGGTCCGGGAGGGTCGCGAAATCGGGCTGGCACGGCTCTTTCCTGACCGCGCCGCCGGACGCCTCGGCGCTCTCGTCGGCCGGGTCGAGGTAGGCATAGAAGATGTACGACGTGTCGCCCGTCGCCGTGCGGTCACCGGAAAACGCGATGACGCGCCCGTCCGGCGACCAGGCCGGCGAACCGTCCCATTTCCAGTTGCGCGAGATGTTGCACGGGGCGGGCGCCTTCTCGCCGTTTTCGTCCACGTCCCACGTCGGGACGACCCACACGTCCATGTTGTTGTAACCGTCCTTCAGCGTCGCCGCCACGTAGCGTCCGTCGGGCGACCAGGCGTATGATTCGCAGGCCGTGGAGGCGACCTTGGATACGGACCGCACGACGCCGTTCGTCTCGGCGAAGGAAAGTCTTCCGCTGGCGTCGTGCCACGCCAGCAGGCTGCCGTCCGGCGAAACGGTCAGCGAACGGCGGCAGACATCGTCCGACGTGAGGCGTTCGCGGATGAACGTGGTGTTTGCAGCCCATGTTTTGTTCGTGTCTGCGCGGTGCGCCCGCCACACGTCCGCTCCGTCGCCACGGTCGGAAAGGTAATAAAGCGTGCCGCCGTCGGGCGAAAACGCGCAGTCGCGCTCGTGCGTGCGCGAGGAGCCGTGTATGCAGACGGGCAGTCTCTCGCCGTCCTTGAGTTCCATCGCCCACACGTCGCCGCCTGCCGTGAAGGCAACTTCCCTGCCATTGTTGCGGAACGTGCAGTTCCCGGAGCCGTAGCCGTTGTCGAGGTCCGAATAGCAGCGGCGCACGGTACGCGGCGCGACGGGATCGAGGAATGCGGGCTTGAGCGCGATGCGCCGCGCCTCCGGCTTTTTCGCCGTCGGGTCGATGCGCCAGAGGTCGAATCCCTTCGCGAACACCAGCGTGCGCCCGTCGCGCGAGAGCGAGGGACAGAACATGTGGTCGTCCGTGAAATGCGTGAGCTGCCGCTCTTCGCCCGTCGCAAGGGAACGGCGGTATAGGTTGCGCACGCCGTCCGCGTCGCAGAGATAATAGAAGCCCTTGCCGTCGGGCGTCCAGATGGGCGACGTGCAGTTGTCGCGGCGCTGGACGACAGGCGTGAACGCGCCCGTCTCGCGGTCGAACAGCCAGATGTCGCCGGAATAGGACGTCTTTGACCATGCGTGGCGCTTGCGGAACTCGAGCCCGAGCTCCTCGATCTTGGACGCAAAGAGGACCTTGCGTCCGTCAGGCGAGAGCGACGGACAGAACGCCGGCGCGTCGA
Source organism: uncultured bacterium (assembly GCA_902779075.1). Next base: position 7,702 of record CACZAK010000030.1, on the reverse strand, counting down.
AGAGCAGCTTTTCCGCCCTGCGCGCGCCCATGGAGACGAGAATCGGACGGCGCGAAAGGCGCTGGTTTGAAGACGTTTCGGAGGCGTCGTCTCGGTACGCGAGCGCGAGCATCTCGGAACCGTCCGGCGTGTAGCCCCACGGGAAAAGGCTTTCGGTGTGGAACGTGACCTGTCTCAGGTTCCGCGCGGTCTTCGCGGCGACGTCGAGGTCCATTTCAAACAGCTGCAGCGATCCCCAGCGGTCGGAGAGAAACGCGATCCGCTTCCCATCGGGCGAAAGGGACGGCCGGGTATCCGCCGACATTCCGTCCCCAATCGGCACTGCCGTGCCGCCGGCCGTGGGGGCGAGCCACACCCGGTCCTTCCACTCGAACGCGAAGTACGAACCGTCCGGCGATACAGACGGGTTTATGCCGAAGTGCATCTGCGACCAGTCACGTCCACCGCCCGAAGCCGCACTGGCTTGCGCAAGTGTTGAAACGAAAAAACATACTGTAAGCAATAACTTTCTCATCGGATCCTTATTTCTTTTGGGCGATGATTATACCATATTCCTTCACCCTTGTGTACGGGTTTGACTTTTACCTCAGAATGGGCCGCAAATATAAGATGTTTTAAGATGTTTTTTGCTTCTTTTATTACTTTCTACCGTAAACGAGGATCTTTGCAAGACTGAACGGTTCGTTCTGCACGCCGGGCGACCTGCGAACGCGCACAAAGAGGTACTTGTTCCTGTTTTTCTTCAGGTCAACCCGGTGCAACTCGCGAGGTTCGGATTCGGTATGTACCGTTTGCCAGTTCTGTCCGTCCTCCGAAAGCGCCACCTCGAGAGGCGTCTGCAAGGAACGGGCTTTGTTGTCCTTTCCGGCGTCCACTACGACTACCCCTTTCACAGCAGCGGGCTTGGGCAGCATCACCATCGCCCACGGCGACGTTTCCTTGTCTGTCTTAAACGCGTTCCCCGTGCATGGCCGCCCGTCAAGCGCGTGGGCGTATGCGCCTGGCGTGTCGCCATGGGGTGACGACGAGGTCCTCAGCAATCCGTCAGCGGAGATCAGTTCCGCATCGAAATCGTGCAACGTATAACGCTTGCCCTTCGGCTTGTACTTGGCGAGCTTGTCCTGCATCGCCGAAAGTTTCTGGAACACTGAAAGGTTCCCGTTTACGGAGGCGGAGAGGATGAGCGGCGCAAGGAACGACTGCTGTGGAACAACTACACCCTTTTTCTTTGCCTTCGACGCCGTACTGGCCAGATCCAGCAGCTTTGCAAGCCGCTTCTCGTCATCGATGATGAAGTCGCCGCACCATGCCAGTGCCTGGGCGAAATAGTTGCGCGTCCCGCTCTGCGCCGTAAGGACGGCCATGGACACCTGTTCCATCAGCGCCGGATTTTCCGCGATAGGCGCAGCCCATTTCGCGACCGCCGCCCTGAAGTCACCCTCCTCCTGAATTCTCCCGTCGTCCTGTCTGAGCGCCGGTGCAAGCTCAATGAGAGCGACGGCAAGTACATCCACGCCCTTCCTCTCCACGACCCGCCTGTAGTATGGCGTGAGCAAATCCCAGAGCGGTTGACGCAAGCCCTTCAGAGCCGCAACGGCGGCATGGGCGAATTTACGGTATTCGCCAAGCGGACGCCCCGCGCGGACTATCCAGTCCCCCCACGCGCGCCAGGCGCCGTAGTGCGTGGGCCATTCGCGGCAGGCGCGCGCGTAGAATGCCGCCACTTCCTCCGCCGGACGCTCCTTGTCCTCGGCGAAGCGGGCCAACTCGACAAAACGGTCAGCGTTTAGGCGTTTCTCGCGGTCGCCCTCGAACATTCCCTCGTCCGCCTGGAGATACGTCCACCGTCCGCCATTCGGCCAGAACGTGCGCATGGTCGTGGGCGGGGCGATGTTGTTGTCGATGTGCCAGGTACCGTTTAGGAGACGACGCGTGTACGCGCAATGTCCGGGCTGTCCGCACGTGATGGCGGGCAGGCCGTGTACGGCGGAGCAGATGGAACCGAACGTGGATAGTTCGCCGCACACGCCGCCGACGATGTACGTATACTTCCGCTTGGGCCATTCACCCGCCGTGACCCACGGCTTGTAGTATTCTGGCGAGTGGACAGACTCCCCGAAGCAGTTGAAGAGGCGGTACGGGACGAACCAGTGGGCGCCGCCGTTTCGCGCCACGTTCATGTTGCAGAACTTCTCCATGAATCGTTGCTGGTTTGGAGGGTCGTCCGCGTCGATTGATCCACGCCGGGCCAGCGCGTACCGCCACTGCCACACGGGCTGCGTAAGCGCATGGCGGTGGAGACGCTTCGCGTTCGCCGTCTCGCGGTAGGCATCGAGATAGTCCGCAAGCCATTCTTCGTCGCCTTTGGGATACTCGAGCGCCAGAGCCGTCGCGAACTTCCTGCCTGGCCCGTCGCCGTTGATCCAACGCCCGTTGTCCTGATACACCAGCGACTCCAGCGCGGACAGTGCGCGGGAGGCACACGGCCCACTCCACACGAAATCCTCCATCCACGGGCGGTCCTTGATGAATGTCGCGATAAACGGCCACGCGCCCGGACGCTCGATAAGCTCGTTGAACTCGTCGATGCCGACGCGCTGCAGCACGGTGTATCGGACAATGTCGGTTTTCTGCGCCTCGGTAAGCTCTGCGTCCGCGCCGATTTGCTCGATGCGCGCCGTCAGCTTGCTCGGATTGAAGGGACGCATTTGCGGACCCTGCCCGGGTCTGGAACGGACCGTGGCGCGGTACTTGGGCTTGCGTTCGATGTACTCGCCGGACAGAATCAGATAACCCATTGCGCACTGTCCCCACACCGTATCGCGCCCCATCGCGAATGCGTTTTTCAGCACCGTCTTCGCACGGGCCGAATCTCCGCCCTCGCGCAAAATCGCGTATTCGGCCATCTCAATGCATTGGCGCTGCACAACGGTCAGGTGGTTGGTGGGAATGGCGCGGAGCGACGCGATATATTTCTTCTGCTCGTCCAAATAGCCGGTACCCTTCATCTTGTTCGCCTTCTCCACGATCCCGAAGCCGTATCCCGACTCAAAACGCATCCGCCATCCGAAACGGTCCCCCGCATCAAGCTTCAGCAACATCTGGAACTCTTCCCCGTATGCGAACGCGCCCTTCCGCGTGCGTCCCTCGTTGAGGTCCCCCGCATTTTTGGCAAGGATCTCGAAGCCTGCTCCGTATGCGGCAGCGGCAGCCTCCGGGTTGGTCATGCGCTGACGCGCCCCCTGCTTGAACAGAGCCTCGACCTCCTTGCGAGAGGCGAGCGCGTCGTTCACCTGCTTGGCCAACTCCTGTGGCGTGATGTCGTAGGGGATGTTCTCGATGAGCGCGAAGAAACGGCGCGGCTGCGGCGAAAGGAAGGAAATCGCCGGAAGGCGTGAGGACCGGACGAACGACTTCCCCAGCGCCTTGTTAGCCGCCACAACCTTCGGCGTGGGGCGCTCCATGTCGTCGTACACGGCGAGATCGTACCCGCCGCGCCGCACCAACGCACGACGAAACGCCGGGCTCTCAAACACCTTGCGCACGTCCTCGCCGCTCTCGCACCAGTCGCTTCCCGTCTGCAACACGATCATCCCGCCGCTCTCACCGCGAACCACGCACGGCAAGCCCACGACAAGTGCCGCAGCTACAGCAAAAATCGCATTCTTCACGATACCTCCTCCCTTTCGCTTCCGCAGCGCCAGTCCCGTCTTCATTTCGCAACAGCCTCGATACCCTTGTCCGCAAGCGCAACCAAGTTGCGCATCCGCTCGTTCTTGACCGCTTCGAGGTCGTCGTCGAAGATGAGCAGCAGCGGCAACGACGTCGCAAAGTAGTCGATCTTGAACGGCGTCTTGAGTCCCTTCTCGGCAAACGCCTTCATGCCCTTGAAGAGCGCCTTCGCGTCCTTCTTGCGGCCAAGCGCCGCGAGGGCGAGTCCGCGCCAGTACGAAAGCTCCGAATACTCCGTGACGGCCATCGACTGGAAGTCGCCCGCCTCGTCGGCGGCCGCCGTAAAGGCTGCCTTCGCCTCGGCTTCGCGTCCGAGCCCGCGCAGCGCCATGCCCTTGAGGTAGTTCACGTCGGCCTTCGCCTGCAACAGGTGATACGCCTCGCCCAGGTTCTCCGGCGTGTCAAACGCCTTCTCGGCATGTTCAAGCGCAATCTGGTAGGGCGAGCCGTCCTCGGCGAGCCGTATCTGGTGGGGCGAGCCGTCCTCGGCGAGCCGCATGACCGCCGCCCACCCCAACGCCAAATGTGCGCGCGTATACTGCGCGAGCACCTTCCCTTCGCCGCCCTCCCACGGGTGGAATCGACGCGAGGCAAGCACCTTGAGCGCGTCATCGTACCGTCCTACGTCGTTCAGACACGTCACGTACTGCACCGTCGCGTCGTCGCGCATCGCGACAAGCGCAGCCTTACCTTCGAGGAATTTCAGCCGCTCCGCGCTCGATACCTTGCACTTTTCGCAAAGCTGGTCATATTCCGCGACGAGGCGCGCATCCTTAGGATCGGCCTTCATCGCCTTCTGATACGCGGACATCGCACCCTTCGCGTCGCGCCGCACGTTCCAGAGCGCAACACCTAGGTTGCGCCACGCCGTCGCGAACGACGGATCGGCCTTGACGGCAACCTTCCACATTGCGAGCGCCTCTTCATGCCGTTTGCGGTCGTAGAGGAAGTTCCCGAGTCCGTAAGCGACGTTGCGCGATCTGTCGCCCCACGCCCAAAGATCGCGTAACACCCGATAGTCCCACAACCGCGACGGGAAGAACCAGTCCGGCGATTTCCCCTTGCTGTTGTACGCTTGCTGTCGGCGCGGCCGGAGTCCGCGCCCTACCTTGCTGTTGTACGCTTGCTGTCTCCCCAACCACTCCAACACATACTTCACCATCAAGTCGCTTTCGCCCGCAGCGCGCGCACCGCCGCACGCACGCTCCTTCAAATACTTCTCCAGCAGTTCCCTCGCTTCATCCTTCTGCCCCATCTCGATCAAATCATACGCCGCGTCAAGGGTCATATCGGGGCTGTAAAAAGGCCAGTCCTGTTTCTGACGTGAGACATGAGACGTGAGACGCGAGATTTTTCCGCGCCGCATGTCGATCATCGCGAGGCGCGTTTCGGCCGAAGACTTCCATGCACCATCCCACGTTGCCTTGTAGTAGGCGTCGTAGGCGAGGTCATCTTTGCCGAGGAAGTCGAGCGCAAGGCCGAGATAGTAATGCGCTTCGCCCGTATAGGGATTCGGATGCCTGAACGTGAGCCGTGCGACGGCCGCCGCGAAATGATCCCGCGCCTCTTCGAAGAGCCCGCGCGAAAGAAGCCGCTTGCCGTAGAGAATGTGCGCGCGGCAGTCGCCCGGATCGCGCCGCAGAAGCTCGTCGAGATACGTTTCGGGCGCGCGTGTCGGATGCCTGTACTGGTCGAGATGTTCGGCAGTGAGGAACAGCTCGTCCGCGCTTGCGATGTCCTTCGGCGCGGGCGGCTCCGTCGCCACGGGACGCTTGTCCTTGATCTGCTCGAGTTTGCGTTGTTTTTTCTTCGCCGCCAATTCACAGCGGATCACTTCATTTTCGCCGTCAAGCACAACAAGGACATCCCCCGCCTTGCTGTCGTACGCTTGCTGTCGGCGCGGCCGGAGTCCGCGCCCTACCTTGCTGTCGTACGCTTGCTGTTTCGCATCCGCTCCAGCAATCCACGGCCTCTCCGGCGACAAATCGACCTTGACTTCCTTCACGACCTTCCAGCCGCGTATCACGCGGATCTTCGCGCCCTTCATCGGACGCGACACGGCGACACCAATTTCCCCCTCAACAAGCCGCACCGCCGCGTCCCTGTTCGCGTTCTGCGGCACGCCGATCTTCTGGTACGGCCACCAGTACTGCGAGAACGTCTTCGTTTCGTACGGCATCAGGTACGTGAAGTCGGGCTGGTTGTCGGTATAGACGCCCGCCATCAGCTCGATGTAGGGTCCGCTGTCGTCCGTAAGTTCTCGGTCCCAGGCGTATCCGAACGGATGGTTGCCCCACGTCCACTGCTTCTTGCCGGGGGCAATGTGCCGGTCGGCCACATGGACGAACCCGCCCTGCGCCGCGTGGTCGTAGCCGCCGAAGAAGTCGTACTTCGTCGCGCAGATCATGTACGAGGTCGGCACGGGGATGTTCTTGTACCAGCAAAGGTTGTTTGCGCCCGTGCGTTGGCCGTAGTCGACCCCATAGTACTTTTGGAGCGCCTCGGGGAAGGACGACATCGCGCGCACCGCGTGGTCGGCGACGTATTCGACGTCCGGCGGGAAGAAACTCTCGTACTGGTCGTGGACACGTGCGGCGACGTTCGCCCACCAGAGGAACGTCTGCGTGAACGGCGTGCGGTTGTAGAGACGCGCCTTCAGCTCGACGAGACAACTTCCGGGCTTCAGGCAGATGCCGTGCGTGCCCCTCATGCGCGTGAGCGGATCGTGGTCGCTCATCCACACCGTCACGCTGCCGTCCTTGCCCTTCTCGATCTCGACGTCAGTCGGCATGAACGTGGCGGGACGGTGGTGCTGCGGCCAGTTGAACTCAACGCCACCGCTCACCCACGGACCGGCGAGTCCGACGAGCGCAGGCTTGATCACGTCGTTGCGGTAGAAAAAGTCGTAGTTGCCGTTCTTTTTGTCCTGGGCGATGTATATGCGCCCGCCGAGTTCCGGCAGGAGCACAAGGCGCACGTACTCGTTCTCGAGCGTCACGGTGTCGTACTTCTTCATCGACGGCGTGTCGTAAACCTTGTCGATGAACGGCACGGGATACACCTTCCCGCACGATCCCTGGTAGACCCGCTTCTCGAAGAACATCGGGTTCTTCTCCGGCTCACCCACCGGATACGTCTTGATTGCGATCTTCTCGCGCTTGACTTTCACCTGAAAATTGCCGCTCTTTACTTTATTTGTTTTCATAGCCACCTTCTGCTCCTAATACCCGTTGTATTGCGTGGTGTAAAAACGCAAATATTGTAGCATTTTTTGCCGCCCACGCCAACTACTTTAGTACCTGAGTCCGTAGGTCACGGTGTACGACACGTCGGCAATGTCGGCGGCGGGCGCGTTGGTGAGCGCCGATCCAGCCGCAAGCTCGATCTCACCACCAAGGTCGGCCTCATAGTAGAAAGTTTCACGCAGAGGCGCAGAGAGGCAGGGCGCGCAGAGAAAGCCTTTCTTGTGTTCGCTATTGGGAGTTTTGGAGTTTTGGAGCGAGAGGATTTGTAATATAGAACCAGTTGAAAAATCTCTTTTGATTGTCCATGTAGAACATGTAAACCATCAGTATGTGTTACATGTTCTACATGGATAAAACTTTCCTCCAATAGGTTTTTAACTGGCTCCGGATTATCCGCAGACGAGATCGATGGCCTACTGATGGAAGGACATGGACTGAACAAGGTGTCTAGTTTTCTGCTCAAGATGTTCGCGGACGACGATTAATGGTAGGAATATTGGACGAGGCGCATGGAATTGAGCCAAGTGGTGTTTCTGCTCTTCAGGATCGTCAGATGCTGACATCATCGCCCGGCATGGTGCAATTGGCTTGCCAAACATTACGATCCTACCGAATTTTCCCCGAGCCACGCTTACCCCGATTTTTAACGGACATTCCGTGAAGGCATAGCGGCGGGCTGGGCGGAGGTTCGCTCCGCCCGCCCGACGCCGCGCCGCATGAAAAAG
>CACZAK010000029.1 GCA_902779075.1 uncultured bacterium | reverse complement strand
GCGCAATACCGAGAGCGCGAACGTATCGGATGCTGGCGGCGTAAACGAGTCGGTCGAGGTGCATGTTACGCCGAACGACCACGGCTCGTATGACTACACGAAGCGGAAGACAACTTTCACGCCGAAGACGGCGACAGGCGTAGGAACTGGATCGGACTCCACGACTACCATTGAGGTAGGGCGCAATACGGAGAGCGCGAACGTATCGGATGCTGGCGGCGTAAATACAGCCGTCGAGGTGCATGTTACGCCGAACGACCACGGCAGCTACGACTACACGAAGCGCAAGACCACGTTCACGCCGAAGACGGCGACAGGCGTAGGCACGGGCTCCGATTCTACCACAACCATAGAGGTGGCGTATCGGACACCGGCGGCGTGAATACAGCCGTCGAGGTGCATGTGACGCCGAACGACCACGGCTCGTATGACTACACCAAGCGGAAGACCACGTTCACGCCTAAGACGGCGACAGGAACCGGCACGGGCTCCGATACGATCACTACAATAGAGGTTGGGCGGAACACGCTTGAATCGAGCGTCTCGGAGAGCGGAGGCGTAAACACGTCTGTAGACATAAACATTGTGCCGAACGATCACGGCAGCTACGACTACACAAAGCGCAAGACCACGTTCAAGCCGAAGGTGGCGACGGGGAGCAGCACGGGGACAGTGGTGGACACCGAGGTGGAGGTGGGACGGAACACTCTGAGCAGCCACGTGGCAGGCGGAGGGGGCGTGAACCAGGCGGTGGAGGTGAACATTACGCCGAACGACCACGGCTCGTACGACTACAGGAAGACGACGCTCACGTACCACGAGAAGAGCGCGACGGCGACGGGCGGGAACATGCTCGCCACGGTGGAGACGACCGTCAAGGAGAACGCGGAGGAGGAGGCGTCGGAGAGCCCGTCGGTGGGGACGGTGTGGGACGTGTCGGCGCAGCCGAACGACCACGGCACGAAGCGGATAGTGAAGACGAGGCGGACGGCGAAGGCGCAGCAGAAGTCGTACACGTGGATTGACCAGCGCAAGAGCGCTACGGGGTACACGGTCTACATGAACAAACTGGTGGTGTTCAGGAACATGCAGGAGATGCCGGTGGAGGGAGGCTGGGAGACGAGCAGCCCGAGCATGGGGATAAACGAATATGGCCTGCTGGACGGGACGATACACTACCAGAAGCTGCTGAGGGAGGAGAAGGTCGATGCGCAGCCGGGCGATGGCGGGATGATCTATTCGGGGACGATAAGGGTGAAGGACAAGAAGGGCAATGTGGAGACGGTGAGGTTCACGACGTACAGGAACGCGCGAGGGTGCATATCGTCCGGGTTCCTGAACGGAGCGGTGGATTACCCGCACCTGCATCTGCATTCGTCGGACAGCGGAACGAGCGGAATAAAGTACGAGTGAGAAAATGGACGAGACGCTGATAGACACGCTCGCTGTGGAGATCGCGAGGCTGAGGAACAGGATCGACGAACTGGAAAGGCGCGCCGAGGAGTCGGAGAAGGAGGGCATGGACGATCTGTTCCTGCTGATGAAGCGGGGAGGCATCGGCGGCGGCGGGGAGACGCAGGGCGCGTTCCGGTTCGAGGGAGACAGGATCACGCACTGCAACTTCTACGCGGCGCACAGGGCCGTGTCGCTGAGCGACGTGGAGATAGAGGAGGGAGAGGCGGACGGTACGTGGTACCTGAACGTGCCGCACGCGAATCCGGGAAGCGCAACCGTGTCGAAGACGGCTGGCCAGAACAACGACGACTACACGGCATACAAGCTGTTCAAGATAAAGGACGGCGAGGTGGAGGAGGACTACCGGGGAATGCCGTTCATACCGATCTACGCATGAGGTGGGAAATGAGAAGGATGATTACGAGAGCGGCGGCGATCGCGTGTTGCGCCTGGATAGGGGCGGCGCAGGCGGCAACCACGGCGCTGGCCACGAAGGAAGACTACTACTGGACAGTTCCGAAGACCACGAACATCTGCGGGCGCGTGATGGGCGAGAACGGCGACTACAGGCTCGTGCGCAACGAGGACATTGCGTGGCTGAACGAGGCGTGGATGGAGAGAAGGGGACTGACGGGATACTTGTACAATGACGACGCATGGCCGGGGGGCCCGCTCGTGAAAAGGGGGACGGGCATGCAGGCCAAGATGATATGGTGCTGGGCGAAGGCGGACGTGGAAACGTGCGTGGTGACGGGTGCGACGATGGCGGTGAGGCTGTGGGAGGCAAGCGGCGGCGCGATGACGAACGTATTCTACGAGGGGCCGGACCCGACGAGGCTGGTGTCGATGACGGCGCTCACGAACGAATTCGCGTATCTTAAGAAATTGGATCTTGTGCAAGCGCAAGAAGTGTGGAAATCGTTCACGAACGAACAGGCAGTTGTGAATGAAACGGAGGTGAGCGGGTATAGGGAATACAATGGCTACGGATGGGAGAACACGCATGAATACCAGAGAGCGATAGAAAGCAGCTGGACAATTGAAGGGAGGGGATATAATTACCATTGGGACGGGATAACGACGGACCAATGGGGAAACCACGTGCCGAAGGGGGAGGACTGGAGGAGCTATTCGACAGATAAAGAGGAATTGTCCGGTAAGCTGAAAATGAGGCTTGAATGGGAGGTGAGGAACACGAACGACTGGCTAAGGGGCGAGCAGCGGCCGAAGGTGGTGAAGTCGGCGAAGGCGTACGCGGCGGTGAACGTGTATGGAAGGAAGGAGAAGAGGCGGAAGACGTACCAGGTAGGGCAGAACCAGAGCGGCTCATGGGGATGGATACAGACGAGCAACGTGTACGAGGAATGGAGCACGAACGCCACGGTGCTGGTGGAGTTGGGAGAGGTGGAATACGTGGAGGCGATTTACGACGACTGGCACGTGATGCAATGCCTGGTGTACGAAGCGGAGAAGGATCTGGCGGAACTTACGGACGAGGTGGCGGGAAAGGTGGCAGGGATGCCGAGCCTGGCAGAAGTGGCGGCGGCGGCGGTGGTGCCGGAAATGGAGGAGATCGGCGAGCACGAAGTGAAGAAATCAATAAGCTGCAGCATAGGTCCGGTGTACATGGTGGTGGAGATCAAGCCGGTCACGAGCCTGCCGGGGTGGTAGGGGAGCCGTGAGAATTTAGTTGTGTAAAAAACAAAGAAAAGGAGAAGAGAAAATGGCAAGGATGCTAACGAGAGAGGAAGTGGAGCGTATGGAGGAGCAGCGCGAGCTGATAGACAGGGCGCGCAAGGCCGGGAACGCCACGGCGGGGATGTCGGAGGAGGAAAGGCAGCGGTACGTCTTCAACCAGGCGCACGCGGACGCGATGGAGCGGAGGCGCCAGCGCGTGCTGGCCGATCCGTCGGCGGAGGCGGACACGACGTACCGGCACAGCGTGATGCGCGACGCGGAGCTGCGCGCGGCGCGCGCACACGAAGCTGGCATGCAGGGCAGGGAACTGGCCACGCGGAAGGAGGAGGCGAGGCAGAAGCGCATGGGCATGGCCGAACAGGGAATGGAGGCGGCGAAACTCAGATTTGGATTTACGGACTACGAGGGGAAGTACAGGCCAGGAGGAGAAGTGAGGCTTGCTGAGATACAGGCTGCGAACGCGGAGAAGATCGCAGGCATCAACAGGGACAGCGCGATGGGAGTCGCGAAGATCAACGCGGAGTCGGCGGAGAAGATCGGCCAGGGAAGGGACAAGACGGCGATCGAGGTGGCGAACGTGAATTACGACACGAGCGTCGATACGGAAAGGGTTCGGGCGAACGCCCAGGCGGCGCAGCAGTACGCGCAAGACTTGATGAGGGAGAGGCTTGTTGACGAGAAGAAGGCGCTGGAGTACGGAAAGTCGGTGATGGCGGATGCGTATAAATTGGTGAACGCATCGAGGAACAAGCAAACGGGAAAGCCCACCTTGTCGATGGATGATGCAATCAAGAAAGTCGAGGAGGAAAGAAGGAGAATGGGCCAGGTGCCGGGCGAGCCGAGGGATGTGAGCGGCTTTAAGAGGTACTAGAAGGAAATTCCGGATAATCCGGATAATCCGGAGAATCCGGAAATTCCAGAAAGGAGGCGAGATGGAAGAGGAAGAGAAGGAGCAGGTGTACAACTTCGTCGGATCGGACGGCCAGAAGTATTCGGCGAAGAAGAGCGAGCTGCCGGAGCTTGCGGAGGCGGCGAAGAGGGCGGGAGTCGTCCTGAAGGGCGACATGTCGAAGGAGGAGAGCACGGCGGCGCGCGACGACGACTACTGGACGTGGGACAACGCGAAGGCGGGCGTGCGCGGAATCTGGGACGATCCCACGGGCGAGCACGGCGCGCTCGCCTACATGGGGCTCAACGTGGCAAGCGGCCTCGGAACGGCGGCGGGCAAGGTGATAGGAGGGATGATCAAGGGCGCGGCCGACGTGGGGTTCGGCCTCGCGCGCGGCGTGGCGCGCGGGGTGGAGTCGCTCGTGGGAGCGGACGGCCACGCGGTGAGCGGTTTCCTGGGCGACTGGCACGACTCGTTCAACGAGATAACGGACGCCCTGACGCCGGACCTCTTTGAGAAGCGCGGCATGTACGACGGCATAGAGGGAGCGCACGAGACGATGGGGGCGATAAACTCGTTCGCGGAGAGCGTGTTCGCGATGAAGGGGATGGGCCTTGCGGCGAAAGGAGTAGGGGCGATCGCGGGCGGAAGGAATGCGGCGGCGATTGGCCAGGCCGTGGTGGCGGCGGGCATGGGCGGCAAGGGCTACGCCGAGATGGCGGAGGATCCGTTAGGGCCGGGCGGATGGCGTCAGGAGCTTGCGGCGGCGGCGAAGGGCGGCATAGAGGCGGCGATGTTCGGCGTGCTGGGTCCGTGGAAGAAGATGAACATGGCGATGCCGAAGCCGTTCGAGCAGTTGACGAAGACGGAGATCGTGAAGCGTTTCACGCTCGAGGCGCTGAAGAGCGGCGCGATGATGGGCGGCGTGGCCGCAGCGAAGGAGGGCGTCGAGGCGCTGGCGACAGCGGGCACGGACCAGAACTGGCACAAGAAGAGCGCATGGGAAGTGTCGAAGACGGTGATGAGCGAGTTCCTGGTCGGGAGCGCGTTCCATGCGGTGAACGCGCTGGGGAAGTCGGGCGCGTGGCTCGCGTGGCGGGCGGACCGCAAGAACGGCGAGGGCGCGATCACGTTCCAGGTCGAGCAGAACCGCAAGACCTACGCGCCGATAATGAACCGGCAGGCGCAGCTAGCGCTGCGGGCGCGGGAGGTCGGCGCGGGGTGGCTGGAAGTCGGCATGGAGGGAACCGAGAACGTGAAGCGCGTGCTGCCGAACGGCGCCGTGCAGTTCGACGACGGCAGCGTGTGGCAGATGGGCAAGGACGGCCGGGCGCGGATCACGGTGGCGGACGGCACGATCCTCGATGCGCGCACGGGCGCGGTGGAGGGCTACCGCGCCAACCGCGAGGCGGCCGCTCCGGAGGAGAGTTCAGTTTCCGGCGATAATATCGCCGGAAATAAGCAAGCGGAAAACGCGGCGCTCATGCTGGACGCGCTGGAGCGCGGCGAGCTGCCGACGGTGGCGGAGCCGCTCGAAGGGCTCGAGATCACGGAGACGAGCTACAAGAAGGGCACGGTACTGGACGGCGAGTGGGACCAGGCGAAGGCGCCGCCGGTGATCGTGTGGGTGGGCAACGACGGGAGGCGCGTGCTGGTGACCGGGCGCAGCCGCGCAGCGGCGGCCGCGGCGGCGGGCGTGAAGGAGATCAAGGCGGTCGAGGTGCGCGAGGACCAGGGCTGGAGCCGCCAGCAGGCCGAGTCGCTGGACGCCGTGGAGAACATGCGCGAGGGGCGCGGCACGCGCGAGGAGATCGCGCGCGGCGTCGAGGCGCTCGGAATCCGAAGCGAGGAGGACTGCGACCGCTACGGCATCGTGCCGGAGCGTCCGGTGGTGGACGCGATCACGGTGGCGAACGAGGGCTCGGAGGCGTTGAAGAGCGCGGCGTCGGAGGGCACGGTGGGGCGCGCGTGGGCGGCGGAATGCGCGGAGAGGCTCGGAAAGCGCGCGCTCGGAAGCGCTGCCGAGAAGGCGCAGGCCACGGCGCTCGACATGATCGCCGGCAAGCTGCCGCCGGAGGAGGCCACGGCGGCCATGGACGCGCTCGCGGAACTCGCCGAGCGCAAGCCCGACTACACCGAGCGCGAGGCGGCCGAGGCGATCCGCGCCGCGCGCGAGCGCGCCGTCGGGCGCGCGGCGGTGGACGCCGACTCGGAGATGGTGGAGATGCCGGACGGCACGATCAAGAGCGTGGCGGAGGCCAAGGCCGAAGGCGCGGCGCAGGCCCAGGAGGCGGCGGCGGAAGGCAAGACGGTGGATGAATCGGGGTGGCTGCCGAAGGCGCCGGCGGCGCCGGGCGCGGACAAGGCGGCCGAGCCGACGGTGAAGGCCGACGGATCGGTGGGATGCGTGCGCTTCGAGGGCGCGAAGGCCACGCGCACGCGCAGCGAGGACGGGCGCGAGATCGTGCTCATCGAGGGAATGACCGGCGAGGAGATGATGCGCCCGGAGAACCGCGACGCCGCGGTGCTGTTCGTCACGCGGCTGAAGGAGATGGCAGGCGACGTGGACCTGGTGTTCGCGGACGTTTCGGCGGCGGATGCGGCCGAGGCCCTGCTGATGGCCGCGCGCGTGAAGGCGAGGGCGGAGGAATCTGGTAGGGCGCGCTCGCCGAGCGCGCCGCTGGTCGATGCCGGGCAGCGGCTGGTCGACGGCCTCTTCGGCGAGAAGAGCGGGATCCGCGTGCGCACGGGGAAGCGCGAGGAGGCAGAGGCGGCGTTGCGCGCGGCGGGCGAGACGAAGCCGATCAAGGACGCCGAGGGGCAGGTGCAGGGCTACTACCACCGGGGCAAGGGCGAGGTGGTGCTGTTCGAGGGCGCGGACGCCGGGACGCTCGCGCACGAGATCGGCTGGCATGCGGTGTGGCACTGGGCGGAGCGGAACAGCCCGGACCTGCTGATCAAGATGAAGCGGTACGCGGCGCGGGCGCCGCTGAAGCTCAAGGCGGCGATAAAGGAGGAGTACGGCGACTTCAAGGGCGACGCGCTCATGGACGAGATCGGCGCCGGGAGGTTCGAGCGGGCGATGGGGGAGCGGTTCCAGAAGCTGCTCGCGAAGAGCCCGGAGGTGCGCGGGTGGTGGCGGAAGGTGCTGCACGCGCTCGCGCGGGCGTGGAAGGGCATGGCGCGCACGGTGGGCGGCAACCGCGTCGACCTGAAGAAGATCGAGAAGATGGATCCGGAGGAGGCGATCGAGGCGCTGACCGCGCAGATGCTCGAGGGCCGCAGGCTGGGCGAAGGTAGGGGAAATGCGGAAGGCGACATCAGGCCGTCGATAGGCGGCATCTACACCGGCACGGCGGCGGACTACGCGAACCGCTCGCGCCAGGGCGGCAAGGACGACGGGCCGAGCCTCCTCAAGATCGGCACAGGCGAGGGAAGCCAGGTGTACGGCTGGGGGCTGTACGGGAGCAACGTGCGCGGCGTCGCCGAGGGGTATGCGAAAGGAGGTATGGGAACTGGAACAATAAGAATAGATGGGAAGAAGTATGAAGCGGGCGGTGACAAACAGGTGGAAAGTCGAATCGCAAAGCGCATGGGCTGGGAAGCGACAAGAGGGCACATGCCGACAAGGGATGGAACGCTTGCTCGGGCAGAGGCAGAACTAGCAGACAGAAAGCAGCAGTTGGAGAGAGATTATCTAGCCATAGGCCAAGACGCACCTCACATCAGGAAGTGGATATCGGATTTGGAGGACGAAGTTGCTCTTTTGAAAGACAAGGGTAAGAACATTGAATGGATTTCAACGGGCAATATCTACGAGCAGACGTTCTTCACGGACCGCGCGCCGGGCGACGAGAGCCATCTGCTGAAGTGGTACGAGCCAGTGACGAGCGAGCAGAAGCAGTGGATAGCCGACGAACTGAACAAGAGTATTGACGATGCGAAGATGAAATGGGTAGTAACGGAAAACGGACTAACAAGAAACAACCCATACGCGATAGAAGAAAAGTTCAAGACAGGGCAAGAGGCCTATCAATTCGCAACAATCCAAGCGGCAGTGCTTGCTAAATCGAAAAACGGCAGGGAATATCCGAAACTGGCCAGCGAGTTTCTTGCGCGTGCGGGCATCGACGGGGTGAAGTACCCGGTGGATTCCTACGGCGGCAAGGGCGTGAAGGACGGCGACGAGGCGGGGTGGAACTACGTCTCGTTCCGCGACGACAACATCCGCGTGGACCACAAGTGGACCGACGGCGAGATGAGGTACGCGAGGAGAAAGAGGGTTGGCAAAATCTCGCAGCGCGTACCGAGAAGCGAGCGCAGGGCGTTTCACAGCGAGTACAACAAGGCGATAGCGGACTACGCACATAACAACAACGGGGAGACGCCGAAAGCGTGTGGAGTTTTCACTAGCGAGGCGTATTACGTTTTTGATATAATAAACGGCGAACCCCTCAACATCCACAGGATAAAAGCAGATGGCCGCAACAGAGAAAAAATCAAAGAGCTCGACAAAAAGTACAAAGCAGAAATTTACAAGGGGACACGAGATTCTGCTTACTGGGCTGATCGGTTCAGGAATGAGCTATCCGAACATTTTCAAGCTGGAAATGGCAATCAAGACGGAGGAGCGGGCGCTGGAGCTGGCAATCTGGATTCGAGACAGACTGTTGGAGCGGAACGGGGAGTTCCCGACTCCAATGGAGATTATGCGCCAGGCGAACGTGAAACCGTGGTAGCCGGCGGCGGCGCGCAAGGGGAAATCAGGCCGTCGATCAAAAAGCGCAGGGACGAGGTGTACGACGACGTGCTGAGGGCCGTGCGCGCCGGCGGACAGCGCGTGGCGGCCGGACGGAGCGAGCGCACGGAGGCCGGGTTCGACGCGGGCGCGGCGCTGTGGATGGAGCGCGAAGGCCAGATGGGCAAGTCGCAGGACGGCAGCATGACGCTTTCGTACAGCGAGGCGCTGCGCCTCTACCGCGCCATGTCGGCGAGCGCGCACATGCCGAAGGTGCTGGAGAAAATGCCGCATCTCGCGACGCGCGACCGCAAGGGGCGCCTGCGTCTCAACGCGGCCGCGTTCGGCATCGTGGACAAGAGCGACCTGGAGGCGGTCAAGGCCGGGCTGAAGAAGGACGGGCTGTTCCTCCACGAGGATCCGTCGTGGCGTCTGCACAACGACTTCGAGGAGGTGCGCGCCATGAAGGAAATGAGCGAGCAGGCGCTCGCGGAGGAGATGGAGAAGCTGGCGGATGCGCGCATCACGGGGAAGATGAGCGGCGGCGGCCGCACGGCCGTGAACATCCTCGCGAAGGAGATCGGGCGCATCGCGTGCGAGTTGCCGGTGACGGCCGGCGCGCCGCAGAGCCTGAAGGATCTGCGCAAGCTCGGTCTCGGCATCGCGAAGGAGCTGGGCGACCCGAAGGGCAAGCTCGGCAAGGAGGCGCGCGAGGCGGCGAGGTGGTGGCGGGAGCAGGATCCCGTCAGGAAGGACCCGACGGCCACGAAGAGCGAGGACATCGCGGAGAGCGAGCTGTGGGCGGAGATGTTCGGCATGTTCCTGGCCGATCCGATGGCGCTGCAGGAGCGCGCGCCGAACGTGTACGGGAAGATGGTCGAGGCGATCGCCGGGAACGAAAAGCTGTCCGAGGCGTGGAACGGCCTCCGGCGCACGCGCGACGCGGAGGGCCCGCACGAGCGGGTGATGCGCGACATCGAGCGGCAGTGGTCGGTGAACGAGCAGCAGGCGTACAAGGAGCTGCTGGCCGAGCTGGACAAGCCGATCGGGAAGTGGGGCAAGCGCACGAAGGCGCGTCTGCTGCTGGAGCTGCATTCGGCGGAGGGCCCGGCCGTCTATTGGGTGACGGACGCGGTGCGGGAGCGTCTCGCGGAGCTGAAGCGCCTGAAGAAGGCGGGGAAGATCGGCGAGGAGGAGTACGACCTGCTGGCCGGAGGGGCGAAGCGCGAGCTCGAGAAGATGCGCGTGGCGCTCCTCCACAAGCAGCGCGGCGGCGGCACGGGCAGGCTGTACGCGCTCGACTTCGCGTCCGGCGTGATGGAGGACGTGGCGCGGGACGGCGTGGACATGGGCGACCTGCGCCGGTACATGTACGCGAAGAGCGTGCGGGACGGTCTCCACCAGAAGGGCAAGGCGGCTGCGCTGGGCATGGACCAGCGCGAGGCGCAGAAGGTCCTGGAGGAGCTGGAGGGGCGTCTGGGCGCGGACGGATGGGCGAAGCTGGAGACGGCGGCGAAGCGGTTCCAGGCGACGCGCGAGCAGCACCTGCTCGAGAACGAGTTCGTGCTGGAGGCGTTCGGCAGGGACCTCGTGAACTACTGGAAGATGAACGCGAGCTACGTGCGGAGCGAGCGGACGTGGACGGCGGAGGAGGTGGCGGCCTACGAGGCGGCGCGGAAGGACTGGATGGCGCGCCATCCGGGCGAGAGCACGGTGATCGCGGAGATCGAGGCGCTCATGGACATGCACGTGGCGAAGGGCAGCGGCACGGCGGGAAGCTCGTTCCTGAAACCGCTCGCCGGCAGCCTGAAGGCCGTGAAGGACCCGATCGCGGCGACGCTCGAGAACGACCTGCGGATCATCGAGTTCGCGCAGCGCAACCACTGGGCGTGCCAGCTCGCGGAAAGCGCGAAGACGCTGGGCATGGAGGGGTTCGCGGTGATGGAGGACCGTGGCGGCGGCGGGAGGCTGCGGGGCAGCAACCGGTACGGGAGCGTGACGTTCCTGAAGGACGGCAAACGCATGACGCTCGTGATGCCGAAGGTGGTGGCGGAGGGCTTCGAGCACGACTCGCGGGGCGTGAGCAAGCTCGTGAAGCTCAACCGCTGGGCGAGCGCGATCCTCACGCAGTACAGCCCGCGTTTCGCGCTGCGCAACATCTGGCGCAACCGGGCGAGCAACGCGAACAACATCGCGTGGATGGGCGAGGGCAGGCTCGTGACGGGGATGGGGATGGTCGGGATGCGTCCGGTGGCGCGGCTCGCGACGTTCCTGCTGGAGCGCGCGGCGTCGCACCTGCCGGACCGGTTCGCGCGGAACGCGCTGATGAACGTGCTGTACGGATCCAAGACGAACCTCTACTGGGAGGCGGAGGCCACGCGCCTCGCGAAGATGATGCAGGACCCGCAGCTGCTGCGCCGGCGCGCCGAGGAGGCGAACAGCCTCATGCTGCAGGGCAAGTCGGCCGAGGCGCAGCGTCTGTGGGACGACATCCAGAAGTGCCAGGAGTTCATGAAGCTGCCGATCTTCGCGGGCGTGCGCAAGCAGATCATGGGCGAGAGCGGCAAGGCGGACCTGGACGAGCTGATGCGCTCGCTGAACCTGGAGACGAACTTCGACGGCACGAAGCTCACGGGCCTGAAGCGGGCGAAGCGGTGGATGGTGAAGCGCGCGGAGACGGTGAAGCGGTTCAACGACTTCGAGGAGGCGCGCGTGAAGCTGATCGCGCTGCTGGCCGCGCAGCACGAGGCGGAGCTCGCGCAGGCGAGGGGCGAGGCGGCGCCGAGGTCGAGGGACGAGATCACGTACCAGGTGGCGACGATGAGCGGGAGCCCGAGATACGAGAACCGGGGGCGCGCGATGAACTACATCGAGTTCGCGTGCGGTCCGTTCATGAACGTGGGCATGAAGGGCGCGTGGCGCACGGTGGAGTCGATGCGATACGATCCGAAGTCGTGGTGGACGAAGGCAGCCGGGCGAATCGCCGGGCGCCTGGCGACGTACGTGCTGTGGATGGGCGGCGGGTACAAGGTGGTGGCGGATTGGCTGCGTGGGGACGCGGGAGACGACGAAGAGAAGAAAAAGCGCGTGGACGCGTTCGAGCGGTTCGGAAAGCGGATGGCGCACGCGCTCGCGAACGTGAGCGACTACCGTCTGCGCAACTACGACATCGTGCCGGTGGGGCTGTACGGCAAGTGGAGCACGCTGGCGATCTCCATGCCGCGGGGCGACGAGGACCGTCTGCTCATGCCGACGGTGGATCTGCTCGCGAACGGAATGCTCGGATCGGAGAAGGCGCAGGAGATGGGCTTCGCGCTGCCGACGGACCTGAACTATGGGAAAACAGAGGCTGCACAAAACACGTTTTTTGGAAGCGGGTTGCTGCCAGATTCGTTTAGGAGGGGAATCTTGTGGACAGTGGCACAAGACTTGCTAGGCCCAGTGTTCGGGATCAATCCATACAATTCCTTCACGCAGAGGACAGTGTACAGCCAGGCGGACTTTGACGCAAGGTGGGAAGAGCCGTGGAACATGGCGAAGAAAGTCGGAAAGCAGGTATGGAACGACCTGGGCGGGCAGGTAGTAATGCCGGCCACGACCTGGGACGAGGACGAGGGCGCGTACGACGACCAGGGACAGTGGGCGCTCAGCGGGGCGGAGGAGGGCGAGGCCGGCTGCATGCCGATCGGCGGCAAGACGATCTTCCAGGCGCTGCATTCGATACCGTTCCTGTCGGCGGCGGCGAGCGGGCTCATCACGTTCCAGAACGGCGGCAACGAGCGGATCGCGCGGCGGCTGGAGAAGTACCGGCGCGACGACAGTGCGCCGCTCAGGGCGGCCGCGCAGCGCGTGGCAGACGAGGTGATCGAGGCGGTGAGGGCGAACGGCGAGGACTTCGACTACAGCGAGATGCTCGAAGCGAGGGTGGCGGAGCTGGAACTGCCGGAGGAAGACAAGGAAATCATCGAAGGTCTGGCGTTCAAGAAGGTGCAGGGCATCGCGGCGAAGATGGGGAGCGAGTTCGATCCGATCGGGAAGACGCTCAGGAAGATGTCGAATGACGAGAAGATGTACCGCAGGGCGAAACGGCAGGTCGAGGCGGAAGGCTGGGACGGCGATTTCGATTGACTTGCAAACCAAAAGGGAATGTGGTAAACTACTCCGCTCCGAAGGGAAAGGCAAGTTTTCGGTAGGTTTGAGGTGTGAGAAGCCGACGCGATTTGTCATCAAATTGGCAACGAACATCAAAAACCAAAGGAAATATTGCGACTGTAAATCAGTGCTGTCGAACATCCGTCTGGAGAACTTCACGGCGGAGGTGAAGGCGAAAACGCCGTTCGAGGCTGTCGCGACGGAGCCGCTGACGTTCCGCAACTGCACGTTCAACGGCGCGAAGATGCCGGACGGCGACCTCGTCACACCACGCGGCAAGCGTAAGCCGTTCGTCCGCTCCAGGGGCGGGTCGTGGGAGACGTTGAATCAGTCCACGGCGAAGTGAGGACCAAGAAAACCATGGCAATGTCTGGGGACTGTCCCCATCGGTCATCCATTGGACTTGTGGCAGAGTTTAACGGCTGGAAGTGCGTTATAATGTGCCACAAGTGTGTTTTCAGGTTGACTTGTGGCAGAAAATAAGGTATGCTATGCGTCGAAACAGCCAAGAAAGGTTTGTTTTCGATGATAATTGGCCGAGAAACTGAACTTGCAAAACTAAAGAGCGCGGAGAATTCGGGTAAGGCCGAATTCATTGCGGTCTATGGACGCCGCCGAATTGGAAAGACGTTTCTGGTTCGGCAGGCATTTGGCAGTTTCGCGTTTGAGCATACGGGCATACGCAAGCGTGGCACCGCCAAACAGCAGGAGGAGTTCGCAAAGTCCCTTTCGGCGCAGGGATATCCAAGGTGCAGGCGTCCGTCAGATTGGTACGAGGCGTTTGATTTCCTCAAGGAGCTTCTTCTTGGAAAGGGAGTGGGGCGCAAGATTATATTCCTCGACGAATGTCCGTGGATGGATACGCCGAAGTCTGATTTCGTCGGAGCCCTTGACCATTTTTGGAACGGATGGGCTTCTGCGCGGAATGACATCATGTTGGTCATCTGCGGGTCGGCGACGTCATGGGTCATCGAGAAGATTATCGATGATTACGGCGGACTCCACAACCGGCTGACGCGGCAAATCTACCTTCGTCCGTTCACACTTGCCGAATGCGAGGCGCTCGTGCGCGCGAATGGACACGTCATGAACCGCGACCAGATACTGGAAGGGTACATGGTGATGGGCGGCGTCCCGTACTACTGGGATCTGCTTCGCACGGACATCAGCCTCGTGCAGAACATCGACGAGTTGTTCTTTGCTCCGCATGGGGAGCTCTCCGACGAGTTCGACCACCTGTTTCTTGCTCTTTTCCGCAAGCCGAAGCTGTACATTTCCGTCATTCGCGCCCTCGGGACGAAGAAGTGCGGGATGACGCGGAACGAGATCATCGCGGCCACGCGCACGAAGGGGAACGGACGCCTTTCGCGCGTTCTGAAAGAACTTGCGCAATGCGACTTCATCCGCGCATACGCGGAACCGGGGCGCCGGAAGCGCGATCTTGTCTATCAGCTGATCGACAACTACGTCCTGTTCTACTTTAGGTTCATTGACGGAGAGACCAACTTGATGCCGAACTTCTGGTCCGTGTCGCAGACGACGCAGGCCGTGCGCATCTGGTGCGGACTCGCCTTTGAGCGCGTGGCGTTGCAGCATCTTGAGGCAATCAAGAGGAAGCTCGGCATCTCCGGCGTTGTGACTCGTACATACGGCTGGAGGTTCCGCGATGACGGCAAGGACGGGGACGGCGCGCAGATCGACCTTGTCATCGAGCGTGACGACAAGGTCATCAACCTGTGTGAAATGAAGTACACCGCCGGTCCGTTTGCGATAACGGACGAATATGACAGGCGGCTTAAGATCAAACGTGAGGTCTATGCGGAGCAGACGGGGACGTCGGACGCAATTCACCTTACGATGGTCTCCGCGCATGGGCTCAAGGCCAACGCGAACGCATCCGACGTTCAGTCCGTCGTCACGCTCGACGATTTGTTCAAGGGGTAAATGTTCGGGGGCTGTCCCCACAGGTTGTTCTTAAAGAAAGGAAACAAAGATATGACGAATAAAATTGGACAAGTAGCTATTGTGGCGGCGATGGCGCTTGGCGCATCGGCGGCGCTGGGCGCTGAAAGCGATCTCGCCAAGAAGGCGGCGGAGCGCAGGTCGCCCGACTGGCCGAACCTCGAGGAGGTGATCATCGTCACGAAGTGCCACCTCGACGTGGGTTACACGCACACTGTCCCCGAACTGGTCAAGCTGTACAGGACGTCATACATGGACAAGGCGCTGGCGCTGTTCGATTCCGACCGGACGATGCCGCCCGACCTCCGCGTGCGCTGGACGCTGCCGGCTTGGCTGACCGACGCGATCCTGAACGGACAGTATTCCCCCGAACGTCGGGCCAAGATCGAGGATGCCGTGCGCCAGCGCCGCCTGATGTGGCATGCGCTGCCGTTCACGAGCGAGACGGAGGCCTCGGATGCCGAAGAACTGGTGCGGATGTTCTCATACGGTTCGAACCTCTCGCGGAAGTTCGGCTTCGATCTGCCGCGCTATGCGAAGCAGACGGACGTGCCGGAGCACGCATGGGTGATGCCCACGCTGCTCGCCCACGCCGGCGTGAAGTTCCTGCATCTGGGCAGCAACCCGTGCAGCAAGCCCAAGTCCGTGGTGGAAAAGATTCCGACGCTCTGCTGGTGGGAGGGCCCTGACGGTTCACGTATTCTGCTTGGATACTCGCCCAAATACGGATGGATGGGCGGCGGTAGCGTGACACCGCCCAAGGGGTGGCGGCACAAGACGTGGCTCGCCTACTACATGCGGGGCGACAACGCCGGCCCGATGTCGCGGAAGGAAGTGGACAATATCCTGCGCAAGGCGAGGCAACAGCTCCCCGGCATCAATGTGCGTTTTGGCAACCCCGACGAATTCGCGGACGCCATCATCGCGGAGGAGAAGGCGCATCCGTCCCTGCCCGTTGTGCGCGGCGACATGCCCGATACGTGGATCCACGGCATGATGACCCTGCCCGAGGCGACGGCCATCCACCGCCGCACCGTCGGCGACCTCGTCACGCTTGGACAGCTTGATACCACGCTGCGGGCGTTCGGCGTCGCGACCGAGCCCGTCGCGGAACTCCTGGAACGTGCCTACCGCGACTCCGGCCTCTACTCGGAACACACCTGGGGGCTCGCCGGCTTCCGCGTGCGCGGTCCGCGGCTGTACCGTCCCGGCTGGCGCCAGCGCTACGACTCCGGCGAATACAAGGAGTTCGACGAATCGTTCCAGTACCATGCGGACTACGCGCGCCGTGCGTGCAAGGCGGCACAGGACGGCATCCGGGCGCGCATGGAGGCGCTTGCGCGGAGCGTTGACGTGGCAGGCCCGCGCGTGGTGGTGTTCAATCCGCTGCCGTATGTGCGCGACGCCGTGGTAGAGGTGGAGATGCCGGAGGGCGGACGCCTCGGCGAGGCGTCCCTACCAAATGCGGTGAGGGAGGGTAAAAAGGTGAGGTTCCTTGCAAAGGGCCTTCCGGCCGGCGGCTACAAGACTTATGTTGTCCATGGAGAACAGGTAAAACATGTAGAAAATCAAAATGATCTACATGTTCTACATGGACAAATCAAAAAGTTCCGCCACTTTACCGTTAAGTTTGATCTGGAGAAGGGCGGCATTTCTTCGCTCGTCGAGAATGCGACCGGGCGCGAGCTCGTGAAGCAGGGCGGACACGTCCTCGGGCAGTTCCTGCACGAGCGCTTCAGCCGCAACGAAGTGGGCCGCTACTCGAAGATCTACAACGAGCGCGAGAAGAACGACGGACTCAGCAAGCCGGGGATGCCGGACGTCGCGCATTCGCCGTATGCCGCGATCACGCCGTCCGGCTGGCGCGCGCGCATGAAGTGCTCGCCGCTGGGCGTGGAGGTGGTGATGACGCCCGACGACACAAAGGGCCTCGCCAAGGCGTATGAGATGCGCTTCTCGTTTCCGGACCATCTGCCGTGCGTGGACATCACGTGGCGCGTGGAAGACAAGACGCCCGATCCGATTCCCGAGGGTGGCTGGTTGTGTCTTCCGTTCAACGTAGAGGGGCCGTCGTTCCGCGTCGGACGCATCGGCGGCACGATCGACCCCACGAAGGACATCATCTTCGGCGGGAACAAGGACATCCTCTGCGCGGACCGTGCGATTACAGTGCGGAGCGGCCCCGGCGGCGCGGGCGTGGGCGTGGTGTCCGCCGACTTGCCGCTCTGGAGCCTTGGAAGGCCGGGGCTCTGGCGCTACGAGCCGGACTACGTGCCGACGGAGTCGGAGGTGTTCGCGAACCTCTACAACAACCAGTGGAACACGAACTTCCCGCTATGGATTCCAGGCTCATGGTCGGCCTCGCTGCGCGTCTATCCCGTCGCCCACGGCGCGGACGAGGAGCAGACGGTGTTCACGCCCGCGTGGGAGATCCGCCAGCCCGCCGTCGCCGCGTTCGCGGCGGGCAACGGGCAAGATGCCCGTTGTCCCAGTGTTGCAAGTGGTGTGGCGCTGTCGCGGAAGGGGGTGCGCGTGACGGCGTTCTGCCCGAATCCTGATGGAGAGGGAACCGTGCTGCGCGTATGGGAGCAGGCGGGCAATGGCGGCGAAATCACGGTTACGTTGCCGCCGGGCATGAAGGCAGCCACGGCGCAGCCGGTGAACCTGCGCGGTGAAATCGCCGGCGAGCCAATTGCCGTAAAGAACGGCAGCTTCACCTTTATGCTCGGCGCGTGGGCGCCGAAGAGTTTCATTCTTTCCGAAACAAAAAAAATGAAGGATCATCAAATGTACATCATCGCATACGATTTTGGAACGGGCGGCATCAAGGCCTCCCTGTACGGCGCGGACGGCACGTGCGTGGCGTCCGGCTTCGACGCCTACGAGACGACCTATCCCGCGAGCGGTTTCCACGAGCAGTCCCCCGAGGACTGGTGGCGCGCGACTGTACGTTCCACGCGTCTCCTCGCCGAACAGGCGGGCGAGGAGAAGATGAAGCGCGTGCGTGCGCTCGGCATCTCCGGACACTCCCTCGGCGTGGTCCCGCTCGACGCGGCGGGCAACCTGTTGCGTCCCACGGTGCCGATCTGGAGCGACTCGCGCGCGGGCGCAGAGGCGCAGGCGTTCTTCCGCGAGGTGCCGGAGGAGGCGTGGTACATGAAGACGGGCAACGGGTTCCCGGCCGCGCTCTATTCGGTGTTCAAATTGATGTGGTTCCGCGCGCACGAGCCGGAATGGTTCGGACGCGCCGTGACGATCCTCGGTACGAAGGACTACATCAACTACCGTCTCTGCGGCGTGCGGGCGACGGATTTCTCCTACGCCTCCGGCACGGGCGTGTACGACCTCGCGGCGCGGCGGTATGACGAAGGGCTGATTGCCGCCTCCGGCCTGCCGCGCGAGCTCTTCCCCGAGATCGTCCCCGCCACGCAGGTACTCGGCGCGCTCACGCCGGACGCCGCGCGCGAGCTGGGGCTGCCGCAGGACGTGAAGGTGGTGGCTGGCGGCGTGGACAACTCCTGCATGGCGCTCGGTGCGGGTGCGTGGCGGGAAGGGCGGGCGTACTGCTCGCTCGGGTCGTCGGCGTGGATTGCCGTCTCCTCCGCGAAGCCGCTTCTCGACGTCGCGACGCGTCCCTACGTGTTCGACCACGTGGTGCCGGGACAGTACGCCTCCGCGCTCGCCATCTTCTCGGCGGGGACGTCGCACACGTGGTGTCGCGACGTGCTGTGCGGCGGGATGGACTTCGTGGCGATGGACGCCGAGGCGGAGAAGGCGGGCCGCGGCGCGCACGACCTCTACTTCAACCCGTCGCTCGCGGGCGGCAGTTCGCTCGACCCGACGCCGGCGCTGCGCGGCGCGTTCGCGAACCTCGACCTCCGGCACACGCGCGGCGACGTGATCCGCGCCGTGATGGAGGGGGTGGCGTTCGGGCTCCGTAACGCGCTTGACGAGTTGGCGCGTCTTGCGCCGGTCGCAGAGCCGCTTACGCTCGTGGGCGGCGGCGCGAACTCGCCGCTGTGGCGTCAGATCTATGCGGACGTCTACGGCCGCCGCGTGGCGCGTGCCGCGATCGGGCAGCAGGCGGCCGCACTCGGCGCGGCTCTCGTGGCGGGCGTTGGCGCGGGCGTGTGGGACGACTTCTCGATCCTCGAGACGATTTCGCGCGCCGATGCGGAGGCCTCGCCGGACGCCGAATCCGCCGCCGACTACGCCCGCCGCTACGTCCGCTGGTGCGCGCTCACCGAAAAGCTCGGCGAGTGGGCAGTTGCGGCGCGGGCGGACGTTTGATAGAATACCGCCATGCGAAAAATGAAGAAGACAGAAGTCCGTGAACCGGACGAACGCAAAATCGCGTCGCTCGTGCGCCAGCTCCTCGTGGAACTGGGCGAGGATCCCGGGCGCGAAGGGCTGCTGAAGACGCCGTCGCGCGTGGCGAAGTCCCTTGCTTTCCTCACGCGCGGCTACCGCCAGACGCCGAGGGGCGTACTGAACAACGCCGTCTTCGAGACTGGTGCGAACCACATGATCGTGCTGCGGGACATCGAGGTCTACTCGATGTGCGAGCACCATCTGCTGCCGTTCTTCGGCACGTGCGCGGTGGGATACATCGCGCGCGGCAAGGTGCTGGGCGTCTCGAAGATCGCCCGCATCGTGGACTGCTTCGCGCGCCGTCTGCAGATACAGGAGCGGCTGACCGAGCAAGTGGCGGAGGCGATTCAGGATGCATCCGGCGCGGAGGGCGTGGGCGTGGTGTTCCGATGCAGGCATCTCTGCATGATGATGCGGGGCGTTGAGAAACAGAATTCCGAGATGATTACGTCCGCCATGCTCGGTAGTTTCCGCGAGGACGAGAAGGTGCGGCAGGAGTTCCTGTCGCTCGCTAAGTGAGGATGTGGCCATGCCGATGTACGTCTACGAGGTGAAGGAAGGGTCTAAAGGATGCGCGAAGTGCAGCGCGGGTTTCGAGATCGCCCAGTCGATCAACGATCCCAAACTCACCGTATGCCCCGATTGCGGCGCTCCGATTTTCCGCGTAATACAGGCCCCAGGGCTCGGCCATTCGCAGACCGACCTGCACTACCGTGCCAAACGCGCGGGCTTCTCCTGTCTGAAGAAGGTGCAGAAGGGCGAGTACGAGAAGATGTACTGACGTGCCGGCGCAACAACGCCCTAAGGGCGGGTGTTGGTATACGGACGTCTTTGTGGTATACTATAGGCGTTTTACACAGATTTGGAGAAAATGATGTTTAAACCGGTGTCCAACAAGGTCCAGTTCCCCCAGATGGAGGAAGGAATCCTGAAATACTGGGCGGAAGGCGACGTGTTCAAGAAGTCGCTGGACCGCAACAAGGGCAAGGGACGCTACACGTTCTACGACGGTCCTCCGTTCGCGACGGGCCTGCCGCACTACGGGCATCTGCTCGCGGGCACGATCAAGGACATCGTGCCGCGCTATCAGACGATGCGCGGCAAGTACGTGGAGCGCCGCTTCGGCTGGGATACGCACGGTCTCCCGATCGAGGCGCTCGCGCAGGAGGCGCTTGGCATCGCCGGCGCGCCCGAGATCAAGAAAATCGGAGTCGACAAGTTCAACGAGCAATGCCGCTCGATGGTGCTGAAGTACGTCAGCGAGTGGCGCAAGACCGTCACGCGCATGGGCCGCTGGGTCGATTTCGACAACGACTACAAGACCATGAACCCCGACTTCATGGAGACGATCTGGTGGGTGTTCAAGCAGCTCTGGAACCAGGGACGCGTCTACAAGAGCCACCGCATCATGCCGTATTCGTGGAAGCTCTCCACGCCGCTCTCCAACTTCGAGGCCGGCAGCAACTACAAGGACGTGCAGGACCCGACCGTGACGGTGCGGGTGAAGGTGATCGATGGGCAGGCCTTCCTAGAAAAGCTAGGTGTGCTAGAAAAGCTAGATGACACTCCGCTTTACCTCCTCATCTGGACCACCACCCCCTGGACCCTCCCGGAGAACCTTGCGATTTGTGCGGGCGCGAGCATCGACTACGTGGCCGTACGCGACCTCACTGACGACGCGCGCCCGATCTACGTGATGGCCAAGGCCCGTCTGCCTCACATCTTCAAGAAACCAGAGCAGTACGAGGTTGTGGTCGAGTTCAAGGGCAGTGCGCTGAAAGGCGTGCAGTACGAGCCGATGTTCCCGTACTTCGCGGAGAAGCGCGCCGAGGGCGCGTTCCAGGTGCTGAACGACGACTACGTGACGACGGACGACGGCGTGGGCCTCGTCCACATCGCCCCCGCCTACGGCGAGGACGACTTCCGCGTGTGCAAGGAGGCGGGGATCACCGCGTTCGCCGATCCGCTCGACGACGCTTGCGCCTTCACGGACGCAGTGCCCGAGTACGCGGGCCGCTTCTGCAAGGACTGCGACAAGGACATCATCAAGCGCCTCAAGGCCGAGGGCAAGCTCGTCCACCAGGCGACGATCGTCCACTCCTACCCGTTCTGCGACCGCACCGACACCCCGCTCATCTATCGCGCGATCGACGCCTGGTATGTGCGCGTGGAGGATCTTCACGAGCGCCTCGCGAAGAACAACGCCACCGTGCACTGGACGCCCGACTACGTGGGCGAGAAGCGTTTCGGCAACTGGCTCGAGGAGGCGCGCGACTGGAACATCTCGCGCAACCGCTTCTGGGGCAGCTGCATCCCGGTGTGGGTGAACGACGCCGACCCCTCCGACATGATCTGCGTGGGCTCCGTCGCCGAGCTGGAGGCGCTCTCCGGCGAGAAGGTGACAGACCTCCACAAGCACTTCATTGACAAGATCGTGATCAAGAAGGACGGCAAGACCTACCACCGCACCCCCGAAGTGCTCGACTGCTGGTTCGAGAGCGGTTCGATGCCGTATGCGCAGCAGCATTATATGGGTGAAGCCGCCGAAGGCGGCAACCTTGGGCGGGGTTCGGGGGCGCCAGAGCCCCCGTCCGTTGTCGATTTCTTCCCCGCCGATTTCATCGCCGAGGGCCTCGATCAGACCCGCGGCTGGTTCTACACGCTCATGGTGCTCGGCACGTGCCTCTTCGACAAGTCGCCGTACCGCAACGTGATCGTGAACGGTCTCGTGCTCGCCGAAGACGGCAAGAAGATGTCGAAGCGCCTCAAGAACTACCCCGACCCCACGAAGATGCTTGATACGTACGGGGCCGACGCAATCCGCCTCTACATGATCTACTCGCCCGTCGTACGCGCCGAGAACCTCAAGTTCTCCGAGAACGGCGTGAAGCAGCTCATGCGCGACATCCTCATCCCGCTCTGGAACGCCTACTCGTTCTTCGTGACCTACGCGAACGTGGATGGATTCGCTGACGCGGAAGTGCGCTTCCCCGAAAGCGACAACGTGCTTGACCGCTGGATTGTTTCCTCGATGGAAACGCTGATCGCCGACGTGACGGCGGCGATGGACGTCTACGACCTGCAACGCTCGGTGCGTCCGTTCGTGAAGTTCATCGAGGATCTCACGAACTGGTACATCCGCCGCTCGCGCCGCCGCTTCTGGAAGTCGCAGAACGACGGCGACAAGCTCTGCGCCTACCGCACGCTCCGCTACGTGCTCGTGCAACTCGCGAAGGTTGCCGCGCCGTTCACGCCGTTCATCGCGGAGGAAATCTACCGCAACCTCAAGGGCGAGGGCGACCCCGAATCCGTGCACCTGTGCGACTTCCCGACGGCGAACGCCGCCGCGCGCGACCTCGACCTCGAGCGCCGCATGGCCGACGTGCAGGCCGTGGTGGAGCTCGGACGGCGCCTCCGCGCCGACAACGACCTCAAGGTGCGCCAGCCGCTCTCCGTCCTGAAGGTGGCCGGCGGCGACGTGAAGGGTCTTGAATCGCTCATCGAGGACGAGCTGAACGTGAAGGCCGTGCAGTTCGTCGCCGACGAAACGGAGCTCTGCGACGTTTCCTACAAGGCGAACTTCAAGACCCTTGGCAAGAAATGCGGCCCGAAGATGAAGGCCGTGGCGGCCGCCATCGCGGCGATGGGGAACGGGGAATGGGGAACGGGGAACGGTGAGACTAAGGTCATCGAGGGTGTCGAGATCGCACCCGAAGATGTGCTCGTCACCCGCTCCCCGAAGGCCGGCCTCGTGGTGGCCTCCGATGGCCCCGTGGTGGTGGGCCTTGAAACCGCGCTCACGCCCGAGCTTGTGGCCGAGGGCCTCGCCCGCGAATTCGTGAGCCACGTGCAGGCGATGCGCAAGGAAGCCGACTACGAGGTCACGCAGCGCATCCGCGTGACGGTGGAGGCGGACGACGAGCTGAAGGCGGCGATTGAGGCGCATCGCGACTACGTGACGGCCGAGACGCTTGCCGTCGCGCTTGATTTCGCCGCATGCGGCGAGGCGAAGTCAGTTGACCTCAACGGACACGCCGCGAAGATCCTTGTGGGGAAGGCTGAGGCGTAATGGCAATCAATGAAAAATCAGTTGTAGCCTCACACGAGGATGCCGGGCCGGGGTACCGTTTCCTCGTACTGGAGGCGCCACGTCTCGCGGCAGATCTCACGCCGGGGCAGTTCGTTCATGTGCGCGTGCCGGGTCTGGAGTCGACCGCCCTGCGGCGTCCCTTCAGCGTGTTCGACGCTGACGCGGGCCGCGTGACGCTGCTCTACAAGGTCGTGGGCCGCGGTACGGCGGCGCTCTCAAAGGTGCTTGTGGGCGATACGGTGGAGGTTATGGGGCCGCTCGGACACGGCTTCCCCTCGTCGTCGAAGGGCGTGCCGCTTCTTGTGGGCGGCGGCTACGGCGTGGCGCCGCTCCACTTTCTCGCGAAGCGCCTGAATGATCCGCGCGCGATTCTGTTCGTGGGTGGACGCACTAAGGACGACCTGCTCGCGCTCGACCGCTTCGCCGCACTCGACGTGGATGTGCGCATCGCGACGAATGACGGCAGCGCGGGCGAGAAGGGTTTCGTGACGGGGCCGCTCGACGCGGTGTTGGACGGCTTGCGCGCGCGGGGCGAAACTTTTGAACTCTTCACGTGTGGTCCGGATGGCCTCCTGAAGGCCGTCGCCGACCGCGCCGTGGCTGCGAAGATGCCGGGCTGGATCTCGATGGACCGGCACATGGTCTGCGGCGTCGGAGCGTGTTACGCCTGCATACAGAAGACGGTGCGCGGAAACTCGCGCTGCTGTGTGGAAGGACCGGTGTTCAGGGCGGAGGACCTCGTATGGTGAACATGGAAGTCGATCTCGGCGGACTGAAGATGCGCTCCCCCGTCGCCACGGCGAGCGGCACGTTCGGCTACGGTTTCGAATACGTTGGCGCGGTCGACTACTCAAAGCTCGGCGCGGTGACGGCGAAGGGCATTCGACTCGACCCCTGGCCCGGCAACCAGATGCCGCGTCACGCGGAGGTGCCGGGTGGGCTCGTGAACGCCATCGGCCTACAGGGGACGGGCGTGGAGCATTTCCTCAAGTACACCGTGCCGTGGTACCGGAAGCAGGTACCTGACGTCCCCATGATCGCCAACATCTGGGGCGGCACGATCGAGGAGTACGCGGAGGTCGCCGCGCGGATGGGCGACGCGGTGGACGCGATTGAGATGAACGTGAGCTGTCCCAACGTCAAGGCGGGCGGACACACCTTCGGGCAGGATCCGGAGGTGCTGTGCAAGGTTGTCTCTGCCGTGCGCGCGGCGACGAAGCGTCCGCTTCTCGTAAAGCTCGCGCCGAACGTGCCGTCCATTACGCCGTATGTCAGGGCGTGCGAGGACGGGGGGGCTAACGCCCTCTCGCTCATCAACACGATTCCCGCGATGGTGATCGACGTCGAGACGCGTCGGCCCGTGCTTGCGAACCGTACGGGCGGGCTTTCCGGACGCTGCGTGCATCCGGCGGCGGTGAAGCTCGTCTACGACGCGCACAATGTCACGAAGCTCCCAATCCTCGCGATGGGCGGCATCTACGAGGCGAAGGACGCTATCGAGTTCTTCCTCGCGGGCGCGACGGCGGTGGCCGTGGGCACCGCGACCTTTACCGATCCGGGCGTTGTCGCCGCCGTCTACGATGGCCTCGTGGACTACTGCGAGCGGCATGGGTTTGAGTCCGTCTCGCAGCTCACCGGTGCGCTATCCACGGAGTAGAAATGTCGAAGAGGTTCACGGTATTGCTTGCAGCGGCGTCCAGAAATAAGACCAACCTCTCTTACCTGAAGATCAACTACGCGACGAAGACAGATGTCTTCAAAGGCTCGGTCAAGGCGTAAGTCCTGGAGGATGCGCGCAACGGCAAGAAGCGCCTCCCGATGTCCCTCTTCCTGACGTACAGGCACCTGCGCCTCACGCACGCAGGGCAGGACTGCATTTTACTGATTGATTACAACCACAATTTGACCTCGGTGGTCTGATTTTGATACAATCTCTTTCGGATCAGGAAAGGAAGAACGATGGACAACCTAATTTTGACGGGTTACGGCTGGACCGAGTATGCTGTGGCGGCGAGCGAGTCGCAGCAGCAGAAAGTGCTTCCGCTCATGAAATCGGTCGCCGACAGCGCGCTCCCCGACGAGCTCGACGCGGCGGTCCGCCGACACGTCCGACGCGTGTTCGACAAGTACGGGCGGAACCTCAGCCGCGCCGCGCAGGCCCTGAAAGTCGCGCGCAACATGGTGAAGAAGTACCTGCCGCTCGTGCTGCTGTGTGGTCTTTCGGCCTTCGCCGGGACGACGATCAGATCGAAATCCGACATGCGACTCTGGCAGACCGTCCACGACCGCGCTGCGCCCCTTGAATGGTCGTGGGAGGAAGGCGCGGACTCTGCGACGCTAACATTCTCCAACCGTATGTTGCGCACGACTTCGACGGTCGAGGTTGCGCGCGGCACGGTAGGGGCCGACCACCGGGCGGTCCGTGGTTCTCTCGGTGCGCTCGGTGATCGCGCCCGACCGGGCGGCGAAACTCTCGTCGACGTGACGCTCGTACAGTCGGGTGGCGGGCGCGAGGTTGCGCGCGAGACGGCGACGCTTGCCTACGTCGCCGGCGTGGGCGGCGAGCCGATTACGGTGCGCGCGGCGATGGACACGCCAGAGCGCGAGCTGGCGAAGTTGCAGACGCCGCGCGTGTATGCGTTCGATCCGGCATGGCTAGGCGAATCGGGCGATTCGGGCTATGACATCGCCTGGCCGCTGTACATTGGCTTGAAAATCTTCTTGAGGTAGACTATGAAGAACGTGATTGGATTGTTGGCCTTTTCTGTGGTTCTTGGCACGTTTGCCGAATCTGCAGTCTCGCAGGTACTCGTGAACCAGCGGTGGCCGTGGAACGAGAAGGTGGACGTGGATTTCGTACTATCCGGCGAAACGAGCGATGTCGAGGTGACGGCGACGTGGGATGCGCATCCCACGCCTTACCGCCTCGGCACGCTCTTCGATTGTGCGCCCGGGCAGCGCCGTTTCACGTGGGATCCCGCCACCTCGCCGTTCGCCGGCAAGACGCTGACGGGCTTCACCGTGGCGGTCTCGAACGCCTCGGCTGCTGCGCATAATTACATCGTCGTCAATCTCGTGAATGGCGGCTACGAGTTTCTTCCAGATGTGCCCGCCGGCGGCTGGACCGCCGAGCACAAGTCGTCGAAGATGGTGTTCAGGCGGATTCCCGCGGGAACGTACACGCTGGGGGAGCCGCTGGAGACGTTCAGGCACCTGAAACACTACAATCCAGGTTCTGTGACGACGACCAACTGCAATCGCCGGACGGTGACTTTCACGAGTGATTTCTACGTCGGCATCTACAAGTATACGGAGGCGCAACATGCCTGCCTTGTGGGGGTAACGCAGAGCGAGAGCTACATTCCCAAGACTCTCGCGTACAACGCGCTACGTGGCGAGAAGACCGCAGATCATGGTGATTGGCCGACGACGGGATACAAGGTTGCGCCGGATTCCGTTGTCGCAAAGCTGCGCGCGAAGGTCGGCGAGGGTCTGCTTGTCGATCTCTGCGAGGAGGAGCAGTGGGAAGTGGCCGCCCGTGCTAACACCACGACCTTCTGGCCGACGGGTGGTACGATGGAGGAAGACCTTTCAACCATCAGTAACCATGTGAATGAGATCGTCGCCTGGTACGGCAATCCTGGCCCCGCGCCGCAGGGTACGGTAGGCAGAAAATCCGCCAACGCTTGGGGAATCTTCGACGCTTCGGGACTTGCGGGCGAATGGACGCTCGATACGGCGAAGAACACGGGAACATATACATTCCCAGACTATGGACTGCCTGACGCCAGTACCGATCCCGTGGGCGTTTCGGGCGGTACGTGGAGAATAATTAAGAGCGCCAACGGGGATGGCAATAAGACGGCAATCTACGACCTTCTGCCGTGCCGTCGGCAGATGGCGGCACCAGATTCAGCGCTCTACTCCACGCGCTTCTGCATCCACCTCAAGCCGCTTGGCTCGCTCACGTTCGAGGGCGAATGATGTTTTCAGCCACAGAGATTACAAAGGTCACAAAGCGGTTCGGGTTTTGCCTGCCTCGCCTTGCTCTTTTTGCCTTTTTTGCGGCCTTTGCGGAAAATCCGGTGATTATAATCGACCGCTCCTCAGAAATCGTTTTGTCGGCCGGTGCGCCCTCGGCCACTCGGATCGCGGCCGAGGAGCTGAATTGCTTCCTCGCGCGCATCCTCGGCGCGCCGCTGCCGGTTGTCGCGCAACGCACATCCGGCAAGACGGCAATCGTGCTGGGCGGCGGCCCGCTCGGCGAGCGGGCCCTACCAGGTGGCGGTTTCATCGAAACCGCCTTACCGGCGGGGCCAGATGATGCCTACGTCATCGAGGCGTGCTCGAATGTTGTGCGCATCGTCGGAAACGACGACGATCCCCCAGATCCCGCCGCCACCGCCGCGCTGCCCGACGAGGCCCCGTGGCAGCCCTGTTTCCGACGCGGCACGCTCTTCGGCGTGTATGCCTTCCTCGAACGCTTCGCAGGCGTGCGCATGTATTTCCCCGGCGAACTCGGCACATGCATTCCGAAGGCGGCGCGCATCGCCGTGCCCGAAGACCGCATCGAAGAAGCCCCCGCCTTCTCCGTGCGCCGTTACGGCTATGCCGACGGACCCGTCGCGCGTGACTTGCTCGGCGGGATGGATGAAACCGCCTTCAAGCGACTCAACTGGTATCGCCTCCGGATGGAAACCTATCACCTCAGGTGTTGCCACGGCGCGAAGACGCATTGCCTCTCACCGGAGACCTGGGACGCGATTTACACCAACGCCTGTGCGATCATTGGCGGCGCGCCCGGTGGTCGCGCCCTACCGGGCGGCGGTTTCATCGAAACCGCCCTACCGGCGTGGCCTCCCGTCTTTGACGCCATGCCGAAGGACGGTTTCACGTGGGCGCGGCACTGCAAATGCGACTGGTGCGCCAATAACATTCCATTTTCGAAAACGGATACAGGTTTCGCTACCGACCTCGTCTGGCGGCGCACCGCCGAACTTGCGAACCGCCTCGCAGCCCGCTTCACCCGCGCGCGCGTCTCGCAGATGTCGTACATTCCCTACGCGCGCATTCCCACGAACGATATTCCCGGAAACGTGGACGTGTTCGTGGCGCGGCGTGGCCCCTGGGCCGAAGGCACGGCAATCGGCGCGCGCGAACGGGACGAAGTACGCCGCTGGCACGAAAAGCTCGGACGCAAGGTCTCTCTCTGGAACTATCCCGACAAGGTGGATTGCTGGAACCTCGAGATGAAGGACATCCCGCAGTTTGCGCCGCGCGCGTGGGCGGCGTACTACCGCGCCGTCGCGCCGCACGTGACGGGCGCGTTCGCAGAGAGCGAAAGCGACAGATGGCTATACAATTACCTCAACTACTACGTCTTTTCGCGCGTCTGCTGGAATCCCGAGACCGACGTCGAGGCAATCCTCGCAGAACACCACCGGCTCATGTTCGGCGCGGCGGCGGCGGAGATGGCTGAGTTCTTCGATACGCTGGAAAGCTGCTGGATGAAGGTCGTCGCCCATCCCTACGACACGCCGCTCGGTCCCGGTGTGTGCAAGGCGCCGACAGAGGATGAGCTGCGTACGAAGATCTATTCGCCGGAGGTGCTCTCGCGCCTCGCCGCGCTTCTCCGCGCGGCGGAGGCGAAGGTCGCCGTCGGCTCGCTCGAGGCGCGGCGCATCACGCTCTTCCAGCGCGAGTATGTGGAGCCGCTGTTCCGGAAATTCGGCGATCGCGGGGCGACCGCCATACCGTGCGAACCGGTAGGGACGGCGCCCCGCGCCGTCCGCATCGGTCTGATCGCCGACGTCCACGTCGGCGACGACAACGACGCCTCCGATCTCAAGCGTGCGTTGCGGCTCTTCAACGTGAAGAGGGCCGACGCCGTAATCGCCGCCGGAGACTTGACCGACCTAGGGCTTCTCTCCGAGCTGAAGCAGGTCGCAACCGCGTGGAACGAGGTATTTCCCGGAAACCGTCGCTCCGACGGCGAGCCGGTCGTGCGCCTCTTTCACTACGGCGACCACGATACGGCGCTCAACTTCAAGGTGCGGCAACGCGAGGTTGTCGCAAAGGGGCGCTGGGCGGATTACATTCCGCACATCGGGCCGGACGTCGCGTGGCGGCTCGCCTTTGGCGAGCCGTTCGAGCCGGTAGTGCGGCGCACGGTAAAGGGATGCGAGTTCACGCTTGTGCATTTCTTGCCAGATGGCGGCGCGCCCGGTGGTCGCGCCCTACCGTGCGAACCGGTAGGGGCCGACCACCGGGCGGCCCGCAAACCGTGGCTGCACGTGTTTTCGCAACATCGCGCGTATCGCGGGCTGTTCGCACGGCTCGGATGCGGTGACGAAATCTCGTGGGACGACGGCGTATCGCTCGCATTCCTCACGAACACGCCGAATACGATCGCCGTCTGCGGACATGCCCACATCTCCGCCACCAACGACACGTCGTTCGTGTCGGGGGGCTTCGCCGCGATTGCGATACCTTCGCTCTTCTACCAGATTGAGACGTGGCTGCCGCGGCCGAAGGGCGACCATGATTCGCATCAGGCACTCTTTATGGTTGCCGCTCCGGACTGCATCGTCGTCGAACGTCTCGACGTATGCACGGGCGGGAAAATCGCCCCTGACATCCATCTGGTAGGGACGGCGCCCCGCGCCGTCCGCCCCGAAAAACACTTTGAACAACCAGAGAACCTCCCATGAGCACCGATTTCCTGAAAAACTTCCACTACACCGCCGACGGGGCGACGACCCGTGCGGATGCGCTGTGCGCCTTCATCAAGGACGAGATCGTCTACGGGCGGCTAAAGGCGGGTACGCCGATCCCGACGATCAAGGAGCTGGCGGAGTCGAGCGGCCTCACGTTCCGCGTCTCGCGCGGCGTCGTCGAACAGCTGGCGCGGGAAGGGTATGTGCGATCGCGCCCGCGTGTCGGCACGGTTGTTCTGTCACGCGACATCACGGCGCTGCGCGGGCGCGTGCTGTTCGTTCTTCCGGACGTGGACGCCTGCAGCTACCACGTGACCATGATCGCCGACGCGCTTCGCCGCCGGCTGGGCGCGGCGGGGTACGCATTCTCCACGGTGGTGTTCTCGCATGACGGGCAGATCGGTCTTTCGTTTCTGAAGCACGAGCTTGAGCGCACGCCCGACGTGGCGATCGTGATATACGGCACGCCGACCGTGCGCAAATGCCTCCGCGATGCAGGCGTGAAGAGCGTGTTCATCTACGGCGAACCTCCCGCGAAGGAAGAGGGCCGCTGGATACGCTTTTCCGCCGAAGAGGCAATCGGGAATTTTGTGCGGCATTGCGTCCGAGCCAACGTGAAGCGCGTTACGCAGGTGCGTTTCGACGGTAACGAGACGCCTGACGCAAAGGCTGCGCTTGAGGCCAAGGGGATCAAAAGCGGCTGGATGACGGTTCCGCACATGGACGGGCTGGGCCGCTACGAGGGCATCGAGCGGTCGGCCTACAACACATTCATGAACGTCCTGCGGGCCAGTTTCCCCGACGTGTTCCTCTTCTGGGACGACTTCGTCGCGCAGGGCGCGCTCACGGCGTTTCTCGGGCGGGGACTCCGTATCCCCGGCGACGTCAAGGTGGTGTCGCTGTCGAACCGGGGCCTCGGCCCCGTCTACTCGGAGGCGCTCACGCGAATTGAGTGCGACGCCTCCGAGGCCGGCGAGAAGGTCGCCGCCTTCGCGCTAGCGCTCCTAGCGAAGGGGCGGCTGCCCTCGCCTCCTGCGATCACGCCGCACTACGTGTTCGGGAGGACGTTTCCGTATTGACGTACCGGCCTTGCTGTCGTACGCTTGCTGTCGGCTTGGCTGATTGGAATTTCAAGAATGAAGCAGGATGATGGATTGGTCTGGGCGGAACGCATCGGGTTCGGCGTGGGGGACTTCGCGCAGAATCTCCTGGTCGCCGCGGTAGGCACGTACCTGCTCTTTTTCTACACCGACGTCATTGGTCTCGCACCGTCGGCGGCGGCGACGATGTTCCTCTTCGTGCAGTTTGTAGATATACTGTGGAACCCGTTGGCGGGTGTGTTCATCGACCGGCGTCATCCGCCGTGTGGCAAGTATAGGTCATATCTCATTCTTGCGGGCATTCCGCTTGCCGTCTTTTCAGTGCTGTGCTTCGCCAATCCGTTCGGCGGCGTGTGGAAGATGCTCTACGCATGCGCGGCGTATGCGGGGTTTACGCTGCTATTTACGCTTGCGAACGTCGCCTACGGCGCGCTCAGCGCCTCGCTTACGCGTGACGCGGAGGAGATCACGGTGCTGACCGCCGTGCGGATTTTCCTTGCGAACGCCGGATGTCTCGTGGCCATGGCGGGCGTGCCGATCCTCGTGGCCGCCTTGGGCGGCCCGCTCTGCGAGCGGGCCCTACCATGGCGGATGGCGCTTTTCATGGCGTGCGGGATGCTGCCGTCATTCGTGTTCATGCCGCTGCTGCCGTGGCTGCGGCGGAGACTGGGGAAGAAGGGGCTGTTCTACGTCTTTGCGGCCATAGCCTTTTTCGGTATGGCAGCCCTGTATGTGTTGAGCCGCATGTACGCCGCGCAGTTCGTGAAGGCGACGGGCATCATCGTGTCGACGGGTTACATGTGGGCGTTCGTTCCAGAGGTGGTTTCGTATTCCGAACGCATGACGGGGAGGCGCGTCTCGGGAATCGTGAACGGCGTGATCGGCGTGTTCTTCAAGGCGGGGATGGCGTTGGGGAAGACCGCGGCGGGGCTCGTGCTCGCCGGAACCGGCTATCAGGCCGACCGGGGAGGGACGCGCCCCTGCGCGTCCGCCGACGTCCTTCCGACGGAACCGCGCGCATGGCTGTGGACGATGGTTGCCGTTGCCGTGGTCGCCGTCGCGCTGCTCGTCTTTTCCTTCATGCAGACGAAGGAGCGCGTGGTGATGGATGCGTCGGGCGCCGCGCAGATGAAGGCGGGCGATCTCTGGCGGGAGTTCCGGCGGAACGCGCCCTTGCGGCTTCTCGCTCTCTTTTTTGTCGCGGCGTTCGCCATGATGTCGGTGGGCAATGCGGCGGGCGCGTATTTCATGAACGGGCTCGAAATGCAGACGCCGCTTGCACAAGAGGGCATCCGCTGGCTTGTCTGCGTAGTCCCCGCGCTGTTCCTGGCCGTCGCGGCGTTCGCCCTCGCCCGCTATCCGCTGGACGACGTGGCGGTGGAACGCCTCAACCGCGAGATCGCGTCCCGAAGCGCTTCCTGAGCCTTCACCCTTTTATCTGATTTTGCCCATTTTGCCCGAAAAAGGCAGAAGAATTTCCCACCGTCGCGATTTCGCTGTGCTATACTAGCATACGCTTACAGGCCAAAAAAGGACTCATGAAATGAAAAACAACTTTTCTTCCAAAGCGGGCACAGTATGTAAAAAGTTCGGCGGTGCCGTGAAGGCGCTTGTCGCAACCGCCATGATCGCGCTTGCAGGCACGGCGTGGGGCTTCTCGCAGACGATTGACGGAGTTACGTGGAACTACAAATTCATTCCCGACAGCTCAGACGTGTCCATCGTCAAGGGCGAATCCCAACCGGCCGTCTCCGGTGCGACGGGCGAAGTGACCGTTCCCTCCAAGCTGGGCGGCTACACGGTAAGGCGCATCGGCCAGTATGCGTTCTACAACTGCACCGCCGTCACGAAGGTGACGATCCCCAGTACCGTTACATCTATCGGCGATCATGCGTTTTACCAGTGTTCCAATCTGGCAAGGGTGTATTTCCCAAGTACGGTGACCGAGATTGACGGGCATACATTCCAATTTTGCAGCAAACTGGACAACGTGACGCTTCCCTCGAGTCTGCTGACACTCGGTGAGTATGCGTTCAACAACTGTTCGTCGCTCACGTCCATAACGGTTCCGTCCCGTGTGACGACCATTAATGACTATACATTCGGATCCTGTTCAAGCCTGAAAACGCTGAAGCTTCCGTATGACGTGACCACCATTTCTGCTACTGCGTTCAAGAATTGCTCAAATCTGGAGACGGTGTGCCTCCCGATATCGTTCATTGATTCCAGCACGGATTATTTCTCGGCAGCCCCGGCGCTGCAGCCTCGGTACTGCGGGAAGGCAAGAAATGGTTACAACACCTGGCTCTATCAAGTGATAAAGAACGGGAGCGGCTATTGCGCAGAACTGAGAAATATCGAAGATCTCCGCCCGGCTGTCACGAGGACGACAGCCACCTCTTTGGACATTCCATCCACGATCAACGGCTATGCGGTGAAAAGCCTTGGGCAATATGCCTTCTCTCAATGCACTAAATTGGCAAGCGTGAAGATTCCGGATTCCGTGACGAACATTGACTACTGCGCATTTTCGCAGTGCTATTCGTTAAAATCCGTCAGCATCCCCAAAAACGTGAAAACAGTCGGCAAATATGCATTCTATTACTGCTCGGGTCTGGAGAAAGTTGAATTCGATTCAAGCTCTTCGTCAACCATAGCAAATTATGCTTTCTACGGTTGCGAGAAACTGAATTATGTCAGTCTGCCTATAAGTCGGCTGGGTTACGTTAGGGATGCGTTGGCTTTCTCCAGGTGTGCGTCAGATCTGATGGTATTCTATTGGGACAATTCAAAACACGTCATTGCGCAGATAAAAGACGGGCAGGCTTGGTACTACAGACTCCAATTCCAGGACCCCTATGACCTTTCGTCCGTGCAGTTGGTGAGTCCTCTCGTGGTCGCCGCGAAGCAGACGGGTAAAGTGACCATCCCCTCCTCGTTTTCGTATAAAGGGGACACGTTTACCGTGAAATCCTTGGACACTCAAGTCTTCTCAGGGAGCGGCGTTACGGAGGTGGAGATTCCCAGCACGGTGACGAACATCGGCAATCAGGCCTTTTACAACTGTACGAACCTGACGACGGTCACGGGTGGCACGGCGGTGAAGAGCATCGGCGACTATGCGTTTTACAACTGTGCGAACTTGACGGCGGTGACGATCGGCGCAGCCGTGAAGA
The DNA here is from genome assembly GCA_902779075.1 of uncultured bacterium. The sequence goes on along the minus strand of CACZAK010000029.1, from coordinate 44,288 downwards.
ACATCGGCAGCTATGCATTTGGAAAATGCACAAACCTTGAAAACGTGTATGTCCCCGACAGTGTGGAGAAACTCGGCGCCTATGCGTTTAAGAACTGTGAGTCACTGAAGACGGCATCCCTGCCGGGATCCCTCTACAATACGTCGGGTGCGAATACGTGGTTTCTCAATTGCCCGGACGTTACGGTTACCTACCGCGGCCTCACCCACAAGGTGACGTTCAACGCTACCGCCAACGGCGGCACCGCACTACCATTGGCGGATCGCGCCAAAAACGTCGCGCACGGGGCGGCGGTGGGCAGCATGCCAACGCCGAATCCGCCGTCCGGATATTCGTTCACGGGGTGGTTCACGGCCGCGAGCGGCGGCGAGCGCGTCACCACGGCCTACATCATAAATGCGGACGTCACTTTCTATGCGCATTATACGCAGACCCCCTGCAAGGTCACGTTCAACGCGAACGGCGGCACCGTGTCGCCGACCACCCGCCTCGTCGTGAAGGGTGGACAGGTGGGGACGCTGCCCACGCCTACGCGTGACGGCTACACGTGCAACGGCTGGTGGACGTCGCCGTTCATCGGCGGCCAGAAGATTTCCGAGACCCAGACGATAAACGCAGACGTCACCTTCTACGCGAACTGGCTGGAGAACCACACGGTGACGTTCAACGCGAACGGCGGGACGCCTGCGACGACCACCCGCGTCGTCGTGCACGGCAGCACGGTCGGCAAACTGCCCGCGCCGCCAACGCGCGATGGCTACACGTTCAACGGCTGGTGGACGACCTCGGACGGTGGCTCGCAGATTGCCCCTGACCAGACGGTCACGGAGAACGTCACGTACTATGCGCACTGGACGCTGAACACCGTCACGGTCACCTTCGAACCGAACGGCGGCAGTGTCGAAGAGCCCACGCGCGTCATCGGGATCGGCAATACAATCGGTGAGTTGCCCACGCCGTCACGGGACAATTACGACTTTGTCGGTTGGTTCACTCTGCCGAGCGATGGAACTCAGGTTGATGCGTCCTTCCAGGTGACTGCGGAAGTCACTTTCTTTGCGCAGTGGAAACAGCAATTCCTGACCGAGGAGGTTGGCGGCTATACGTGGTATTACGTCCTCGAAGGTGCTGGCACCGCGAGAATCTACAAAGGCGCGAAATCTCCCGCCGTTGAACCCGCGCCGACCGGTTTGATTACGATCCCGGCAACGCTCGGCGGCGTGGACGTTACGACCATCGGCGGAGATGCTTTCTACGAATGTTCCGGCATGACCGGGGTCGTGATTCCGGCCACCGTTGCGACGATTGCGTCGAGTGCTTTCTACAAGTGCTCCGGCTTGACGAGCTTGGCGCTCCCTGACGGCTTGACGACTATCTTTGACAGCGCGTTCTCGGATTGCACCGGATTGACCGACATGACGATCCCCGCGTCGGTGGATGACATCAGGAACTATGCGTTCCTGCGATGCACGGGGCTTAAGACCGTGACCTACGTCGGCAACTGCCCTGCTGCACCGACGGAGGCAGGTAAGATGATTTACACGGGCACGAGCGAGACTCTCCTCGAGTCCATCGTGTCGGCGACGGCGACGGGATGGGAGGCTGCGCTGGCGGCGGGCACGTGGCAGGGCCGTAAAATCCGTGCGGCGGCGCAGGTCGTCACCGTCACCTTTGATCCGACGGGCGGTAGCGTGTCGCCCACGACAAAGGATTTGACATACGGCGGCGTCTACGGAGTGCTTCCGACCCCGACCCGTCCCAACCAGCGGTTCCTGGGGTGGTTTACCGCTAAAAGCGACGGCACGGAGGTGTTCGCGGATACACAGGTCCAGAACAGTACGGCGCATACGCTCTACGCACGCTGGGCTCCTCCTACGACGGCTACCGTCACTTTGGATCCGAACGGAGGGACGGTGTCTCCGGAGAGCATAACAGTTCCCGTCAATTCAAAGGTGGGGGATTTGCCCGAGCCGACAAGGAATGGTTATCGGTTCGACGGCTGGTGGACGGAAAAGACCGGCGGGGAACAGGTATCCGCTAACAGGGGCGTGCGCAACAGCGTGACGTTCTATGCCCACTGGACGCAGCTCTTCACCGTCACGTTCAACGCGGCGGGCGGCACGCCGGCGTCGACCACCCGCACCGTCGCGAGCGGCGAGGCGGTGGGCGACTTGCCCACGCCGGAGCGCCCGGACTGGACGTTCCTTGGCTGGTTCACCGCCGCGAGTAGCGGCAGCGAGATCAGCGCGTCCACCACGGTGATGGGGGATGTGACGTACTACGCGCACTGGAAGAAGACAAACTTCACCGTTACGTTCGACGCGAACGGCGGTACCGTTTCGCCGAATACCAGCACCGTCGCGAACGGCGCGGCGGTGGGCGCCCTGCCCACGCCCGCATGGGCTGGCAACACCTTCCAGGGCTGGTTCACGGCCGCGAGCGGCGGCACGCAGGTCAGCGAGTCCACCACGGTCGATTCAGACGTGACGTTCTACGCGCACTGGAAGTCCGACTCCGCGACCGTCACCGTCACCTTCGACGCCAACGGCGGCACGGTGACGCCTGCCACCAAGTCCGTCGCAGTCGATTCGGCAGTTGGCGATCTCCCCACGCCGACGAGGGAAGACCACGTCTTCCAGGGCTGGTTCACGGCTGCGAGCGGCGGCACGCAGGTGGACGCATCCACCGTCGTCTCCGCAAACGCGACGTTCTACGCACAGTGGCTTGCGTCCGGCTACAGCACCTGGACGGACGCCAACGGCCTCACGTGGATTTACCGCATCGACGACGGCAAGGCAGAGCTTTACAATGATGACAAAGCGGCCATCTCACCGGCCACGGTGGCGGGTTCCATCACCGTTCCCGCCACGCTCGGCGGCTGCCCCGTCACGCGCATCGGGGACTGCGCCTTCCTGGAATGCCCCAATCTTGAACGCGTGACGATCCAGCCCGGCGTGACGAGCATCGGTGACTGGTGCTTCCAGGACAGCCCGTCGCTGAAGGGTGTGTCGATCCCGGCCGGCGTGACGGACCTCGGCGACCAGGCGTTCTCCGGCTGCACGGCCCTTGAGGGCATTTCGCTTCCTGCCAGCGTCACGACTATCGGAAGCACCGTGTTCTCCGATTGTCAGGCCCTGGCACAAGTGAACATCCCGGCGGCGTTGCTGATCATTACGGAGTGCGCGTTCGCTGACTGCATCGCGACCATTGCGGACAGTGCATTCGTGAACTGTGCCAATCTGTCCTCCATGCGGATCCCGAAGACGGTCACGAGCATTGGAATAGATGCTTTCACCGACAGCGCTTTGGCGGTCGTGTATGTCGAGGCGGGCGATACTGCGCGCGTGAAGGGGCTTGTCGAAGGTTCGGGGTACGATAAGCCTGTCACATACATCGAGGACCCGGTTGATACGCGCATCGTCACCTTCGATCCGAACGGCGGAACCGTGTTTGAAACCTATCGCCATGTCGAGATTGACGAGGCGATCGGGACTCTGCCCACGCCGGAGTGGGCGGGACACACGTTCGACGGCTGGTTCACGGCGGTGAGCGGCGGGACGCAGATCAGCGCATCCACCACAGTGTCGGAAGACGTGACGTACTACGCGCACTGGACGGAGGAGATTGTGGAGCCCGATCCTGTTGATCCCGATCCCGTGACGCCCGATCCCGTGACACCCGATCCCGTGACACCCGATCCCGTGACGCCCGATCCGGTCACGCCCGATCCCGTGACACCCGATCCCGTGACGCCCGATCCCGTGACGCCCGATCCGGTCACGCCCGATCCCGTAACACCCGATCCCGTGACGCCCGATCCCGTGACACCCGATCCGGTCACGCCCGATCCCGTGACACCCGATCCCGTGACGCCCGATCCCGTAACACCCGATCCCGTGACACCCGATCCCGTGACACCCGATGGGCCCTGCTACGTGTCTCGGGAAGCGGGCGACATTGTTGAACCATACAGCGCGCCGAAGGTCGTGAAGCTACATGGTGTCGCGTACAGCGGCTGCGACGTGGTGGGTGTCGTGGAGCTGAAGCTCGGTAAGGTGAACCCCAAGAAGCTGACAAGCAAGGTGTCCGGTTCGTTCATCGGGCTGGACGGGAAGAAGTGTACCATCAAGGCGACTACCGCCACAAGTGTGAACGGAACGGCGCCCGTGACCGTCTCGCTCGTGGTCAAGAATGTGGGCACGATGACGGTCACCATCGGCGGCGAGAGGTTCGCGGGCTCGCTCGGCGCCTGGCACGTGCAGTCTGCTGACGTGGGCGGCAACTGGACCAAGTCGGGCACGACGGTGTCCGTTGACGTGGGAGGACTCTCGGCCTTTACGGGCACGGTACTTGCGGATCTTCTGCCTAAGGACGTGCCGGTGATGTTGGCGGGCGGCAAGTGGAAGTGTGCCAAGGCAACGGGCGTAAAGTGGGCGAAGCCGAAGAGGGGCTCGGCGGCGCTGCCGGAAATCTACGACGCGATGTCCGGCAAGGGACTTCTGGTGGATATGGCGAAGGGGCCGAACCTTTCCGCCATGAAGCTCACCTACACGCCGAAGAAGGGTACTTTCAAGGGTTCGTTCAAGGTCTATGCGCTGGATGGCGTGGGCAAGGCGACGAAGCTCAAGAAGTACACCTTCAAGATGAGTGGCGTGGTCGCCGACGGCGTCGGCTATGGACAGGCGACGTGCAAGAGGCCCGCCGTGACCTGGGCGGTGCTGGTCAAGTGAGGCTCCCAAAAAGGAACAAAGCGATGAAAAAGAGTTTGAAGAAACCATTGCGTTCATGCTGTAGCTGGTTTGGCGGTGCCGCACGGGCGGTTGCCGCAACGGCCGCGTTCGCGCTTGCAGGCACGGCGCAGGCCGACATCGAGACCTGGAATGATGGCATGTACACGTGGTCCTATAATGAATTGACTTCCGGAGGCGTGGAGATATACAAGACTTCGCCGGGGGCCGCCATTGATCCAAAGCCCACGGGCACTTTGAAGATCCCGTCCAAAATAAACGGAAAACTCGTTACGAGCATCGGTAGTTACGCGTTCTACCAGTGTATCGGCCTCACCGACGTGACGATACCGGACGCCGTGACGCGCATTCGATGGGGCGCGTTCATGGGATGCAGCGCCCTGGAAGACGTGTTTGTGCCTGACAGCGTTGTGAGTATCGAAGGGAAGGTGTTCGCTAATTGTCCGGCGTTGCGCACGGCGTCCCTGCCTTCGAGGTTCATCGACGTGTTGGGCAGGGATTCAGATGTCTTCGAGGGTTGCGACCCGGTGTTGGAAGTAATGTACCACGAGAAGGCCGGTGGTGTCGTCTGGCAATTCCAGGCCAAAGACGGCGTGGCGCAGTTGTCTAACAATTACCATCCCGTGATCCCCAAGACTACGGCAGGCCACATAGACATTCCCTCGTGGCTCGGCGGCTGCAAAGTGAAGAGCATAGGGTCTCGTGCGTTCCACCAATGTTCCGCCTTGACGAGCGTGACGATGCCCGAATTCGTGGAGATCATTGAATTGGAGGCTTTCGCCGGATGTTTGGCGTTGAAGAGCGTGAATTTCATCACTCCCACCTATTTGACGAGCATCGAAACCGAGGCGTTCAAAGGGTGTACGTCCCTGAAGCACATGACTATTCCTGGCTTGGCTACGATCGGCTATAACGCCTTCAAGGACTGCTCCGCCTTGAAAACGGTGCATGTATTTAGTGGCGATACGGCCACCGTGCAGCCGCGGCTCGAGGCATCGGGCCTTGACACGAGCGGGCTGGAGTTCAAGGAAGACCACGGAACCATCAACAAGCAAACGGTCAACGGCGTTGAATGGCGTTTTAAGACCAACGGCGTAGAGGCGGAGATATATGGCGGTACCGGTGACAGCGCGATTCCGCTTGACACGGCAGGAGACGTCACGGTTCCCGCCACGCTCGGCGGCTGCCCCGTCACGCGCATCGGGCGCGAGGCGTTCAAGGGCTGCGAGCGCATAACCGGCGTTACGCTGCCTGCGAGCGTGACTAGCATAGGAAGACAGGCGTTCGCCGGCTGTTCGTCACTTAGGATGACGGTGCCCGCCACCGTGACGAGCCTCGCCGACGCGTTTTCCGGCTGCGACGCCATGGCGGACGATGACGGCTTCGTCATCGTTCGCGGAGTTCTCCACCACTACGCCGGTTCCGAAGATGAGGTGGATGTTCCGGAAGGCGTGACACGCATAGGGGAGTATGCGTTCGACCACTGTGGTTCACTATGGCATGTGACGGTGCCTGCGACCGTTTGTAGCATTGGGCGCGCGGCGTTCTACCAATGCACCGACCTCTATGTCGTTACGATTAGCGGTGGCCTTACGTTCATTGAGGAGAGGGCGTTCGGATACTGCACGTCGCTTGATGAAGTGAAATTCCCTTCCAGCGTGAAGAGGATCGGTTATGAAGCGTTCAGGGGTTGTGGGAAGCTGGACACTGTAGAAGTGCCGAAGAGCGTGAGGCGCATCGACGATTACGCCTTCGCCGATACGGTGCTGGCCATGGTCGAGGTCGAGCCGGGCGACGAGGCGCGTGTGAAGAAGATGCTTCAGGATTCGAAACTCGATACGACCGGAATCATATTCAGCGACGGACTGGACACGAGCTTCGAAGTTGAGTTTGACGCGAATTACGGCGACGTGTCGGAGACCACCCCCCGCATTGTCGCGAGCGGCGCGGCGGTGGGGGCGCTTCCCACTCCTACGCGCGCAGGGTGGGTGTTCAAGGGCTGGTACACGGAAGTGGATGAAGACGAAGGCATCCTGATCACGCCTGCGACCGTCGTGACGGACGATATGACATGCTATGCGCACTGGATGCCCGAGGGGACCGAAATGGAGGTGGATGAATACGGTGTCGAATGGCAGTACCGGATCGTCGACGGCGAGGCGGAGATATACAACGACGAGGAGGAGCCCGCGATTCCGGAGGCGACGCGCGGCAGCATCACGGTCCCCGCCATGCTCGGCGGCTGCCCCGTTACGCGCATCGGCGATTATGCATTCACCGACTGCAGTTCGCTGACAGGCGTGACGATACCCGACACCGTGACGAGCATCGGCAACGAGGCGTTCTGGGGTTGCACGGGCATGGCGGACGAGGATGGTTTTGTCATCGTCCGCGGTGTCATCTACTACTACGACGGTTCGGCAACGAGCTTGACGATACCGGCGGGCGTGACCGAGATCAGCGGTTCCGCGTTCTATGGCTGCGACAAGCTGACTAGCGTGACGGTCCCCGATGCCGTTACGGCCATCGGCGACTGGGCGTTCTGGGGTTGCAAGGGCATGGCGGACGACTCCGGTTTCGTCATCGTCCGCGACGTTCTCCATTACTATGCCGGTTCCACCGCCGAGGTTACGATACCGAATACCGTGGCGCGCATCGGCAGCGGCGCTTTCGTGGGCAAGACGTCCTTGACGAGCGTGACGATACCGCCGAACGTGAAGAGCATCGGCCACGATGCGTTCCGCAACGACACGGCATGGACGACTGTTCATGTTGTGAAGGGCGACAAGGAGCGCGTGAGGCAGATGATTGAGGATTCCGGGTATGACACGGCCGGCCTCAGTTTCAAGGAAGACCTGGAAGGTTCAATTGATGAAGAAGGAGCACTTAAAGAAACGGTCGACGGCATTGTCTGGTGCTACCGGGTCAATGACGCGGGCGAGGCCGAGATCTACAATGACGACGAGGCCGCGATCCCCGACGCCACGGCAGGCGAGATCACCGTTCCATCTACGCTCGGCGGGCACCCTGTGACGAGGATCGGCGATTTTGCGTTTGAGGACTGCGACGCATTGACGAGCGTGACGATACCTGATACCGTGACGAGCATCGGTGAGTCCGCATTTGAAGACTGTTCCGCTTTGAAGTACGTGAACATTCCTAACGGTGTGACAACCATTGAAGACGATACCTTCAGCAACACCGCCTTGGAGAAAGTGACGATACCTGATACCGTGACGAGCATTGGCAAATGGGCATTCGGGAAGTGCCGCTCGCTGGCGAAGGTGTCGGTGCCGAAAACGGTGAAGACCATCGGCGAATATGCGTTCTGCGAATGCACGTCTCTAAGCGCCTTGCGCCTCAACGAGGGCTTGGAGGTGATCGGCGAGTCCGCGTTCAGCGGTTGCACCGCCCTGTCGGCCGTTGTGATTCCGGGCAGCGTTGTTGACATCGGAAAAGATGCGTTCCAGGAGTGCACGTCCCTGAAGGACGTGGTGCTCCAGCCTGGCGTGAAGACCATTGGGTGGGGTGCGTTCTGCGACTGCGCATCGCTGGAGAACGTCGAGTTGCCCGATGGCCTGGAGAGCATCGGCTACAAGGCGTTCTCCGGCTGCCAGAAGCTGCCTTCCGTCAATCTGCCCAATAGCATAACGAGCATTTGGGAATACGCTTTTTGCGAATGCGAATCCCTGAAGAGCATCTTGATCCCGCCGGCCGTGACGAGCATAAAGAGTCGCACATTCTTAAACTGCTCGTCGCTCACGAACGTCACGTTTGCCGGCGGCGTTGAGGACATCGGCGATTTCGCGTTCACTGGCTGCTCCGGCCTCACTAGCATGACAATCGAGTATGGCGTGAAGCTCATCGGGTTAAGCTCGTTCATGAACTGCAGGGGAATGACGGAAGTGTCGATACCGAAGAGCGTGGAGGGCATCGGGGAGTATGCGTTTCAAAGCTGCACCGAATTGACGACCGTCTATGTCTCGAAGGGGGACAAGGAGCGCGTCAAGGAGATGCTTGAGAAGGCGAATCTCGACACGAGCGGGCTCACGTTCGTGGACATGGAATACGAGACGTGGACGGACGCAGACGGCGTAAACTGGACCTACCGGATCGTTGATGGAGAGGCGGAAATCTACAATGACGGTAAGCCGGCTGTCCCCTACAAGACGGTAGAGGGCAAAATCACTGTGCCTTCCTCGCTCGGTGGCTGTCCCGTGGTGAGAATCGGTGACAGGGCGTTTTACAAGTGCGCGGCATTGACTGGCGTTACGATTCCGAAAGGCGTGACGAGCATCGGGGATATGACGTTTTGGGGATGCAAGGGGATGGCGGACGCGGAGGGATTTGTCAAAGTTCGCAACGTTATATACTTCTACGTGGGGTCTGACGCCGAGGTGACGGTTCCGAATGGCGTTACCTCCATCGGCGTCAGCGCGTTCTACGGCCACACCACATTGACCGGCGTGAGGATCCCGGCGAGCGTGACTGTGATCGGCGAGCATGCGTTCGATGGAACGGGGCTGGTGACGGTCTATGTCGAGAAGGGCGACAAGGAGCGCGTCAAAGGGTTGTTTGCAGGTTCCTATGATGATGTCGACAAGGTCACGTTCGTGGAGCCGTCGGATATCTTCACTGTGACTTTCGACGCAAATGGCGGTACGTGTGCGGATGCGACGCGCGACGTGGAGTCCGGCTCTGCGGTCGGGAAACTGCCTTCGGCTACGTATGCGGGTTTCACGTTCGACGGTTGGTTCACGGAGAAAGACGCCGGTTCGCGGATTGACGCTTCCACAGTGGTGACGGCAGATGTGACGTTTTATGCACACTGGGTGAGTTCGCATCCCGCCGGGGATGATCCGTCTGCACCTGGCTCTGGTTCTGGCTCCGGCTCTGGCGCTGACTCTGGTTCCGGCGCTGGCTCTGGTTCCGGTTCTGGCTCCGGCGCTGGTTCTGGTTCCGGCACCACGCCATCCGGCGGGAGTGGTTACGTGTTCCTTTCCCCGAGTAACATCAAGGCTGCCTACTCCGCAGGGAAGACGCTGCGCGGCGCGGTGTATTCCGGATATGACGTGGTTGGAGTGGTGGAACTCAAACTAGGTAAGGTGAACATCAGGAGAGGTACGAGCAAGGTGTCCGGATACGTGACGCTCCTTGACGGCAAGAGGTACACCATAAGGGGCGTGCAGGGCCTCGTGAGCGCCGCAGCTCCGCTGACGGTCACGCTAGAGGTCAAGAAGGTGGGCACTATGACGGTTACCATTGGCGGCGAGAAGTTCGCAGGTTCGCTTGGCACATGGCACGTGCAGTCTGCGGACGTGGGCGGCAACTGGACCAAGTCTGGTACGACGGTGTCCGTTGGCGTGGACGGTATTTCGGCCTTTACTGGCACCGTCCTTGCGGATCTCCTGCCGAATGAAGTGCCGGTGACGGCGTCGGGTGGCAAGTGGCAGTTCGCCAAGGCCGCGAGCGTCAAGTGGGCGAAGCCGAAGAGGGGCGCGGCGCTGCCGGAAATCTACAATGCGGCGTCCGGAAAGGGGCTTCTGGTGGATAAGTCGAAGGGATCGAATCTCTCCGCCATGAAGCTCACCTATACGCCGAAGAAGGGTACGTTCAAGGGTTCATTCAAGGTCTACGCGCTGGAAGGCGAGGGCAATGCGACGAAGCTCAAGAAGTACACCTTCAAGGTGAGCGGCGTGGTCGTCGAAGGCGTCGGCTACGGTCAGGCGACGTGCAAGCGTCCTGCTATCACTTGGCCCGTGACGGTTGAATAAAATTAAGGACCGCGCTTTAGCGCGGTCGCACTAGAAAGGGAGTCGCGTGTCTCGTTCCGCGCGCTGTCCGGAATTTTCAAAAAAGTTAATTTGCCGTCTTGACGGCGCACGGTTTTTTTGATTAACTATACTGCTCACACGCGGAATCGGCTGACGAAGTCGGTTCTCCGCAGGCGGGAGTTCCGTCTGCGCAAACGGACAAAACCTCGCCGCGGCGGGGCACAAAGCCACACGAAAAGGAAAGAAACATGCAGAAAAGCACTCGTCCAGCGAACCCCGGCGACAGCCGGAAGTGGTTGCTGGTGGACGCGAAGGACCAGGTTCTTGGTCGTCTCGCCGTCGTGATCGCGAACAAGCTTCGCGCGAAAGACTCCCCCTCGTTCGACCCCTCCGTGGACGCCGGCGCGTTCGTGATCGTGGTCAACGCCGCCCAGGTGAAGCTCACCGGCAAGAAGGAAACGCAGAAGGACTACCAGCGCTATTCCGGTTACCGGGACGGCCTGAAGCACTTCACGGCCGCCACGATGCGCGCGAAGCATCCCGACCGTATGATCAAGGAAGCCGTCTGGGGCATGCTCCCCAAGAACACCATCGCGCGCAAGATGATGACGCGCCTGAAAGTGTTTGCGGGCCCCGAACACACCCACGCGGCTCAGAAGCCGGAAGTGATCACGCTCTAAGGAGATTTTAGGAATGGCTACCAAGAAAGTGATTTCCGCCGGAACCGGTCGTCGTAAGACCGCCTGCGCGCGCGTGACGCTCGCCCAGGGCGACGGCAAGTGGACCGTCAACAACGTGGCACTCGAGGAGTACATCACCTCAGAGGCGCTGCGTGACTACCTCAAGCAGCCGATCGCGATCTCCGGATTCGACGCGTCCGCCGTGGACGTGATCGTGTTCGCGAAGGGCGGCGGCTGCAGCGGCCAGGCGGGCGCGATCCGCCACGGCCTCGCCCGCGCCCTCGTGGCGGCGGACGGCAACCTGCGCGCAGGCCGGCTGCATGACGCGCGACAGCCGCATGAAGGAGCGCAAGAAGCCCGGTCAGCCCGGCGCCCGCAAGCGCTTCCAGTTCTCGAAGCGTTAATTCGGAATCCTCCGTCCTGCCGCGCGTCCGCGCGCGCAGGGCGAAGCTTGCATTGGGCCGCCGTGGAAGTTCTGCTTCCAGCGGCCCTTTGCGTTCACAGATTTGAAGAAGGCACTATGGCATTTGGATTTCTTAAGAAGCTGGTCCAGAAATTGATCGGCAAATCCCCTTCGGCGCCCAAGGGCGGGAAGGGCGCGCCTACTGGCGCCGGAAAAAAGGAAGGATCCGGCAACGGGCGCGGTCGGCGGGGCAAGCATGGCCGCCACGGAAACGGTAGCGGACAACCCCAGCAGCAACAGCGTCCCGCAGGGCAGCGTCCTGCTGGTCAGCAACCTCAGCGTCCGTCAGGACAGCAACAGCAGCAGCGCCCGCCCCGCAAGGACGGTGCGTCGGGCGAACGACGCGGCGAACGCGGCTCGCGCGGACGTGAAGGCGCGCGCCGTGGCGGACGTAGCGAACGTGGCGGCGACCGCCGTCCTCGGTCCGTCAACACCGCCGCGAGCGAGATGCGTCCGGGCGGCGTCGTATCCCCCGAGGAGATGGCCGCTCGCAAGGCGGCACATGCGGCGTGGGACCCCGCGTCCTTCGCCGTCGAACCCATGGAAGGCAAGATGCGCTTCCAGGACTTCGACCTTCCTTCGGAGGTGCTGCACGGCATCGCCGACCTAGGTTTCCAGTACTGCACCGAGATCCAGGCGCTGTCGCTCCAGAACGCCCTCGACGGCAAGAACATCGCCGGCAAGGCGCAGACCGGCAGCGGCAAAACGGCTGCGTTCCTCGTGGCGATCCTCACCCGCTACCTCCGCACGCCCGAGTCGCGCGCGAAGACGGGCGGCACGCCGCGCGCCCTCGTAATCGCGCCCACGCGCGAACTCGTCATCCAGATTTGCAAGGACGCCGACGCGATCGGCAAATACTGCGGCCTCCGTTCGCTCGCCGTATACGGCGGCATGGACATGGACCGCCAGCGCGAGGAACTTCAGGAAGCTCCCGTCGATCTGCTCGTCGCGACGCCGGGACGTCTGCTGGACTTCTGCCAGCGCCACGTCGTGGACCTCAAGAGCGTCGAGGCGGACCGCATGCTCGACATGGGCTTCATCCCCGACGTGCGCCGCATCATGTCGCACCTGCCGCAGAAGGACAAGCGCGCCACGATGCTCTACTCAGCCACTCTTACCGACGACGTGATGCGTCTCGCATCGCAGTGGATGGAAGAGCCCGTCAAGGCCGAGGTGGAGAGCGAGCACAACGCCACGGACACCGTCCGCCAGGTCGTGTACGTGATCCGCTCCGAGGACAAGTTCAAGGTCCTGTTCAACCACATCTCCCTCCATCCTGACGCCCGCGCGATCGTGTTCTGCAACCGCAAGTCCACGACCGAGGACGTCTACGAGTCGCTCAAGCGCCGCGGCGTGAAGTGCGAGATGCTCTCCGGCGACGTGAGCCAGAACAAGCGCCTCCAGGTGCTCGAGGGTTTCCGCGCCGGCAAGATCAAGATCGTCGTCGCCACGGACGTTGCGGGACGCGGCATCCACGTGGACGACATCGAGTACGTGATCAACTTCGACTTCCCCTACGAGGCCGAAGACTACGTACACCGCATCGGCCGCACGGGCCGTGCCGGCAACACCGGCATCGCGATCTCCTTCGCGGACGAGGACGAGTCCTTCGCGATCCCCGAGATCGAGGAGTACATCAACGAACCCCTCAAGTGTACGATCATCCAGGACGACGATCCGCTCTTGAAGCCGCTCGAGAAGCTCGCACGCGGCCAGACGAGCACGCTCAAGCCCGTGGACGAGGCCGCCAAGGCCGCAGTGGACGCGCGCGAGGCCGTTACCGAGGAGCAGAAGGCCGCCGCCGCCGCGATGGTGGGCGGGCTAGCCGTCAAGACGGCTTCCGGGAAGACGGGCTTCGTACGCGACGACGCAATCACGCGCAAGGAGCCCAATCTCGAAAACGCCCTCGACCCCAAGCCGCTCGCCGACGAGTCTGACGCATACGTCAAGCCCATCGAGCAGACGGCCCGCCTGGAGGAGTGGGTACCGCAACAACAAATTGAAGGATCGGGTGGTCCGGTCCAGCAAAACGGCGAACAAGCCAAAAACGAACAAACAACCCAAAAGGATGAATGAAATGAAAATGATGAAACATCTGGCGTGCGGTGCTCTGGCCGCCGCCGTTGCGGTCGGTATTACCGGCTGCGGATCCAGCGGTGACTATTCCAAGCCGAAAGTCGCCGAGGGTACGGTCCTCGCACTGGCTTCCCGGTCTGGCACTGACACCTCCCTCGCGCCGGTTCTCAAAAAGTACAAGATGGATGGTGGCTGGACTTCCGAGGACAACCTGAAGCAGATGCCGGCCGAGATGAAGGATGTCGTCAAGGAACTCGAACTTGACAAGACCGACTGCAAGTGGATGGTCCTGACCGTCGGTGACGTGTCCGCCGCCGTGCAGGGGAAGGACGCTCCCGACGTCGCCATTGCGTTCGCCACCACGCTCAGCCTCGACAAGGCCGTTGCCGCATGCGAGAAGAAGCTGAAGGACGACAAGGACGCGGGCAAGCCTGAGTTCAAGAAGGAGACGGTCGCCGGAGTGTCCGCCTACTCGATCAACTCCAAGGAATTCAAGGTCGGCGAAAAGACGGTTGTGCCGTTTGTCGCGTCGCTCGACGGCCAGCTGATCATCATCACATCGTCCAAGGCCGTTCTCGAGAAGCAGATCGCTCTCTACCGCGACGGCAAGGGTGCGAGTGCCGACTTTGGCACGTTCGCGCTCGGTGCCAACGACGCAATCCGCGTCAAGGCCGTGAAGGTGGGCGAGAACGTGAAGAAGTCCATCCCTGACCAAGAGATGCTCAAGGGGCTCACCAGCTTCTTGCCGGACGGCGACAAGCTCGTACTCGGCCTCGGATCCTTGGACCTCGCCCTCAGCGCATCGGCCGACGGCAAGGACGTCAAGCTTGATCTGGCCGTGGAGACGGCTTCCGACGCTGAGGCCACGAAGCTCGTGGAACTCGCGAAGGGCAGCCTGACGCCCCTGACGATGATGGTCAAGGACGCCAAGGACGACGGCATGAAGCTGGCCGCCGGCGTGCTCAAGTCCGTCAAGGTCGAGGGCAAGGGCAAGGTTGCCAGCCTGTCCGCCGCCTGCCCCGCCGACGATCTCATCAACATGAGCAAGCAATACAACGTGGGTCTCGTCGGCGTGGGCGCCGTCGGGGCCGAGATGATCAAGGTCCTGAAGGACCGCCAGTTCCCCTGCGGAAAGGTGCAGGTGTTCGCCAGCCGCGAGCGCGACGAGGTGATCAACGGCGAGACTTACCACGTTCTCAAGGCCGGAGAAGACAGCTTCAACGGCCTTGACATTGTGCTCTTTGCCGGCAAGACGGACGTGGCGATCCAGCTTAAGGATGCCGTGGTGAAGTCCGGCGCGAAGATGATCGACACCGCAGGTGAACGCGGAGGACCTCGACTGGAACAAGGGCGTGATCGCCAACCCGAACTGCACGACGGCGATCATGCTCGAGGCCGTGGCCCCGCTCCACAAGGCGAAGAAGCTGAAACGCCTCATCGCCTCCACCTATCAGGCGGCGTCGGGCGCGGGTGCGCCCGGCCTCGCCGAGCTGGAGCTGCAGATGAAGGAGATGGTGGAGGGCAAGCCCCTGACCGTCAAGGCGTTCCAGCACCAGCTCACCTACAACCTCATTCCGCACATCGACAAGTTCGACGAGACCAACTGGTATACGCTCGAAGAGCTGAAGATGCGCAACGAGGCGCGCAAGATGCTGCACGCGCCGGACCTCATGCTGAGCTGCACGAGCGTGCGCGTGCCGATTCCGCGCGCGCACTCCGAGTCGCTCAACCTCGAGTTCGAAGAGGACGTCACGCCCGAAGAGGCGCGCGAGATCCTCGCGAAGGCCGAGGGCGTGAAGGTGGTGGACGATCCGCTCAACGGCGGGTATCCAATGCCGCTGGACGCGACGGCGAAGTACGACGTGCTAGCGGGACGCATTCGCCAGGACATCTCGCGCAACGACAAGAAGGGGCTCGACATGTTCGTGAGCGGCGACCAGCTGCTGCGCGGCGCGGCCCTCAATGCCGTCGAAATAGCCGAACACCTCATCAAGCGCGGTCTCGTCTGAGCCGTGAGCGTGCGAAGTAACATTCGGCGTTTCTGTCCGTAGCCGCTTGAGGAAAGTCGCTCGGAAATCCGCCACGAAGGCGAATTGAATCATGGGCGAAAGATTGTTTTTTTTGCAATCTTTCGCCCAGATTCTCATTGCCTCGAAAACGGTTTCATGGTAAAATTCCCCGCGTCTTCAGTTAAGAGGATTTCATTTGCATGTTCATTGGACGCAAAGAGGAATTGGAAACGCTGGCGGGGCTGTGGCGCAGACCCGTAGCTTCTCTTGTAACGTGCAGGGGGCGCCGTCGCATCGGCAAGAGTTCTCTTGTGGCCGAGTTTGCGCGTGTGAGCGGCGCGCGTTTCATTGCCATAGAGGGCAAGGCTCCAGAACCCGGAATGACCAACCGCGACCAGCTTGAATCATTCCGGGAGCAGCTCGCCGAGCAGACGGGGACAGAAGTCCCTACGCTCGCGTCGTGGTTCGAGGCATTCGTTCAACTCGACAAGCGAATAAAAGGACGTAAGACCGTCGTGCTGCTGGACGAAATCTCATGGATGGGCAAGTTCGACCGAGGTTTTCCCGGAGACCTCAAGATCGTCTGGGACAGGGCGTTCAAAAAACACGACCGACTCGTGTTGTTTCTCTGTGGATCCGTTTCGACGTGGATCACCGAAAAAATCCTCAAGAATACCGGTTTCGTCGGGCGACGTGCCTTGGACATGGTCGTCCGTGAGCTTCCGCTTGCGGACTGTACCAAGTTTTGGGGAAAGTCGGGAGGGCGCGTGGCGGCGCGCGAAATCCTCGACGTGTTGTCCGTTACGGGCGGCGTCCCGAAATATCTTGAAGAAATCGACCCCTCCCTTTCCGCAGACGAGAACCTTCGCCGGGCATGTTTCCTTCCAGGCGGCGTTCTCGCCGAGGACTTCGACGAAATCTTCTCAGACGTGTTCGGAGACGAGGCTGTTGAGAAGCGTCGGTTGCTCGCTGCGCTTGTGGGTGGTGCCAAGACTGCCTCTGAACTCGCATCTGAAACGGGACTGCTCAACAATGGCCATCTCACCGGCAGTCTTGAAGAACTCAAAACGGCCGGCTTCATATCTTCGGAACGCGGATTGAATCCCGCGACCGGACGCTCTGCGCAAGCCATCCAGTACCGACTTTCCGACAATTACGCTCGTTTTTTCCTGCGTTACATCGAGCCTAACCGTGAGACGATTGAGAAGGGGCGTTTCGCCATCGCGACGATGGAACAGCTTGACGGATGGGACGCGATTCTCGGCCTCCAGATGGAGAACCTTGTTCTCAACCATCTAACAGAATTTCTTCCAAAGCTCGGACTTGGGCGTTCGCTCGTTCTTTCTGCGGCGCCGTTCTGCAAAAAGAGCGACGCAAAAGGGCCGGGATGCCAAATCGATCTCCTGGTCCAGACAAAGAAATCGGCGATGGTCGTAGAAATCAAGCGACGCAGGGAGATTGGACGGGAGATCATACGTGAAGTTGAGGAAAAGGTCGCGAGACTTCCCGTGCGTCGTGGCCTTTCGGTGCGTACGGCGCTCATTTACGACGGACACCTTGCCCCGGCGGTAGAGGGTGATGGATACTTTGATGCCGTTGTTCCCCTCGAATCGGTGCTTAAATCGTAGTTTTAACATGAGAAAAGTGTTGATAGCTGCATTCATGGCCGCCGCGGCATACGCCGCGTGTGCAACGGACGTGACGTTTCTCATGTGCTACCGCCCGGACCACCCGGAGGATCCGTCCACAAAGCAGATTCTCCGCTTCACGGCGGCGCATCCGGAAATCCGTCCCTTCCAGTGGGGCGGACTCACCCTGCCCGGCGGCGGCGGACGTGCCGCGTTCATGCTCGCGCTTGCAGGCGGCACGGCACCGGACGTCTACAAGGCTTGGTTCCACATTCTCCGCCACGACATCGACGAGGGGTTCTGCTACTCCCTTAACGAATGGCTCGGCGAGGATACGGACGGCGACGGCAAACTCTCCGATGCCGAGGCGAAGTGGCCGGGCTGGAAGGATGTGCCACAGCTCTGGCGTGATGTGGCGACGAAGGACGGCAAGGTCTATGCCGTCCCCACGCCGGGTTTTGCCTACTACGGCATCGTCTACCGCAAGGACCTCGTGAAGGCGGCAGGACTCGACCCCGAGAAGCCGCCGCGCACATGGGATGCATTCGCCGACTGGTGCCGCAAGCTCACGTTTGCGGACAAAAACATTCCCGGTGCGACCGTACAGCGTGGTCAGCGCGCATTCGCGATTGAGAATCGTCCGTGGGGCTTCCTCCCGTGGGTCGGCGCCGCCGGCGGAGATGTGATCCGCATGTCGAAAGTCGAATCCCGGATGCCGGATGTCGAAAGTCGAATGTCAAACGGGAATCAGAAATGGGAGGCGTGCTTTGATTCGCCGGAGTCTCTGCGTGCGGCGAAGTTCTTGCAAAGTCTGATCGCAGACGGCGTAGTGCGCGCGTTGCCGCAGCTCTCGATGTCGAACGAAGTGGCGGACATGTTCGTGAACGGCGAGATCGTGAGCGTGTTCGGCGGCGAGGACCTCGTGGTGTATCTCACCGAGCGGCTGAACTTTTCCTCCGACCAGATCGGCCTCATGCCGTTCCCGGCGGCGGACGAGAACTGCCGTCCGGTGCTTCAGGCGCACAAGCACTTCTATGCGATGACGGAGGGCGTGGGGCGGCGTTCGAAAGAAGAACGCGACGCGGTGTGGGCGTGCGTGGAACAACTTGCGTCCGGCGAGGTGTACGACGAGACGGTGCGCAAGAACGTGGCGGAAGGGCGCGCGCGGTGGTGTCTACCCGCTGACCTCAAGCGCCTCGGCTTCGACGAGCATCTCGCGGAGGTTCCGCCGGGTATCCGCCAGATGTACGACGACCTCGCGGCGGGCAAGATCCGCGCGGTGACGGAGCCGTACATGGGATTCTGGCAGGCGGCGAGCGACCTCGTGAGCCGCAGGTTCCTTGGCATTCTGCTCAGCGACGCGGGGAAGGATCTCGACTGCGCCGCCGCGCTGAAGTCGATTTCGGACGACGCGAATCGAGGACTGATGTTCGACGCCGACAAGGCGCGCATCGAGGAGGCGCGTCCCGTGGCACGCGTGGTGCTGGGCGTTGTGGTGATCTGCGTGCTCGTGTGCGTGTGGTTGGTGATGAGGGTGAAAGGACAGAGGACAGAGGACAAAGGACAAAGGGTTGAGGACGGAGGACGAAAGACGAAGGACGACATGGTAGGGCCGCCTCGCCGAGGCGGCCGCCAACGCTACCTCCCTTGGCTCTTCCTCTTGCCCGCAATCCTTTCCATCGCGCTGTGGAGCTACTGGCCGCTCATCCGCGGTGCGCTGATGGCGTTTCAGGACTACCGCATCGTGGGTACGGGCACATGGGAGGGGCTGGACAACTTCATCCGCGTAGCTTCCGATCCCGGTTTCTGGAAGGCTTGGGGGCGCACGCTCCAGTACGTGGCGATCACGCTGGCGCTTGGATTCGTCTCGCCCGTGATACTTGCGCTCCTGCTGAGCGAGATTCCGCACGGGAAGGTGTTCTTCCGAACGGTGTACTTTCTGCCGCACCTCACGAGCGCGCTTGTGGTCACGCTTATGTGGAAGATGATGTTCGATCCCACGGAGAACGGCATGCTCAACCAGATGCTTGCGTGGTTCGGCGTGGGACGGCATGCGTGGCTGCAGGATCCGGCGTGGGCGATGACATGCTGCATCCTGCCGGGCGTGTGGGCAGGGATGGGCACGGCGTCGCTCATCTACATCGCGGCGCTTGGGGCGCTGCCGCCGGACTACTATGAGGCGGCGGCGATTGATGGTGCCGGCATCTTCGCGCGGTTCCGCCACGTCACGCTGCCGCAGCTACTGCCGCTCATGGTGATCAACTTTGTGGGGGCGTTCATCGCGGCGTTTCAGGGCATGGGGTCGATATTCCTCCTCACCTTCGGCGGTCCGGGCGACGCGACGAACGTGCTCTCGCTCGTGATCTGGAAGGAAGCCTACAACAACCTGCGTTTCTCCACCGCTACGACGATGGCGTGGTTCCTCGGCACGGCCTTAATAGCATTTACCTACCTCCAGATCCGCTTCCTCCGCCGCGTCGAGTTCCGCCAGGCCGCCGCGAACTGAGTGCCGGAGAGATGTCCATTGACAATATACCGCAATGAAAAGGAAAAAACATGATTACCATTCAAATGTTGATTGACCTTTACAACGCCTACGTGGATACGTTCCGCGGAGCGGACGGCAATTTGCCGCCGATGATGGAGCTAAAGCGCATCCACACGGCGCATGTGGTGGCGAACGCGCGGCTCATTGCCAAGGGCGAGGGCTTCGACGCCGAGACGGTGCGCGCGTGCGACGCGGCGGCTCTTCTGCACGATACGGGACGCTACGAGCAACTGAAGCGCTACAACACCTTCCGCGACTCCGACAGCGTAGACCACGCCGTGTTCTCGCACGACATAGTGAAGGATAAGGGGTGGCTGGACGGCGATCCGCAGCGCGAGGCGATTCTCACCGCCGTGCTCGTCCACAACCGCCGCGACGTGCCGGAAGGACTCGACCCGCTCACCGAGGCTGCTGTCCACACGGTTCGCGACGCGGACAAACTAGACATCTTCCGCGTGTTGGAACACCAAATTGCCACGACCGACTGGCGGCACGACTGCACGGCGTTCTGGAACCTTCCCACGACGGCGCGCCCCAGTCTAGCCGTGGTTGTGGCCATACGCGAGGAGCGTCCCGTGGACTACCAGGACATCAAGACCCTCGCCGACTTCGTGCTCATCCAGGTGGGGTGGATGCGGAGCGGCCTCCACTACGCCACGAGCCGCCGTATCAGCGCGGAACGGGGACATCTGGACTTCCGTCGGAACTTCCTCCATGAGCTGACGGACGACCCCGTTGTGGACGAATTGTGCGATTTTCAAATATCCGCTTGCGCTGGCGTCTAATTTTTGGTATATTATTCGCTCCGTTTTGGAAAAGTAAGGAAAAAAACATTCATGCCGACAATTAATCAGCTGATCCGCAAGGGGCGTCATCCCCTTGCCACGCATTCGAAATCGCCGGCGCTGAAGGCTTGCCCCCAGCGCCGCGGCGTTTGTCTGGTCGTCAAGACGATGACGCCCAAGAAGCCGAACTCCGCTCTCCGCAAGGTCGCCCGTGTGCGTCTCACGACGGGCGTCGAAGTGACGGCGTACATCCCCGGCGAAGGCCACAACCTTCAGGAACACAGCGTCGTGCTCGTGCGCGGCGGCCGTGTGAAGGACCTTCCGGGCGTGCGTTACCACATCGTGCGTGGCGTGTTGGACTCGCTGGGCGTCTCCGGGCGCAATCGCAGCCGTTCGAAGTACGGCGTGAAGCGTCAGAAGGAAGAGAAGAAGTAAGGGATAAGCCATGTCCAGACGCGCAAAGAAGATTGAGAAGCGGGTCACAGTTGACCCCAAGTACAATTCTGAGCTGATCGCCCACATCATCCGGATCATCATGAAGGATGGCAAGAAGACGACGGCAGAGAAGATCGTGTACGGTGCCATTGAGAAGATCAAGGCAGAGGTTGAGAAGAGCCCGGACAAGTTCATGGCAGGCGAGGGCGACCAGAAGGCCCCTGTCACCGAGCCGCTGGAGATCATTTCGGCCGCGATCGAGAACATGAAGCCGAAGGTCGAGGTGAAGACCCGTCGCGTGGGCGGCACCACGTATCCGGTTCCTGTGCCGATCAACGAAGTGCGCCAGCTTTCGCTCGCGCTCCGCTGGATGACCACGTTCGCCGCCGGCCGTCACGGCATGGGCATGCCCGCCGCCGTCGCCGCCGAGATCGTGGATGCCTTCCAGGGCCAGGGTAACGTCATCAAGAAGCGCGACGACGTCCACAAGATGGCGGCCGCCAACAAGGCTTTCGCGCATTACGCGTGGTAAGCCAAAAGGCACTTTTCCAGAACAGCGAAGAAGCCGGGGCCAAAGCCTCGGCTTCTTTCGTTTCCGGAATATCCGGATTATCCGGGAAACGCATCTACCAGCGCAAGCCAATCATCGTTTGATAGTTGTTCGGCACGGGCGGTCGACTGGACTTGGCCCTTGAAGATTGCGCCGAGTTGCTTGCGGCGGTGCTCGAAGGCCTGTTTCGTGATCTGGCGGAAGCGCGCGCGCCAGTCGGGGGAGAGCGCGTCGTTGCGGTGGTGTCGCGAGAGGCGTACCACCGTGGATCCGATTTCGGGACGCGGCCAGAAACAGGATGCCTTGATGGCGCGCACGAGCTGTACATCGTAGTCGAGCTGCACCCATACGCCCGCGAGGCCGCGCGTCTTCGAGCCGGGGCCGGCCGCGAGGCGTTCCGCGACTTCCGTCTGGACGAGGACGACGATTGCTTCCGATGCGCTCGCCGTGCGCTGGGTGAGTTCAAGGAGAATGCGCGTGCCGGCCTGGTAGGGAAGGTTCGAGACGAGGGCGGGGAAACCGTCGCAGGAACCGTCCTTGATGAGGTCGAGCGCGTCGCCGGCGCGGACGGTGAGGTTGGGCGGGTTGCCGAGCGCCTCGGCGAGGCGTTCGGCGAGAACGGGGTCTTTTTCGATGGCGGTCACCGTGAGGCCGCGGCGGAGCATTTCCTCGGTGAGCACGCCGAGGCCGGGGCCGATTTCCAGTACGGACGTGCCGGCG
This sequence comes from uncultured bacterium, assembly GCA_902779075.1. Next base: position 21,872 of record CACZAK010000029.1, on the reverse strand, counting down.
GGAAGGGCTGCGGCGTCCACAATCGCCTCAAGGGCGTTGCGGTCGACGAGGAAATTCTGCCCCAGCACCTTGTTCGGGTGGAAACCGTGTTCAATGCACCACGACTTGACCTGGCTGGGGCTTGTCAGGTTCATCACTTGTCTTCGGGGAAGGGATAGACCTTGATGAATGCGGCGGCGCGCAGACGCTGTATCCACTGCCGGTAGGCTTCCTGTCCGAGCCGCTTCTTCACGTTGCGCTCGACTTCGTCGTATGCTTCGGCGAACGAACGTTCCTTGACGCCTGTTTCAGAGTCCTTGCGTACGATGAAGCCCCAGCCGTCGAGGTTGACGAGCTTGGAGACCTCGCCGACCTTGAGCGCGGCGATTGCCTTGGCGATTTCTGGGCGGAACGCCTCCTGCGGATTGACATTCTTCCACTTGCCGCCGTCCTTTGCATGGGAGTCGGAGGAGTACTTGCGGGCGAGGTCGGAGAAATTCTCGCCCTTGTCGAGGCGCGCGAGTATCTCATCGCCGCGAGTGGAGACGGGCGGCGTCTTCTTGTCTCCGGCTGGCTTGAGCAGAATCACGCTCACAGTCGTCTTGGCCTCCTGGCGGTACAGGGACTTGTTCTCGCGGTACTCGCGCTGCATGTCCGCTGGCGTGGCCACGACGTATTTATCAACGAACTGCTGGCGCATGGAGGTGACGATCATGTCGTCGCGGATCATGTTGCGCCATTCGGAGAGTGGCGTCTTGATCTGGGTGAGCATGGCGTTGAGCTTGTTCATGTCGCCATCGAACTTCTCCCTAACGATGTCGCGGATTCGGTTGTCGACCACCCATTCCGGGAATGTCACCTTCTTCTCGGCGGCGAGCTGGAGGATTAGGCGGCGTTCGATGAGGAACTCCACGGTGTTGCTGTAGACGGCCTTGAAGTCGTCGCCCTTCACGATGGACGCGCCGCTGCGCCGCATGTCGCCAATGGCCGTGCCCACGTCGTCCACGGTAATCACCGCGTCGTTGACTTTGGCGGCCAGGCCGTCGAGAACCACGCCGTGCGCACAAGCGCCGGCGAGAAGTGCAATAGATAGAATCGCTAGTTTCATGGCGTCCAGTATATCATTTTCCTCATCCTCTGCGCAAGTCATTCGGAATTTTTTTTAAGTGGCCATCCATAACCCCTGTGGCCCCCTTTCCCGTGGAGCAACGACAGCTTCGGAGAAAACAGGTCTGACCTGTTTTCTCAACGAAAGGAGCTGTACGTAGTACAACGGGCAGCCGGCGCGTTGGGGATGAACGGGCTGGCAGCCCGTTCTACTAGGGAGACCTCAGTAGCAAGGAGGGTGCCCTTGAGTATATTGACGAGGTAGTTGCAAAACTCTGAACCAATTGCAGAACCTCTTTTGATTGTCCATGTCGAACATGCAAAACACATAAAGAACAGCATGATTGCGTGTTTTACAAGTTCTGCGTAGATAAAACCATCCTTCAATAGGTTTAGCAACTACCTCAAGTAATGCTACATAATCCGCTGTGATCGCTACTGCGGGCGCGACGGGGCGCGCCCCTCCCGAAACGCTTATGAGGAATGCAGATGAGAAATGCGTCATTCACTCCATTCTGAGTCTTGCTCGGCAGTGGTTCATCTCTTGCTTATGGACCATTTGTTTTTATTGTCAGACCTTTTAATGTATTTGGTCAGACCTTTTAATACATTTGGTCAGACCTTATTATGTATTTGGTCAGACCTTTTAATATATTTCGTCAGACCTTATTATCTATTTGGTCTGAGCAAAATGATAATATCGTCAGACCAGATTGTTGAATGAACAGTAGTGCTATGCAAGCTGATCTTCGTATTTCGCCGTGCATGGTGGGAGTAGTTGCCACACCGTACACGCATGTTTTTGCAATTGCCTCTATTGTGAACTCTCTTAGATGCTTTCGCTGTAGGGAGTTTAGGAGAATTTACAAAATATTCTCCCTAGGTGCGCACCAAAGCATCAAATGGTGCGCACCAAAACCTTCGACGGTTCGCAGCGTTTAAACGTCTGGATTGTGTCATGGTTGTGACGGCTGCTTCCAACCTCCTCGCGCGCGCGCGACCTTATATATAAAGAGCCCGTCTCGCCCGTACTCGCGAAAGTTTTACAATATGAGCGTTTCGGAAGGGGCGCTCCCCGACTCGCCCGGGAATACCGCAGTACGACGAACCAAATGGCAACAAGCACCTGCGCGCCAGCTTGGTGCGGGATTCTCTCGTCAGCTGTTTTACAGTTTGGGCATAGTCCAGCAGGATTCTTTTCTTTCCAGGTTTATTTTCCATTGTGCGACGGAACAGAATGTGGTATTATATCTTGTGCTACGGGAAAAAAGTGAAAGGAAAAGCATAGAAGTAGAATTGTCAGATGCGGATAACCGCCATGGTCGCAATGTCATGAGGGGTGCGTTTTGTCATGTTTGTGGGCGTTCTTGTCGGACTCCAAAGCAGCGGAACGGATTGATCAAATGGAAAAATTGAATAGTGATTTGGCAAAAGTCTGAAATCCGGAGCGCAGTATTGCAATGAACAAAGAACAGTCAGCATTGACAGTACAACGGGTGTTGTATTGGAAAAATGTTGGCGAACAAGAAAGAAAGGAAAAAACAATGTCAAACAATACGAATAATCGCGGTTCAATCGTTCTTGCACTGGGGTGTGTTGTCGTGTCAATGACGGCATGTGCACAGTTTTTCTCTCCTGTGCCGGGACCTGACGCAAGCGACATCTGGATGCGGAACCAGTTGATGAACATGGCAACGGATGTCAATGTAGCGCCGGCACCGGCACCAGCACCTACGTCTGGCCTCGATGCCAGCGACACGATGATTCGCAATCAACTGGCGAACATTGGGACTGTGAGGTCTTCCGGTTCTGCCGAGGAGGGTACGCTGTCCGGCGAGAAGGCAGGCGAAATGATGAAAGCCATGTATTCGGCAATAGAGTCGTGCGATTGGGAGGATGCGCTTGACAAGACCGTTGCCTACATTAATGCAACGCGAAACTCCTCGTTGGAAGCTGATGTGAACAGGGCGCAGAATTTTCTCTACGCATCTCTATTGAGTTGGAATACTGACAGGCAAGTGAAAGCTCGTGAGTTTCTGGATAAATCCATACGGCTTATGAGGACGGGTGAGAACCTTGGTGGCGGATGCGAGGCTAGGGCTGTGGCGTTCAAGAAGAAAATGTTGGAAGGAGCACTTCCTCGACGGTTTACAGTTAAAGACATCATGGGAAGCACAGGAGAATTCAATCGTACATCATGGAATTGCCTAACGCGAAATTCAACAAGACGATAAGAGCGAGCATTGCGCGCTACGAAGCCATTGGCGGTATGGCCGATGCGCAGAGAGGCATATACGAGGCGGAGGGCCGCTGGTTCGAGAAGTCGTCGAAGTTCTACGCGAGGCAGGAGTATCAGAATGCGACGCATCGGACTTTCGATCCCGACGACCCGCCAGAGCGCGGCACGTCCGCCCGCGAACACTGGGACGCCGCCAAGCGCATCTACGACATCTTCGGGAAGTGACAAAGTAAGAGTTTGCGAATGCTTAAACAGAAAGGCAAATTGATGAACATGATGCATAGAACCATGGCAGTTGTTGCGATAACGCTTGCCCTAGTAACGCGGCTCTTTGCCGAAACGGAAACCGTCAACGGGATTACGTGGACGTACACTGTTTCGAATGGCGAAGTGTCACTTGGCGGCGGTGGTAGTTCCTCTCCAGCCATTTCCACATCCACATTTGGGGCAATAACAATACCATCCGCCATTGGCGGCAAGCCGGTGACGAGTATCGGGCCTTATGCGTTTTACAAATGTAACGGTATTACGAGCGTGACAATACCCAGTAATGTGACAAGTATTGGGAGGGTGGCGTTTTATGAATGCAACAATCTTACGAATGTGACGATAGGTAGCGGAGTGACAAGTATCGGTGATGCGGCATTTTACTATTGTAGGGCACTTACGGCCGTAACGATTCCCGCTAGCATTATGCACATCGAAAATCTTGCGTTTGACGGTACTCCATTCTACAATAATCAACCGAATGGACTTGTTATTCTAGGGAAAGTTGTATACAAAATAAAGGGATCTTGCCCGGCAAATATTACGATACCAGATGGCGTGACGAGCATCAGCCAAATGGCGTTTGAATATTGTAAAGGTCTTGAGAGCATAACAATTCCAGACAGTGTAACGGACATCGGCTCATATGCTTTTAAAGATTGTACCAGCCTTACGAGTGTAACGATAGGTAGCGGTTTGACGAACATCACTAATGCGTTTGGACAGAGTGGGGTTGAGCAATTTACTGTTAGCGAAAATAACATCAATTACCGCGCTGTCAATGGTTTGCTATTATCAAAAGATGCAAAAAAACTTGTCGCAGGGATTAATGGCGAGGTCACGATTCCCGACAGCGTGACGAGCATTGGTGATTATGCATTCCTCGGTCGTAGCGGCCTTACGAGCATCACGATTCCCGACAGCGTGACGAGCATCGGGGATTTTTCGTTTTCCATTTGTTCTGGTCTTACAAGCATGACGATAGGTAACGGCGTGACTAACATCGGGGCGTATGCGTTCCAGTATTGTAACGGCCTTACGAGCATTATAATACCTGATGGCGTGACTAGTATCGGAGATTATGCGTATAGAAATTGCACTAACCTTACGAGCTTGGCAATAGGTAGTGGCGTGACGGACATTGGGCATTATGCGTTTGATGGGTGCAAAGGTTTGACAACTGTTCACATTGCAGACATAGCGGCATGGTGTAAGATTTCATTAGGGAACGCTTCAGATCCGCTTAGTTACGCCCATGACTTATATTTCGGAAATTCTCTGCTTACTGACTTGGTGATACCTGATGGCGTGACGAGTATCAGGGCGTATGCGTTTCGGAATTGCGGCAACCTTACGAGCGTGACGATTCCGAATAGCGTGACGAACATTGGTGAGAGAGCTTTTGAGTATTGTAGTGGCCTTACGAACGTGGTAATTTCCGGCAATGTGACAAGTATCGGTTCCAGCGCTTTTTCCGGTTGTAGCCGGTTAGTTGATGCGGATGGATTTGTCATTTTGGGAGGTACATTGTATGGCTACTTCGGGGAATCGCCAGAAATTGTTATCCCTGATTGTGTGACACGTATTAATCCCGATGCATTTTATGATTGCAGAGGGCTGACGAGTGTAACGATTCCAAACAGTGTGACGAATATCGGTGAACGTGCGTTTGAGTTTTGCACTGGGCTTAAAAGCATTTCAATTCCAGACGGTGTGACGAGGATTGCTCCAGATACATTTTACGGTTGCAGTGGCCTTAGAAGCGTGACGATACCGAACAGCGTGACGAGCATTGGTGATGGAGCATTTGATTATAGTGGCCTCACAAGTGTGATGATTCCCGCTAGCGTAACGAATATCGGACAAGCTGCATTTCATTACTGTAGTGGCATTAAGGACGTGATGGTGTCACAGTATGTCCTTGATCAGGGAATAGGGAATGTCTTTTGGGGGGCAGCCATTACGAATGTTTCCTATTCTTCAACCATCACGCATATAGGGGCATCTGCATTTTCTGGATGTGGTAGTTTGACAGATCTGAATATTCCATCTGGAGTGACGAATGTTGCAAGCCGCACGTTTAGCTATTTAACTGCAGTGACGAGTTTGACATTGCAGGGCGATGTGTTTCTAGGTGTGGAAGATCTGCCTTGGAACAAATTGGAACGTGTCTATTATTCGTTGCCATACGCCGATAACTGGATGCCGTATTTTAAAAAGTACAATGTTAAAGAGTTATTACCGATTGAACCGATAAGCAGTACCACCATTGGTGGGAACACATGGCAATACTATGTGGACAACGGAGGGGCGATAATCTGTTCTGGTGGGTATGGTGCGGCTGTTTCGCCTGTATCGGATGGAGAACTGTCAATACCGGAAACACTTGGTGGATATCCCGTGGTGGGAATTGGCTGTTCGGCATTTGCCGAGTTGGGTAACGTAACTAAGATTAATATCCCCGATACGGTGACGAACATTGCCGCCTATGCCTTTTTTGAATGTGATGCCTTGACGGAAGTCGTGATACCTGCTTCCGTGAAGGCCATAGGGAACTATGTATTCGCTTACTGCGAAAACTTGACCAAGGTCACGTTTGCCACGCCCTCATTGCTGACACGAATTGGCGATCTGGCATTTTACGGATGTGAAAGCATGGATGTAGAATCATTTGAATTGCCAAAACCTGAGACTGATATCGAGATTGGTAGGAGTGCTTTGCAATTCTTTGTCCCGAAATTGTTGAGCGGAACAATTCAAAAATCGACTGAATTGAAGCGTGGTGCTGTTTATGTCGTTTCCAATTCGGTTACGGTAGCGAATGGTGCGACGCTTACGATCAAGCCCGGTACGGTCATCAAGTTTGCGAGTGGCTGCTCGCTCACGGTGAACGGCACGCTCGACGCGCAGGGCACCCGCGCTGCGCCGATAGTATTTACTTCTCTCAAGGATGATGAACATGGCGGGGACACGAATGGGGATGATAATAAAACGTATGCACAGGCTGGAGACTGGGTGTATATAACAGGTTCGGGAAGTCTGAATTTCCAATATTGCGAGGTGCTTTGGTGTAGTTCGCAGAACAACGCTGGTGGTCTTTACGCGAATGGCGGCACTTGGCAGTTTAACAATTCAACGGTTGCTCATTGCGCTTACGATTGTATGCGCAGTTATGGCGGAACGTTTACGGCTAACAATTCAATATTCACCGACGCATCGATTGGTGCGGCTCCGTCAGGTGGTTCTGTTGTTTTCAATAATTGCGTGTTTTATGGATTGCAGACTGCTGTGCGTTGGGGTAGCGGCAACTTCTACAACTGTATCTTCAGTCTTATCACAAAGGACATCCTTGATCCGAGTATGAGCGGTGCAGCTTCGCAGTTCCGTAATTGCTGTTTCTGGAGTCCAGAAGCGAGTGGCGACAAAGCTGGTTCAAAGATTGGAAGAAATGGCAACATCTGGGACGACCCTCTCTTCGTTGACGCGGCGAACGGCGATTTCCGCATTGCCGTCAACTCCCCGTGCGTCGATGCGGGCGACGGGACGGTTGCGCCGGAGATGGATTTCTACGGGCGTCCTCGTATGGATGTTGAACAGGTGAAAGACACCGGCAAGCCCAACACCGATGGCGTATGCCCGGATATCGGCATTTACGAGGTTGAGGGGATACCGATAGGAGCCGCCGATCTGGCTGTGGTAGGAGGACGCGTTGCCCTTAACGTGCCAAATGGCGGTGTCGCCCCCGGCGACAAGATTACGCTCGTTTACACGATAACCAATCGCGGCGATAGCGCAAGCGGAACGTGGCGCGATACTGCGACTTTTTTCAATGACGCAGGTGCTGAAGTACAGGTCATGCTGTCCGCAACTTCCGCTTCGCTTCCGTCGAACGGCCCCGCCATGGCCGTGAATAAGACTTTGAATGTGCCCGCACTGAACGAGGGCGATTGGTACATCCGCGTGAACGTGAATCCATACCATGACATTTTCGAGCAGTCCAGCGAGGACAACAACAGTGGCGTTTCCGAGGGCACGATTCTGGTCGCTCTGCCGTCCGCCTCGCTTTCTGAGACGTTCAGCGGCACGCTGGCGAGGGGCGTACCTGTCGTTGGCAAGTTCACCGCGCCGACGGATCATAGCTACGCCCTTGAAATCACCATGCCGGCTGGGGCAACGGTCTCATACGGCATTGGCGCGATGCCGTCCACGGGAGGGTCGCGCTCCGTCGCGACCGTCAACTCTGGCATTGCCTACGTCAGCATCCCCGCCGGAGAGACGGTTTACGTGGAGGTCTCCGGCGATGGGCAGGGGGTGGTCACGATGCGTCCGTTTGAGGCGGGGTTGGCCGTGCAGACGGTTTCTCCTGCGACGCTGCCGCAGTCGGGTGAAGTGACGCTGAAAGTGGCGGGACTGCATTTCGAGAGTGGTTGTACCGTGTCGCTCAAGGAGAGCGGGAAAAACGCGCTTGTCGCGTCCGAATCCGTGCGCGTTGAATCCTCCGAATCGTTGACTGCGAAGTTCGACTGCTCGAAACTCGCGGCGGGCACGACGTACGACCTCGTCGTGGCGACGACGACCTCGTCGTCGCAAGCCGCCGAGACGGCGGCTCTCCATAACGCCGTCACGGTGTCTGGCGTGAAGGGCGCGCCGAAACTTGAGGCGAAGCTCGACATGCCGGGGTCTCTCCGTCAGGGGCGGTCGTTTGTGTTCTACATCGACTATGCGAACACGGGCAACATCGACATGCCTGCTCCGATCTTCACCGTGAAGTCGGATGCGATGATCTTCACGACGGATTATGGCGTTTACACCAACAGCGTGAAGGTGATTGGTCTTGGCGCGGAAGGTTCGGTGGGGGTGCTGAAGCCGGGCGAATCGTTCCGCATGGCGGTTAAGGCGCAGATCAAGACAACTGCTTCCTCGCGCACAAGCGTCCACTATTCCTTCTCGTCCTCTTGGGTGGGTGCGAACGGTGCGGAAGGGAAGTTACCGCTCGCATCGTTCTTCTCGGAGGACTGGACGTATTGGCACGGAGAGGACGAACAAGAGGAGTTTGACGCCATCGCTGCAAAGATGGGCGCGACGTGGGGCGACTTCTACCGGAACTTCGGCGGCTACATCACCGACATGGGGGCCTACGGTCTAGCGACGCCGGACTACGAGCAGATGTCGCAGTCCTTCGCATGGCATTGCGTGACGGAGACGAAGGAGACTACGGAATCATCCATTGTGCCATCGCCAATGAGACAAGTGTCAACTGTAAAGCCAAAATTATCAAAAAGGCTTCTCGGAAATGCATTGGATGAAGATGGAGAAGAACCCCTTGATCATAATGCCCTTGAGAATAGAAAAGGGGATTGGTCTGCGGCATCATCCACAAAAGAACTTTCTGAGCGTATACAACGCCACAACACCATACTTGCACAAGACAACTCCATACAAGGTGATATTTGGGTTTGGAGTGGTACAAGATGGTATAGACTTATCAGGCCCGATGGGACTGTTTCCAAATATTTCAAAAAAGAGGCAGATTCCGTTCTGATTTGCCACGGCAATTTGCATTCTGTTCATTCGCCATGGGTTATCGAAATGGCAACGGCATGGAAAACAAAGGAGAAGGGCAATAACATTCTTGCGATAGATTGGGGTGATTCCGCGACTGCAAAATATGGAGAAAACATCGCTTGGTTGAAGTTGCAAGAGCAAGCAAGTGAGCCATGGTTTGATGCTAAATATGCTCATAGGCGATTCACGTTGAGTCCTATTGATGGATATACTTTGCTCTTTTCGACACAGGCAGGAACTGAGATGCAGAATCCTGAGCGTGCATTCGCTACGGCGATAGCCATACCTGCTGTGGCGGCACGTGGGTATTCCATTTTGACTAATGCCGTGGACACCCCGGCTAAACTCACTATAATCGGACATAGTCATGGAAGTCATGTTGCTGGAACTATTGCGGGACATTTTGCAAGACATTTTGGTAAAGTCCGTCGACTCATTGGCCTTGAAACAAGTAATTTGACATCGCATCTTCTGGTTCCCAACGATTTGAAGTACCCTAATGCATGGAGTAATTCAAGTGCTGAAATTTCCGAATTCTACAAGACGAGTTACTGGATGAGTTTCGGCGCGTTTGGAGGTGATGACGATCAGGTGTGGGCGAACTACAATTTCATGCTTGTAGGCATCATAGATGGAACGACGAAAGAAGTAAAGAGCGATTACTTTGAACATCAGTGGCTTGTTGGGCTTGGTGATGCTGGCAATTGGAGACATGCATTAGCCCAGTTTTTGCGTTATACTGACGCAAACAACAATGAGGGGCGTTTTGGTGCCAAACGACATGACACGGTCCAGGAATGGTTTATTGATACGATTAACAATGATCGTGAATGGGGTAATTTGGGTTATAATTGGTCAGGGGAATCATCCGCTGATAGTTTTAATATGTTGAATGCGGGCATGAAAGCCAAGTTATGTGATTATGTACATCAATACCATGGCGTCATCAATATAAAGGAAAAAAGACTCGAACTTGCGCAACCTAAAGATTGGGGTGATGGCGAATGGCGCTATGAGGAGCAAGTGTTAAAAGGGGCGGACGGACAGTTTTTGAATACGCCTCCACTCGATATCCTTCAGGACAATGTGACGCAGGCGATCGAGTATGGCATTCCGGACGAGTCCGTAACCATTCCAGATGAGATAGACGAGAAGAATCACACGATAAGTTTCACGGTGACGAATGCGGCCGATAACCTTAGCATCAACTATAATGACGTAAACAAGAAATGGATGGCGTCAAGGAACGAGGCACATGCACCGTGGCAGCAAGGCATTGGCATCGGCGTGTGGCTGTGCCGGAAGGATGGTGGTGAGGTTCCGGCTGATGTGAAAACCATCAAGCAATTAAGAGATGATGGCGGATACCAGTTCCAGCGCATCAAGAACTGGAAGATCGAGAGTTTGGAAAGGTTCACTCAGCCGTTGCAAAGGAACGTTAGGCAGTTCTCATTGAACGTTTCCCAGTTCCGCGGAGAGTCGATAAACAAGGATGGCGAGGATTTTCTTCTCGTCATTGGCGCGGGTGTTTCATCGAAGGGGAATGACAAAGCTGTGCCACAGGATTACTTTGGTGATTTGTGCCAAACCAACAACTGGTACATAAAGAAGATTAAGGTGAAACCTACGCAATCTGCGGTAATTGTCATAAACGGAAACGAGTACGAAGATGACGACACGGCAAACATTCTCATTGCCGAAGATCAAACATCTGTTCCTCTTTCTGTTTCGGCGCAAAGTTCCATAGAGGAGGTCTGTAATCATGATTGGGAATCGAAAGACGGCAAGTTTTCTAGTAAAGATAGTCAGTACACCACTTGGACATTATCGTTTCCTGTAGATAAGGATTCGATGGAGACTGAATTGGTGCTTACACGCTCGATTACATCTAGGGAGTCGAATACAACTCTAATGCTCAATCCTGTTTCTGTTCGCGTTCGCCTTGTGCGCAAACCTAAAGAACCCACGGGTGAACCGAGTGGCGACGGGATTTCATACGTGCCGCAGTCGTGCGACCCTAACGAGATGGTCGGGCCGGAGGGCGTGGGCGAGGCGCGGTACGTCAAGCCCGGCGAATGGATGACGTACACAGTGTTCTTTGAGAATAAGGCAGGTGCCAAGGCTCCGGCGCAGTTCGTGACAGTTGACAATCCACTTTCGCCGTATCTTGATTGGTCAACATTCGAGATGGGTGATGTCGGTTTCGGCACGCAGATTGATACAGGGTTGGTTGGTGTCAAGAATGGTACAAGCGAGGCGACGATGGAAGGCACAAATCTTGTCGTCCGTTCTGAGGTGACGTTGGATACGGAGCGTGGTGTTGTCTCATGGTTCATGCGCATCGTATCGCCGTATGGTGACAGCGAGGGTTGGCCTTATGCTGACGATCTGACAGGCTTCCTTCCTCCCAACGATCCTGAAACGCACTGTGGTGAAGGACACCTCACATACCGCATCAAGGTACGCGATGACGCTCCGTCAGATGTGGTGATATCGAATAGTGCGGTTATTGTATTTGATTACAATGAACCGATTGAGACAGACCCGGCGTGGTGGAACACGGTGGCGACGATCCATGAAGTACCGATTGAAATCGACGGCGTGACGACGAACCTGACATTGATTGCTGGCAAACCGTTTGGCGATTTGCCTAGGCCGAGTACGGGACCGAAGGGGTACAAATTCGACGCCTGGTATACGGGGGTGAATGGCACGGGAATAAAGGCAACGCCTGAAGCCATTGTGCCGACGGGCAATTTCTCGCTCTACGCCAACTGGCTCAACGTTGGGCCCGTGTTGACGATTGATGAATATGGCGTCTTGATTGCTGTTGATTTGAATGGGTGTACGGAGGTGACGATTCCCGACAACGTGACGAAAATAGCATCTAGTGCATTCGGGGATTGCGACGGTTTGACACGCGTGACTATTGGAACCGGTGTGGCTGAGATTGAGACCGGTGCATTCGATGGCTGCACCAACCTCACCGAGATTGTCATTGCCGAGGGGAACGAGAATCTCACCATGAAAGACGGCGTGTTGTACGTGTTGCCTCGAAAGGCCGCCGTGTTCATCCTTTATAGCGCAACATCAGCCATCATAGAGGACGGTACCGAGGTAATAGATTCCAATGTGTTTTCTGGAAGGTCCCGGCTTTCGAATATCAAGATACCTAATTCCGTACGGGAAATTGGTTTCTTTGGGTATGGGGCGTTGCCGGAGGCATTCCAGAAGGAAGACGGGATGTTTACGTGCGATGGCTGGATTATGGTGATGGACCGCGACAATCCGCCTTTGGAGTTGGATAGCTTGGGTAATGGCGAGCAACCGTCAGGGACATTGGATTTCACGCGATTCCGTGGGATAGCGAACAACGCTTTCGATCTTTTCATGAACATGCCGTTTGTATATATGCGGGGATATTCCTTCTCGAATGTTTATGTGTTAATCTCTTCTGCGTGCCACGTTGGGATGGGGGCCTTTGACGGATGGAAAGATGTGCACATAATACGTATTAGTACTGTGACGTTTAACGCCAACGGCGGCGAGGGGACGATGGTGCCGCAGGAGTTCACAAATGGCGTTGCACAAGTGTTGAGCACGAATATGTTCACACGAACAGGTTATACGTTCGCTGGCTGGGCGACGAATCAAAACGGCACGGTGGTTTATGTGAACGGACAGAGTGTGTATGTGCCTTCGGACGTGACGTTGTATGCACAATGGACGGCGAACGTTTATGCTGTTAAGTTCGATGCGAACGGAGGTACGGGCAGTATGCCCGATCAGCGATTCACATACGATACTCCGCAGAATCTCACGGCCAATGGTTTTACCAAAACGAATCATGTTTTTGCAGGATGGGCGTTGAGTGCCAACGGACAAGTGGTGTACGAGGATGGACAATCGGTGACTAATTTGGCATCGAATGAGAATGATGTCGTGACGCTCTTTGCGGCTTGGGATGCTCTAGTTCCCCCTGTGCCTGACTGGCCGCCAGAGTTTTGGGAACATGTCGGCGGTCCGCCCATAGCTGCGTGTGTGTATGATGGATGGCTGTATGATGATGCTGGGAACATACAGGGGACATTCCAGATTAAGTTGGGCAAGTGGAATGACAGGACTAAGACTCGTACTGCCAATGTTACTATTTGGACACTTGATGGCACGAAGAAAACCACCAAGGGTAAATCTGAGAAGGCAATGGATAACAGCGTAAATGCAATATATAGTTATGCACTGACTGGTGAATACCACAATTACAAGATTGAGGGTGCGCGAAACATGTTTTCTTCTAAAATCAAAAACGAGGCATCCTATGCAAGTTGGATGGCGGCCAAATGGCCTGTTGTAAACGTGGCGTGGGAAGGTGGCACGTTGACGACAACGATCAATAAAAAGGGCAAGGCTAAGGTAACGGGCAATCTTATGGATGGAACGAAGGTGACGGCGAACGGCCAGTTGATAGTGGGTCGGGAGTGGAACTGTGTGCCGGTGGTGTACGCGAAGAAGGGCGTCAAACTGGCGTTTGCACTGTGGTTGCCGAAAAATGGCGAAAGTGCCGTCGTCACTGGTCTTGCGGATGCTGTTGTCGGCAAGCCGGGTTCGCTGAAGGCCGGTGCCAAGTTCCACATCGACGCAGATGCGTTTGCGGCGGCTTGGGGGCGCGCAACCCTCCCGTACTTGCCGGACGGCGTAACCGTTACCGGTGGCGCGAAGTGGGTGTTACCGAAGGCGGGCAAGGTGCAGTTCGGCAAGGACGGATCCGTTGATGTGGCGAAGTTGCTGGACAATCCGTCTGCGCTGAAACTGACGTACAAGGCGAAGGACGGCACGTTCAAGGGGTCTTTCAAGGCGTATTTGGACGTGAATGGCAAGCCTAAGGCGACTGCGGTGAACGTCACTGGTGTGTTGATTGACGGCATCGGCTACGGCGCGGCCACGATCAAGAAGGTTGGAGGCGTATCCGTGACGGTGGAGTAGGGTTCAAATTTCTTCATTTCTGCGTGTAAGATTTTGAATCAGGGCGAGAGTATGTGGTTGAACGGGGTATGGTGCCCTGATGCAAAAGTCAAGAAAGGACAAGGAAATGAAAAAGGCAATAGTAGTTGGAATCATGGCTGTGCAAGTGTTGATTGCGCATGCTGCCGGAGAGAGCCGCGTATCGTGTGCTTCTGAACACGTTGCACGTGGCTTGGCATACTGTGAACAGTTACGCGATGGCGGCAAAGGCGCTGGGCTTATGGCGGCGCGGGCAAGGATAGAATTCATGCTTGCGTTAAAGTCGGATCGGCGCAATTCAGAGGCGTATTATCAACTTGGATGTTTGTACAGGGATGTCTTTGGCCACACTGAACAGGCGATGGAACAGTTCGAGATGTTCTTGCGTTTGTCCAACGAGTCTGACGGTCGGTGGAAACAAGTGCGGGACAAAGTTTTGCCGGAATTGAGGAAAAAAGTCAGCATGTCTGCGGCTGCCTTGCCCGGCATCAATTCCCGTGACAGTGCCAATGGTGCGGCGGAACTTAAAAAGGCCGATGGGTTTATGAAGAAAGGAGAACTGGATGACGTTGCAAGGCGTTACAAGGCTGCTTATGAGGCAGATCCGCTTTTGTTAGACACTGTTTTGGACTTGGCGCAAGCGCTCGAATCAAGCGGCAATGAAAAGGATGCGTTGAAATACTATTGTATTGCAAGTTACCTACGTCCATACTCGACGGCCACCGTTTCCAAGGCTGGACGATTGGCTATGAGGCAGGGCAAGTTTGCCATAGCGGAAGATGTGTTTTCCCGTGCAGTTGCGGTGCTTCCGCAGAACATTATGGCCATTGAGGCCTTGATTGGGGTGCTTCATAAAGTTGGACGTGAAGATGAGGCCAAGGTGTATAGGCTCTACTTGTCGGAAATCCAGCGAAGTCTTTGAGGGAATATAATGGAGGGGTTAGGAAATGAATCTGCATAATATGGCGGCAAGTTGTATTTGGATGCTTTTGTTCGCCATTACGGAGACCTCCGGTTGCAGGTTTACGGAGGAATACGATGACGGGCCGTTCGACCGGGAAGAGCCGGGGGCGTAGTTGCCACGGAGAATCTCAAAATTTCAGGCGTTAGATAAGTGAAAAATTGATAAATTGGTATTGGCGTATATGAACTATTACATTAGCGATATGCATTTTGGTCACGCGAACGTGATCAAGCACGATGAGCGTCCGTTCGAGAACGTTGAGGCGATGGACTGTGCCATGATCGAACGATGGAACGGCGTGGTCGACGAGGATGACGATGTCTATGTCGTCGGCGACTTCTGCTATCGTTCCGGGAAGACGGCGGATTGGTATCTCGCACGGCTGAAAGGACGCAAGCATCTCGTTGTCGGCAACCACGACTGGTGTGCTCTCAAAAACGAAAAAGCCATGGCGATGTTCGCGTCGGTTGACAGTCTTCTGGAGATTGAAGATGACGGACGTCATGTGGTCCTTTGTCATTACCCGATGGCGGAGTGGCACAATTCAAGGCATGGCACATGGCTGGTGTATGGCCATATCCACACCAGGAAAAATAGAACGTGGGAGTTCATGCGTACGCTTGACCATGCGCTCAATGCGGCTGCGTCATTGAACGACTATGTTCCCGCCACGCTTGAACGCCTTGTTGAAAACAACAAGCGACACAATGAAAATTAACGTGTAAGATTTCGGCACAATGTAAGAGTATGTGGTTGAACAGGTGTGCATAAAAGAAGGAGAAATGGAGAATGGACATCAACGAGGAAATGGTACGGCTGGCGATTGCTATTGTCGGCGTGGCCGTCGTAATATGCGGATGCGGACGAGAGGGCGGGCAGGGTGAAACGCCCGCGCCTGATGCGCGGGCGCAGCCTCCGGCGGCGCAACAAGCGTCCGTGCATGGTCAGAGCGGAACGGCGACAAATTCTGCGCCGGCTTATGATATGGACGCCATGACGAACATTTCCGCGATGACGGACATGGAGTACGCTTCGCTGGACGGCGGGCCGGCGCCACTGCGGATGCTTGAACCACGTGAACCGTCGGGCGAAGCCGCAAAGTGGTTTGAATGCGCGGACGCCCCCACCTGGTTCACCAACTCGGTCGGAGAACGCATCTCCGTGGAGCGCTATTGCGCGATTGCCAATGTCGAAGACGGTCAGGAGGCTGAATGTTCATTTGACGGCCGCTATCAACGCTGTGGCGTGGACATGACGCTCCGCCTTGCCGAGTTTTATGTCGGCAAGAAATGCAAGGTGTCTGATTCTGGAAATGGTGACGTCATGGATGGTTCGGACGAGAGGATCGTTTACCGCGCGTGGAAGGTTCGTGATGATTTGTACCTGCTGTTCGAGGTGAACAATGCGGGTACGATGAGGATGCGTGATTACATCATTGTCATGTTCGACGGCTCTGCCTTTGCCCGTCTCGTGCAGTTTGATGGCTCGCCGTCGGAGGCGCAGATGAAGAACGTGTTGATGGCGCGGACGAACGCGGCGGCGCTCAACAACATCGCGGCGATGATAGACCGTGATGAAGCGGATCGTCGTTCCGCCGTAGAGAGCTATGTCGTGCAATTGCTTGAAATGGCGGCACTTGGCGGCGAACCTGTGGCATGCCGTAATCTCGCATACTACTACAAGAGGAATGGGAACGCCGCTAGGAGCGGCACCTGGTCTAAGTTGGCCGGAACCGTCGCAAGGCGAAGGGGAAAGGGGTCCAAATTGGACATGCCGCTTCGACCGTTGGCTAAATGGCCGTGTATGAACGGCGAGCCCATTGACGGACCTAAGTCGAACTGATCGTTTGACGGGATACGTGCCGTGAGGGATTGAGGGGCGTGAAAGTTCATGAACGAATACTATGAAAGGCCCTTGGAGGCGTATCTCAGGGGGAGTGGCTGCGAAACGGCGGCGGGCTGCCCGGATACTTACGCGGCAGGCAAGGCGGCGGGGTTGAAGGTGCATTACTTCAAGCGCTCCGCGCTTTTGCCGCGCGTCGGGCTCGTGCTGGGGTTCTTGCGCGGAATCGAGTTCGACTCGCTCCTTGACGTGGGGAGCGGACGCGGCGCGTTCCTGTGGCCGTTCCTCGATGAGTTCCCGGACAAGGAGACGCACGTGGTCGATCTGCTGCCACAGCGTGTCGCGCTCCACCGCGCCGTGGCGGCGGGCGGAACGTTCAACCTCCAGGTACACGAGGGTGACGTCAGGTCGCTGGCGCTTCCGGACAAGTCCGTGGACGTGGTGACCATGCTGGAGGTCCTCGAGCACATCCCCGACGTCGCCGGAGCGGTCCGAAACGCGGTTCGGATGGCACGCCAGCACGTGGTCGTCACGGTTCCGTCGCAGCGGGACGACAATCCGGAGCACATCCATCTTCTTACAAAGGAACGGCTTCGCGAGCTGTTCGGCGCCGCCAGGTGCGGCAAGCTGAACTTCGGGGGTGTCCCGGGGCATACGTTCATGGTGGCGACATGCTGAAAATACTGAAATATCCGAGAACTCCTCACATTCAGGGATCGCGCATCCAGCCGGGCGACGAGGACCTGTCCCAGATCCCGTTCCGCGTCATCGCCGGACGGAGTATCGTCGTCGAGGAGAAGTGCGACGGCGCGAACAGCGCCGTCTCCTTCGATGCGGATGGGGCGCTACTCCTTCAGTCGCGCGGACATTACCTCACCGGCGGCGCGCGCGAGAAGCACTACGACCTTCTCAAGAAGTGGGCGTCCGTACACCAGCGCGCGTTTCATTCCGTTCTCGGTTCCCGCTACGTCATGTATGGGGAATGGATGTACGCCAAGCACGCGATCTACTACGATGCCCTGCCGCACTATTTCCTCGAGTTCGACGTGTTCGACCGCGAGCGCGGAGTGTTTCTCGATACGTCCGCGCGGCGCGCGCTGCTCGCATCGCTGCCCGTCGTGTCCGCGCCGGTCATCGCGAAACGGGCATTCAACTCGCTCGACGAGCTGAAGTCGCTTGTCGGGCCGTCCGCGTTCATACGTCCCGGACACATCGAACGTCTGCGCGAATGGTGTGTGGCGAACGGCCGGTGCGGGGATGCCGATGACCGATGCGCGGAAACCGACCCCGCGACGACGATGGAAGGACTGTACGTCAAGGTTGAGGAGGAAGGGCAGGTCGTATCGCGGATGAAGTTCGTGAGGCAGTCTTTCCTTCAGGCCGTCGCCATGCCCGACGCGCATTGGCTGAACCGTCCCATCGTGCCGAATCTCCTGCGTTATCCCGTGGAGGCGATCTACGAGGCCCAGTTGCCGAAGGAGGCAGCGGGATGATTGCGCTTCCGTTCAGCACCCCGTCTGGCATGGCGAGGGGGATGTCCTCGTCCACACGCGGCTCGTATGCGACGCGCTGACGGGGGATCCGGCTTTTCGCGCGATGGACGAGACGGGTCGTGCGGAGGTCTTCGTCGCCGCGCTTCTCCACGACGTCGGCAAGATTTCAAAGACGCGGATGGAGAATGGAACATGGGTTTCCCCCGGACACTCCATCGCTGGGGCGCTGTTCGTCCGCAAGATGCTCTGGCAGGTATTTGACATGGCCGGAACGGAAGAGAAGCGGCGCTTCCGCGAGACGGTCTGTTCCCTCATTCGGTTCCACTCCGCGCCACCGCATTTCATGTCCAAGAGTGAACCGGAGCGCTTTGTCGGTTCTATCGCTGCTGAGGGATGCGTTACGGAGGGATTCACGCTGGAAAAACTTGGCATGCTCGTCCGGGCAGACATACTCGGACGCAAGGCGAGCGATGTCGGCCGCCTGTTGGACGAACTCGCGCTTTTCACCGCGACGGCGAAAGAACTGGGGTGTCTGGACGGGCCTCCGCGTTTCGCCGACCCGTTTAGTCGCCTTGCGTGGCTGGAAGGTCGCACGGGATATCCGGAGCAAAAGCTGTACAACGACACATGGGGCCGCGTATACATGATGTGCGCGTTGCCGGGAACCGGAAAGGATACCTGGATCCGTAGTAACCTGCCGGACGTTCCGATGGTGTCATTGGACGCCATCCGCGCAGAGCTGGGTGTCTCCTGGGAGGACGGGCAGGGACCCGTGGTGGCGCGTGCATTTGAGAGGGCGCGCGAGCATCTGCGCGCACACCGTTCGTTCGTCTGGAACGCGACTTGCCTGACGCCGGATCTACGCAAGCGGGAGCTGCAGCTGTTCAGAGATTACGGTGCGTACACGGAAATCGTCGTCCTTGAAGTTCCGTGGGAGGAGGGCCTGCGGCGCAACCGCAGCCGAAAGGCGGTGGTGCCCGAGGACGTGATCGACTCAATGCTCGGGCGCTTCACGCCTCCGTCCGTGCGCGAAGCACATGAATTTATGGTATACTAACCGCATGGCAAAGAAGCGCGCAGACTCCGAGCTGGAGATGTCGCATGGCAACTGCGGCGAATGGTGCTCGGACTGGTATGGTCCCTATCCATCGGCTTTGCAAATAGTGGTTAGAAAGGAACAGAGAAATGCCTAAGAGCATGAACATTGGAATGATGATGGCCGTGGCGGCATGGCCAGCGGCCATGGCATTGGTCGCCGTGGTCTGCGGATGCGGACGAGAGAGCGAGCAGGCTGAAAAGCCCGCGCCTGATGTACAGGTGGCACAGCCTCCGGTGGTGCAACCTCCAGCGGCGCAGCCTCCGGTGGAGCAGCAACCGTCCGTGCAGGGCCAGGGCGGCACGACGATAAATCCCGCGACGGCGCTTGACTCGGACGCCATCGCCATCACGAACATTTCAGCGATGACCGACATGGAGTACGTTTCGCTGGATGGCGGGAAGGCACCCCGGCGGATGCTTGAACCACGTGAACCGTCGGGTGAAGCCGCAAAATGGTTTGAATGCGCGGACGACCCCACCTGGTTCACCAACTCGGTCGGAGAACGCATTTCCGTGGAGCGTTACTGCGCGATCGTCAATGTCGAAGCCGGTCAGGCGGCTGAATGTTCATTTGATGGCCGCTATCAACGCTGTGGTGCAGACATGACGCTCCGCCTTGCCGAGTATTATGTCGGCGAGGAATGTAGAGTCGGCGATTCCGGTAATGGCGAGGTCGTGGATGGTTCGGACAATAGGGTTGTTTACCATGCGTGGAAGGTCCGTGATGATTTGTACCTGCTGTTCGTGGAGGACAATTCGGGCACGATGAAGATGCGCGACTACATCATGGTAATGTTCGACGGTGTTGTGTTTGCCCGTCTCGTGCAGTTCGATTACTCGCCGTCGGAGGAGCAGATGAAGAACGTGTTGCGGGCGAGGACTAACGCGGCAGCGCTCAACAACGTTGCCGTGATGATTGACAGAGACGAGGCGGAACGCCGCATGGCCGACGAGAACTACATCGTGAAATTGCTTGAAATGGCGGCACTTGGCGGTGAACCTGTGGCATGCCGTAACCTCGCATACTACTACAAGAGGAAGGAAAACACCGCCCGGAGCGCCACCTGGTCTAAGTTGGCCGGAACCGTCGCAAGGCGAAGAGGGCGGAACGCCGTAGGGAAATTGCCGCTCCGACCGTTGATTGAATGGCCGCTCATGTTCGATGCGCCTGTCACCGGACATGAAAAAGACGCAGAAGACTTCTTGACGGCCCTGTTAAAGTCATCGGGCCTTGACTGCGATGGGGGCGCAAAGTGGGGGTATGCCGAGCAACGATGGTTTAAAGTGAAAGGTTACGAGAGCATATTAGTCATTGAAGATGAAGTGAAAGATGTCCGAGCGGTTCGCTATGCCGTCTGGAATATACCAGAGAAACGGAGTCGGCTTGCAGAGGATTTTGTCGAGAAACTCAACAAATCGGCGACCAATGTTGTGTTTCGCTGCGATGGTAGCGCGGCTTGGTGCGAGTGTTCGTTGTCCATTGAATCAATCCGCCGAATGAAGTCGCAAACTAAACAACGCAATGCACTGATTTCGATACTGGCCTTGACGGACAAGAGCATGCAACCGCATACATCCACCCTGGTCTCCTTTGAAAAAGAAGAGTTCGGCCAAAAAATTGAGGCCCACCAAACTCCTTAAACCGTAAATTTTAGTGTTTCCAACGGGGGGGAGGATTTGATACACTATCTTCTCCATGGAAAAAATTGACTTGGCAATGCAGAAAGCCGCCGTCCTGACGGAAGCGTTGCCTTATATTCAGGACTTTAGCGGTTCGACCGTGCTCGTGAAGGTGGGCGGGAGCGTGATGGAGAACGAGGAAAACCTCGTCTCCCTCCTCTCCGACATCTCCTTCATGGACGCGGTGGGCATGCGCGTCGTGCTGGTGCACGGCGGCGGGAAGGCCATTTCAAAGGCTCTCAAGGAAAGCGGACTCGTGCCGCAGTTCGTGGACGGCCTCCGCGTGACGGACGAGCCGACGATGGAGATCGTGCGCCATACGCTCAACAACGTGGTCAACGCCGACCTCGTCAAGAAGCTCCAGTCGTTCAAGACCAACGCGCGCCCGCTCCACGGCAACTGGATGTTCACGGCCGAGAAGATCACGTCGCCGGACCGCGGCTACGTGGGCGAGCCCGTGGCCGTCGATACGCGCGCCGTGCGCGAGATGCTCGACGCGGGGATCGTCCCCGTCGTGACGCCCCTCGGCACCGGCCGGGACGGACACCTTTACAACGTCAACGCCGACAGCGCCGCCGCGGCGCTCGCCAAGGCGCTGAAAGTGCGCAAGTTCGCCGTCGTGTCGGACGTGCCCGGC
>CACZAK010000028.1 GCA_902779075.1 uncultured bacterium | reverse complement strand
GGCGGGGCGCGTGAGGATCTGCTGGAGGAACGCGTCGCAGATGCAGTCCTTCACCGTAATCGTGCGGCCGGTCTTCGGGTTCTTGAACTCGCACCACGGTCCCTTGTCAATCAACGTCGCGCCGTAGTCGCGCTTCGCGAGGGCGTAGCCCCAGTCGCGGAACGCGCCCTCGGTGAACTTCTGGATGTTGCCCTTGTGGACGAGCGTGACGGATTTCCGGTCGTTCGCGATCGCGTAGTCGAGCGCGGCCTTCACGAGGCGCTCCGTACCCTCCACGGACACGGGCTTGATGCCGATCGACGCCGTTTCGGGGAAGCGAATCTTCTTCACGCCCATCTCTTCGATGAGGAACTTCTTCACCTTCTCCACTTCGGGCGTGCCGTTCATCCACTCGATGCCGGCGTAGATATCCTCGGTGTTCTCGCGGAAGATTACCATGTCGGTGAGTTCGGGGTGCTTCACGGGCGAGGGAACGCCTTTGAACCACCTGACGGGGCGCAGACACACGTAGAGGTCAAGCTGCTGACGCATCGCCACGTTGATCGAGCGGATGCCGCCGCCGACGGGGGTAGTGAGCGGGCCCTTGATCGAGACAAGATACTCGCGGCAGGCATCGAGCGTTTCCTGAGGAAGCCATGTATTCGGACCGAACACGGCGTTCGCCTTCTCGCCGGCATACACTTCCTTCCACTCGATCTTGCGCGCGTCGCCGTAGGCCGCCTTCACGGCCGCGTTCCACACGGTCATCGCCGCGCGCGTGATGTCGGGCCCGGTGCCGTCGCCCTCGATGAATGGGATAATGGGATTTTCGGGCACAACCAGGTGCCCGTCCTGCATGGTAATCTTCTCGGGTTTCATTACTATCCTTCGTTAGGTGTATGCACTACACCCTATAGAACTCTTCCCAGCCCTTGCGCGGGGTGCCTTTCGAGCCCTTCAGGAGCGCGTTGGCCTCGTCGTCGCCGACAATCTGCTTCGTCGCCGGATCGAACTTGAATCCGCGGTTGAGGCGCTGGGCGATACAACCGAGGCAGAACACCTCCGAGAGCGGCCCCGTGACGGAGAAGGGAGAGCGCGTCTGCTCCTTGCCCATGACCGCGAGGAGGAAGTTCTTGTAGTGGTTCGATCCCGGCTTCGGGTACTTCGGCACCTTGCCGTCCGTGTCGCACATCAGGATCGGCGACCCGTGCGACGCGCCCTGCCAGACCGTCCCGTCCTTCATCTCGAAGAACTTGCCGGGGACGAGCCGCTTCGCCGCGTCGGCCGCCGTCGAGCCTTTCGCGGCGGGGATGTCGGGGTTCCAGCCCTGCGGACGGTATCCCTTCGGCAACGTCGGCTTGTTGCCGGTACCCTCGTACCAGTCGAGCTCGATTGCGGGACGCTTCCCCTTCGCCGCGAACTTGAACGTGAGCGTGTCCTGCATCGGGAACACGAACGGGTTCCAGCCCTTGACGTCGCGGATCGAGACTTCCGTCGGCAGGCCCAGGTCGAAGAAGCGGTGCATCGTGTCCATCGTGTGCGCGCCCCAGTCGCCGAGCGCGCCGTTGCCGAAGTCGTACCAGCTGCGCCACTCGCCCTGCACGTAGTCCTTCGAGTATTCGTGGTACGTCGCGGTGCCGAGCCAGGTGTCCCAGTCAATCCCCTTCGGCATCTTCTCGCCGGTCGGGAACGCGGAGACCTTGCCGTTCCACTTGTGCCAGCGGCGCGGGTTGTTCATGTGCGCCGTGAGGTGCTTCAGCTGCGAGACGTCGATGACGCCCGTCTCGACGTAGTGCTTGAACTGCCAGTAGTTCGCCCCGCTGTGCCCCTGGTTGCCCATCTGCGTGGCGACGCCATACTTCGCGGCGGCCTTCATCAGCAGCTCGCACTCCTCGAACGTGTGGGCGAGCGGCTTCTCGGAGAACACGGGAAGCCCGCGCTTCATCGCGGCCATCAGCGCGGGGAAGTGGGAGAAGTCGGGCGTCATGACGGCGACCGCGTCGATCTTGCCGTCCATCGCGTCCAGCATCTTCCTGAAGTCGGTGAAGCGCGGCACGTTGGGATAGCGCTTCAACGCCGCGACGCACTGCTTGCCCTCGAGATCCGTGTCGCACAGCGCGGCGATCTCGACGAGCTTCGTGCCGGCGAAGCTCCTGATGTCGCCCCACGCCTGCTGGCCGATGCCCACGCATGCGAGGCGCACCTTGTCGCCGGACTTGAACGTGCGGCGTCCCGCGAAGCAGGAATACGCCCCCGCCGCAAACGCCGTCTGTATGAACGATCTTCTGTTTACTTTCATGGACATGCCTCTTCTTTCTTTGATTTTTGTTTCAAGATTCTCTTATTGAGCTAGCCGAGTTCTCGTTTTCTTCTTGCTGTGGTGGAACGTGGCGCCGTGGCCAGTAAGGACGGGTACGCCGAGATGGTACTTGATCGCGAGCGCGCGAATCACGAAGATGAGCGCCATACCTGAAATGTTGCGCACATAGACGCTCTCCACGCCGACGAATGGCAGGAGAAAATATAGGATGCCGCCGGCTGCGCATGCGAGGGCGTAGAGCTCCTTGCGGAAAATCAGCGGGACCTCGTTGATGAAGATGTCGCGCAGGATGCCGCCGAACACCGCCGTCACGACGCCGAGCACGATGGCGCACCACGGCGCGTAGCCGCACGTTATCGCCTTTTGCAGGCCGATCATCATGAAAAGTGAAATCGAGATAGTGTCGAAGGCGAACCATGTGATCTGCCCGCTGATGAAGCGCCGGCTGAACAGCCAGATTGAGACCACGGCGAGCGCCGTCACGAGCAGGTATGAGGGATCGGTCATCCAGAAAGGCTCGACACGTAGCAGGATATCGCGCAGCGTTCCGCCGCCGGCTGCGGTTATGAAGCCGATCACGTTCGCGCCGAACCAGTCAAAGCGCTTGACGCTCGCAAGCCGCACGCCGGATATGGCGCCTGCGAAGGCTGCTATTAGCTCCAGCGAGCGCATGAAGAAGTGTATTTCGTCCGAAAGGTCTGACATGGCGTAATCCGCCTAGAGGTCATTTATGCCTGTGCGAGCAGGTCGTTGCGGTAGAGGGCACGGACGGCGTCGCAGTCCTGCGTGTGCCCGGCACGGTAGCTCACGACCGTGCCCACGAAGCGGTCGGGGCCGGTGAGCGCGAGGGCGGCGAGCAGGTCGAGCGCGGCACGGTGCCAGACGGGCTCAAGGTACTTATCGGTTCCCTGCAGCGGGAAACGCGGCTCACCGTACCAGCGTCCGGGGCCGTGAATGAGGATGTTCTTCTTGTCGTAACCGAGGTTTCGCGTGTCGGCGAAGAGGAGTCCGACTGTCTTCGCAAGCAGGTATTGGCGATGCGTCGCGTTAGTGCGCGCGTAGGAAGCGTAACGGAACGTCTCGTGCGTCACGTCGAAGATGACGCGCTGGTCGCCTATGATAGTGTTCCAGTTGATGGCCACGTCGAGACGGAGACGGCGCGCGCCGTCGTCGGGCAGGAAAAGGAGAAAATCGCCGCGCGTGCCGCAGAATGCGACAGGCTCCTTCACGGTCACGTAAGTGGCGTCCTCGTCCGTCTCCACGATGCCCGCCTTCTCCACGGCCTCGACGAGCGGAAGGGACGACTCGTCGAAGAGGGGCGGATCGCCTGAGTTCGTCTTGAGCACGACGTTGTCGAGGCCGAGTCCGGCTCGGAGCGCCACGATGTGCTCGACCATGCGCAGGTAGTTGTGGGGAGAGCCCGAGCGCAGCACCAGGTTGCGCGCAGACGTCCAGAGGTTCGCGATGTCCACACCCGTGTCCAGCTGCTCCGGCTGGTCCGTGCGGCGAATCCACCAGCCGGGACGCGTTGACGGCGCGAACGTGATCGTGCGGCGTTCGCGTCCACGAAACGTGCCCACGCCCACTACGCTCTCCTCGGAGGCAAGCGTGGTGCGCTTCGCGGGCCAGCCACGCCAGTTCTGCGGTGCGAGACGAACCTCGTCGACCGGCTGCGCGCTAAAACGCGCGAGCGCGGCGTCAAGGGACGCCTGGGACCCGCGCACGAGACGGCAGGCCGGGTAGACGAGGCGCTCTGGCCCGGATGTCACGTTTACTTCCACTTTTTAGGCTCGGTGGGGTTGTCTACGATCTTCTGTATAGCCGGCGTGATGACGGGCTCGCGCCCCGTCTTGCCGCGGAACATGTCTACCAGTTCCGAGAACCAGACGCCGAATGAAGCGTTTGGATTGTTGAAGGATGTGTCATACTTGGGATCTCGGAAATAGAGTTTCCTGCATTCAGGATCTAAGCACAGCACAGTGGGATAGCAGGCAATATCGGAGAACTTCGGCGCAGCGCCGCCCCTCCTCTTCGCGATGGCTTGCGCCGACACGGCGAATTTCAAGAGGAATTCCGTCTCCTGCGGTTTCAGCGAACGCGTCTCTATGGCCGTCGGCTTCGGCGGCGGTCCCCTGCGCCTGCCACGTGTCTGCGGCACTTCGGGCTTGCTCGACTTGAGTCTCCACACTAGCACAACGCAGTTCGGAGGTGCAAAGTCCTTGATGAACGCCTTATGCCTCAGCGCCTTTGCCTCCAGTTTCTTAGAGTTCTCTTCATCGCCCGCAAGAAGAGCGACCAAAAGCGGCTGCTGGCAGTTCCACGCAGCCTCCTTCGCATCGGCGAACTTCGTGTACATCGGCTTCTTCGCCTTCAGTGCCTTCGCTACGGCCGCCTCGGACGGCTTCTCACGCGCCGGAGCCTCAGGGGCCTTTGCAGGCTTCGCCTCCGGCACCTTCGCGGGCCTGCCATCCTTCTTCGCGTCAGGGGCTGCGGCGGACACCAGCGGTGCGCATGCGAACAGCGCGGCGACAGCCACAGCGCAACTGAATTTCATCCTCTTCATTATCTTTCCTTTCCGGCGAGACGGCGCGCGAGCACGGGCAACCCCGGATCGCGCGCGCCAGCCGTAACGATTGCGCCGAAGGCGTCAGCGCGCGCGCGGAGATATTTCTCCGCCTCCTCTAAGTCGGAAACAAGCTTCACGGTACCTGGCGCGTCTTCCAGGAGCGCCACGAGGGCGTCGGAGTTGACGCTGCGGTCCGCAGTGCCGCCCGCGTCATATACGGGCAGCAGCACGAGCGCGTCCTGCGGACGCATCACGCTGCGAAACGCCGCTGCAAGCGATTCGAGCATCTTCCGCAGAGGACCGTATCCGTGCGGACGCCACACCGCCGCAACTCCGCGCGGATACGCTTCCGCGAGCGTGGTCCACATCGCATGAAGCTTCTCCGGATTGTGGGCGTAGTCATCGTAGACGGCGACCTCCCGGCCTCCACAAAAGACCGATCCAACGCGCTGGAGGCGACGCTCCACGCCGGGAAACGTTGCAAGCGCGGCAGATGCCTTCGCGGGATCCGCCCCGAGCGCAATCGCCATAGCGAGCGCTAGTCGCGCGTTCGCGCGGTTGTGCGCGCCAGGCATCGGAAGTTTCTCAACGGCCTCCGCCGGCGCACCGTCAGTAACACGACCGTCGATGACGGGCCCGGGGATGTCGCGGATGAACGCATCGAAGACGGAGTCCATCTCCTCCTTCGAGTAGTGGTCAGCGGAGGCGTTTGTGACAATCGCGGCGTACGGATGGAACGCGGTAAGCGACTTGTCGCTTTCATCGACCTCTGCCACGGCGTACTCGCCAGCGCCATTCCGCACGGAACCCACTCGCGTGCCGTTTGCATCCCAGCCAACGACCTGCGCGCCGTTGACGACGAGCGGATCGAACCCACATTCGACAAGGACATGCCCAAGAATGGCAGTAACGGTGGACTTGCCGCACGTGCCTGCCACGGCCACTAGCTTACGAGCGGATAGCAGTTCGGAAAGTGCCGCCGCGCGGTGAACTACGGGGGTGCCGAGCGCACGCGCAGCTACGAGGTCGGGGTTCGTGTCCTCGATGGCCGTGGAGACCACAAGGCGATTCGTGCCGACTCCAACGCCAGATCCATCATCGGGGAATAGGTGAACCCCTTCGGTGGCCAGCGCCTCCAAGACGGGCGTGCGACGCCCGTCCGAGCGCAGAGAGCGGTCTGCACCCGAAACGGCGTACCCGGCGTCGAGATAAGCCTGCGCAAGCGCGCTCATCCCGACGCCGCCGATGCCGACCAGATGGATCGAGCCTCCCATCGTCCCAACCGGCTACTTGCCGATTCCCAGGGTCTTGAGCGCACCCTCACCGAGGTTCTTTGCGCCTTCTCCGATTGCCTTACCGGCATTCACCGCCCCCTCGCCGATAGCCTTGCCGGCGTTCTTCGCGCCCTCTACGGCCTTGTCGGCCACACCCGGCGCGTCGTCCTCCTTCTTTTCCTTATTCTCGCCGCCTGGAAGCACGTTACCTATAAGTCCTTTTGCGTTGCTAAGCACGTTGGACGTACCGCCGCTAATCGCGCTGGTCGCGCCTCCAAGCACGTTGGACGCGCCGCCCAACACATTGGAGACCCCACCGCTCACTAGCCCTCCCGCATTTCCGAGAACGTTTGTCACGCCGCTGCCAAATGCTCCTGCCAGATCCCCAAATCCTGTCATCGCGTCCTTTGCCTTCGACATCACCTGATCGGCAACTTCCTTGAGCGTCGCGCCTTTCTCAGTCGTCTTGCCGATGTCCGTAAAGGTAGGCAACGGAATGGGCAGCGTCACCTTGCGCCACTGGAGCTTCGTGCCGGTGATGTCGAGCTTGTCGATCTGCACGCGCGGGGTGTCGTCCTTCGCTTCCTTCTCCTTGTCCTTTTTCTCGTCGGATGCGACTTCCTTCTTCTCGTCCTTCCCGTCGCCCTTGATCGGCTTGAGTATCACGTCGAAGTTGCCCTCGCCCGCGTCGTTGTATACAAGTCCGGCGTAAGTGGTGTCAACGATAATGTCGTGGAACACCACCGGCTTCTTCGACAGGTCGGCCGTCTCCATCCCGATACTGAGCGATTTAAGGCTGAAGGCGTCAGGTTCGGGGAAGCCCTCGGGGTTGACAAGCTTCGCACCCTCCAACTTAATCGTGGCGGCCGTCGATTTGCCGAAGTCCGTCACAACCAGCGATGTCAGCTCGAACCGCCCAGTGTTGACAGCGGCCTTCACGTTCTTGATCGTTACCTTGTCGATGACCACCTTCGTCTCGCTCGGCTCTTTTTCCTTCTTCTCCTTCGACCCAAGTTTCTTGTTGACCGCCGCGAGAATGCGGTCGAAGTTGTTGGAACCCGCCGCGTCAAACACGTAGCTCGCGTACGGTGCGTCAATCGTGATGTCGCGCACGTGGATCTCCTTCGACATCAGCGACGAGACATCCAGGTCCACGCTGAGCGATCCCAGCGCGAAGGCATCTTTCTCGGCATACCCCTCGGGGTTTGCGAGCCTGACGCCGGAAACGAGCAGCTTGCCCGTGTACGGATTCAGGTTTAGACGCTCGATGTTGAACGCCGTGTCCGTGTAGCCCGGCACGATCATGCCCGCGAGCGACGTACCGACGGGGTTGATCCATAGCGGCAGCGTCAGAAGCGCCAGTATGACGAAAATGAGCAAACCACCAATGGTCCACAACAGACCTTTGATAATCCGCCGCATCAGCGACTTCTTCTTCGGCGGCTTGGCCGCAGGTTTCTCGGCCGCAGGCGTCTCTGCCGCGGAGTTTTCCGTTTCTAGTTTTGTATCCATTGCTTTCTCCTTTAAGATGTGCGCGTATATTTTACCCTTCTTTGAGGGTTCCGGTCAAGGCAAGAAGTACATCTTCTTCAGTGACCACCCCAAGTTCGGCGCCGGTCGCCTCGTCGCATACGACCGCCACCGGGCTGCGGTTTCGCCTCATGAGTGGCAGGATGTCGTCCCCGCGCGTCATCGACGGAATACAGAAATGCCCGACTTTTCCGGGCCGACGGTACTCCTTCATCTCGGCCAAGTCCTTCGCGGTGGCCGGATGCATGAGGTCTTTCGCGAACGTCGCCTGGAGCATAAGCACCTGTTCGATCAGACGCCTCTCGAACTGCGTGAGGCGCGTCGCGTCGTTGCGGTCGGCCACCAGCATCCGCAGACCGTCGCGTGACACGCCCAGCTTGAGCGAACGCGGCTGGCGAACGCGGAACACGAAGCGCACAAGCGCCGAAAACGCCGCCACCGGAATAGCCAGTACAAACGCCAGCCAGCGGTACGGGCCGGAGGCCCACAGCGAACGGCGGAGCGGGCGCGAGGCGAAGATCAGCTTTGGCAGGTATTCGCCCATGAACAGCATAAGTACTGCGGCCGCGAGCGACCAAGCCGATCGCATGATCGGCGCATTTGCGAACAGCCGCGCGCCGAGTGCCGCCGTAGCGGTGGAGAAGAGGACGGCAGCGAGGTTGTTGCCCACAAGGAGCGTCGTAAGAACGCGCGACATGTCGCCCAGTATCCGTGCCAGACGCTTCGCGCGCGGAGCGGATTGGCGCACGAGTGAGAGTAGTCGCACGCGCGACACAGAGAGGAATCCCGTCTCAACGCCGGCACAGAACGCCGCCACTGCCAAGGAAATGGCCATGAGCACGATGGGGATGGTGACCTTGACCATCAGTCGTCATCCTCCTCGTCGTCAATCACGGGCTTAACGATGAGCTCGAGAATGTCGCCGCGCGTTATGATCCCTGCCGTACCACCCCAGCGGTCCTCCACGAGGGCGATGCGTCGGCCAGTCTGCATGAAGAGGACGAGCAGATCGTCGAGCCCCTGATGCTCCGAGACGCGCAGGGGCTCGTCAATAGCCGCCGCAACGTTCCGCGCCGGGTCCGACATCAGCCGTTCCGTGTCGAGAAAACCCTCGATGTGGTCCATATCGTTTCTGTAGACCGGCAGAAACGGATAATCCAATTCCTCCGCAAGTCGCACCTTATCGGCGTCCGGCAAAGTAGCCTCAACGCCTTTAAGCCGCACGCGCGGCGTCATCTCGTTGAGAGCGTAGAGGTCCGGAAGGCGCATTATGCCCTCCACCATCGACGCCTCCTCGCGGTCAAGTTCGCCTGTAGCCGCGGCAGACTCCACCACGGTCCGCAGCTCGTCGTCTGAAAGCGCGCGGCGCTCCCGCGTGAGGAGATCGCCGAACACGCGCGACCCCGCCACCATCAGCGCGGAGAACGGCTTGAGCACGATCCGCCAAAACAGCAGCAGACGCACGCAGAACGCCGCCATCCGCTCCGCATGGCGCATCGCGTACTGCTTCGGCATGATCTCGCCGAACACCAGCAGGAGGAACGTAAACGTTGCCACCGAAACCGCCTCTGTCCCCGTCTCCACGAACCGCAGCATCAGCATGTATCCGAGCGAGGCTATGGCGAAGTTGACGAGCGTGTTGCCGGCAAGGATGGTCGAGAGTATGAGAGCCGGTTCCTTCTGCCAGCCGGCAATCCGGCGTGCGACCGAGGGCTTTGCCCTCTCAATGGTCTGGAGCTGGCGAGGCGTCAGCGAGAAAAGAACTGTCTCGGCGGAAGAAAAAAACGCAGAGAGTACGAACAAGACAAGCAGAATCAATATAAAGGCCAAAACCATAGGCTCTATCATTGTTCACAAATCTCAATTGTCACAATTGTTCACAAATATCAATGTCAATATGACAAGCCTCATTTATATTTGTGATTTGTGAACAATGATGGCATTGAACATTTGTGAACAATATTCACAGTTCTTGAAGCGATTCCACCGTGATCTTCGTGCGGTGGCGTGACCCTAACGTCTCCACTTCAAGCACGGAAACCATCCAGCGCTCGCCGAACTTCTTCACGCGCGTACCCCAGAGCCGACGCAGGGGCTTCATGCCCTCGCCCAGCTGCTCGGCCTGCATGAGGCAGCCCGTCTTCTTGTCAGCCCACAGCCGCACGGCCTCGAGTCCCTCGATCTTCGTAGGCGGACGCACGAGGATCACCATGCACGTCTGCCCGTGGACCGTCTCGCCCTCGCGTTCCGTCTCGTACTGGGCATCCGTCCACCAGAGGAAGTCGAAGGTCAGGTCGAGCCAAGTCACGTCGGTGTCCATCACGCGATCTAACGGCGACCCTATGGACTGGTCCGTCCCGTTGGACACGAGCTGGATCGTCGGCCGCGCGTCGCCACGACGCGAAATCGTCACGGAAGCCAATTCGTTTGTCTCGTGCCGCGCGAACAGGGAAACCGACAGCTGCGTCGCCTCCGCGCTCCGCCGCATGACGAGCCTGTAGTCGCACTCCTTCTGGACGATTCCCTTGCGGTTGCGCAGGATAAGCGCGCCTTTCAGCTCTATCGGACGGTACGGCAGCATCTCGCGGCACGCGGCCAGCACCGCCGGAGCCGATGCCGCGCGTGTCAGCTTCGGCGGCTCCTTCCCCGCACGGGATATCTCGTCGAGAACAGTTGCGTCCTGCGCCGCAGCCACGATGGACGCCGCGCAAGCACACGCTAGAAGAAACCTCATTTTCCAACTCCTTTCAGTCGCGCCTCAAGTGCCTTGTTGACGGGCCCGCCAACCGTTCGGCCGAGCTCGTAGTACTCCCGCGCCGACTCAAGGTCGCCTCCCTGCATGATAAGGAGGTTAGCGAGATTGTAGTACGGCAGATACGACCTCGGATGTGCGCGCATTGCCCGCTCGAGCGTCCGCTGCGCCGCATAATAGTTCTGCGTGCCCGTCTGCGCCCCCGCACGCAGCAGCAATACATTAAGGTCTTTCGGGCGCTCCTTCTGCAACGACTCCAGAAGAACGTCTGCAGCCGCGTAGTCCTGCGTCCGAAGATACTCCATCGCCTGCACTATGCGCCCTTCCCAGTCCTTAGGTAGGACTTTCGGAGGCCCGCTTTGCTGCTCGTCATCAACCTTCTTCTCTTCTTTCGGTGAAGGAGCCGCTTTCTTATCCTCTTCCTTCGTTTCTTCTTTCGGCGGAGGTGTAAGTTGTTTCACATCTTCCTTCGGCGGAGGCGGCTCCTTCTTCGCCTCATCCTTCGGTTTGGCATCATCGTCCTTTTTGGACGGTTCCGTTTTTTTCTTATCTTCCTCTTCGTCCGCGAGCCCCTGCTCCTTTTCCCACCGCTTCTCCAGTTCGATAGTGTCGGTGACGGACACGGGGCGCATGTTCTCGTTGACCTGCGCGAAGCGGATGGCGTCGATGGCCGCGGTACAGGCTGCACGCCGCAGACGAAGCGGGGCGAACTCGGCGCTGGCTGCGCGGTCCGGGTACTCCGTCTCCACGC
Organism: uncultured bacterium; assembly: GCA_902779075.1. The sequence goes on along the minus strand of CACZAK010000028.1, from coordinate 20,521 downwards.
GGTCGAGCTCCTCAAGCGCGAAGCGGTAGTTCTCCAGCGCCTTTGCAGTGTCGCCTTCCAAGGATGCGTCCTGGGCAAGTTCGATGAAGTCGTTCGCCGGCTCGAGCAGACGGTGCAGGCGCGGCGGCGCGTTGGTGCTGTCCCTGTCAGCTCCGAACGGCCAGTACCACGCCCCCGACGCACATAACGTCAGTGCGCTTGCCAAAAGAAAAAGTGATGTTTTCATGGTGGGTATTATAGCATTTTCCACTGCGGGTAACCGCGAAAAAATTGCACCGTCACGCAGCCGCTTTCCTGTAACCCGTTGCCTGTGCGTTCCACGCGAATAGGAAGAACACCATGCCGATGAGGGCGAATCCGCCGATGGAGAGCAATGCGGCGTTCCAGCCGAAGTGCTTGCTGATGAGCGCAATGCCGATGCCGGATACCGTCGTGGCGGCATAGCCCATGATGCCCATGAAGCCGTTCGCCATCGCCGCCGCGTCGTTCGTGGCCTGCTGCGCCGCCACGATGCCGATCAGCGCCTGCGGGCCGTAGATGAAGAAGCCCGTCCCCATCAGGAGAAGCGTCGCCTGCCAGATCGCAGCCCCGGCTGGCAGATACCAGAACCCGAGAGCGCACAGTCCCGCGAAGAACATGCAGAACACGCACGTCCGCACGCCGCGTCCGGCGAACAGTTTGTCCGTGATCCACCCCGCGAAAATCGTGCCCACGACGGCGGCCAGCTCGAAGGCGATGATCATCATGCCACCCTTCGACACGGGAATGCCCTTGTATTCCTTCAGGAAGGTGGGACCCCAGTCGAGGAACCCGAAGCGCACGACGTACACGAAGAAGTTCGCGAGCGCGCAGAGCCAGATCACCCGGTTGCGGAAGACGAGCCTGCGCCGGTCGGCGTCCGTCACCTGACGCTTCTCCGCCGCATCTGCCTTTCCGCGCACGTCGGAGAGATCTAGTTCAGGCAGCCCCTCCTCGTGGGGACCGTCCTTTACGGAGAAGAAGCAGAACACGGCCGCGAGGCCCGCCAGCGCCGCCGGCACGTAGAAGCACCAGCGCCAGTTCATGCCCACCGCGAAGAGCAGCGAGCAGATGCCGAGCGCGAGCGCCGAGCCGAAGGAGTGGGACGTGTTCCAGATGGACATCTTCGTGGCGAGCTCCTTCGGGTGTATCCAGTGCGTGAGCATTTTCGCGCACGCCGGGAAGCCCATGCCGAGCGTCCAGCCGTTGATCACCCAGAACACCGCGAAGAGGATCGTCAGCGACGTGCAGCCGAACAGGAAGTTCATCAGCGCCGAGAGCGCAAGTCCGATCGCCATGAAGATGCGGCCGTTGAGCTTGTCCGCCCAGAAACCGTTCGCGAACCGGCTGATTCCGTACAGCACGCCGTGTACGGTGAGAATCACTCCGAGGGCCTCCTTGGTGATCACGCCCTCGTCCAGCATTCCCGGCTGCGCCATCGAGAGGTTCTTGCGCGTCACGTAGAAGAACATGTAGACGATCATGCTGTAGATGATGAACTTCCACTGCGCGCGTTTGAATGTCTTTGCCTGTGCTTCTGTCATTTGCTGTTTCCTTTCTGCCCGTAGTAGGCTTTCGGGCCATGCTTGCGGGAATAGTGTTTTTCAATAAGGTCTCGGTTCATCTGGATGGCGGGATTGAGCGCCACGGAAAGCAAGGCGATCTTCGCGACCTCCTCCAGGATCACCGCGTGCTCCACGGCGTCGGCTGCGTCACGGCCCCAGGTGAACGGACCATGGTGCGCCACGAGCGCGCCCGGCGTGGCAACGGGGTCGATGCCGAGACGGTGGATCGTCTCCACTACGGCGTCTCCCGTCGCCTCCTCGTAGGCATCGCGGATGCGGTCGGACGGAATTTCCCCCGTAACCGGCACGTCGTCGTGGAAGGTGTCCGCGTGCGTGGTGCCGATGTTGGGAATCGACCGCCCCGCCTGCGCCCACGCCGTTGCGTAGGCCGAGTGGGTGTGGACGACGCCCCCTATGGAAGGGAACGCCTTGTAGAGGACAAGGTGCGTGGGCGTATCGCTCGAAGGGCGGTAGTTCCCTTCCACCACCTTGCCGTCGAGGTCCACCACCACCATGTCGGAGGGCTTCATGCCGTCATACGGAACGCCGCTCGGCTTGATCACCACGAGCCCGCGTTCGCGGTCTATTTCACTCGCATTGCCCCAGGTGAGTATGGCGAGACCCTCACGAGCAAGCGCGAGGTTGGCTGCGCAGACGCGCTCCTTTGTTTCCTCCAGCATTGAGTCTACCGTCGTTTTGGTTTTCACGTTAAGGCACGCCTAGGAGCCCCAGCGCGTGCTTTGGCGATATTGTCTCATATTCCCCATCGAGTTGCAAGGGTAATCACTTTCCGTAACTTAAGTACTTTTCCGTGCCGTAGGGGAAGTCCGTGAGGCGGAAGTTGCCCACGTGGTCCCAGAGAATCGAGTACCCCTTCTGGAAGGAGAGGAATATCCACGGACAGTCCTCGCGCACGATCTCCTGCGCGCGCTTCCACGCCGCATGGCGCGCCTCGGGCGTGGCGGCAGACATCGCCTCGTCGTAGCATTTGTCGAATTCCGGATTTCTGTAGTTGCCGTGGTTCGCGCCTGGCGAGCAGTTCTTCGAGTGGAAGAGCTGGAGGAAGTTCTCCGCGTCCGGATAGTCGCCCACCCAGCCGAGCATGAAGAGCGTCGCATGTCCGTCCGAGACGGCCTTGAGGTACGCCGCCCACGTCATGAACTGCGGCTCAAGCTTGATGCCCACGCGGTCGTAGAAGCCCTGCAGCAGCTCCACCTCCTCGCGCGCGCCCTGGTCGGCCCGCCCCAGCGAAATCGGGAGTACGAGCCGCTTGCCCGTACTCGGATCCTTGCCGTCCGGGAATCCCGCCTCTTCCAGCAGCTTTTTCGCCTTCTCCAAGTTGAACGCATACTCGAACGGTTCTTCGATCCGCCCGTCCACGCCCGGCGGCACCGGACCGTCCGCCGGGTCCACGCGGTCGTTGAAGAACCGCTTCCAGGCCGGTGCGTCGAACGCGCAGTTGAGCGCCTGGCGGAGTTTCTTGTTCTTGCCGAGCAGCGGATCGTCCATGTTCACGCCCACGTACCCCACCTGGAGCGTTGGCGCGGAGAGGAGACGCACGCCCTTGGCGGACAGCGACGGCATGAGCTTCCCGTCCTTGTCCACAACGGCGTCCCAGTTGTTGCGGTCCACGCCGCCGAGGCAGTCCACTTCCTTGCCGAGGAACATCAGCCACTGGGTGGAGTTGTCGCCCACTACGACATACTCGATCTTGTCGAACGGCGCTGGGTTCTTGATCTCCGGCCACCTGCGCCAGGAGGCGTCGCGCGTGAAGATCATGCGGTAGTTGCGCCACCACTCCGTGAGGCGGTACGGACCGGTCCCCACCGCGTGCTGCCCGAACGACGTGCCGTACTTCTCCACCGCCTCGTGCGCCACCACCGCGGAGTACGACAGCGCGGTAAGCCATGGGAACACGTGGAACGGCTTCTTCAGCGTGATGGCAACGGTCCGCGCGTCGGTGGCCTCGATTTTGTCGACGTAGTCCATCGTCCACATGCCGCTCGACGCATTCGCGGGGTCGCGCAGGCGATTGAGCGAATACACCACGTCCTCCGCAGTCGCCAACCGGCCCTTCCCGTCGGGAAAGCAGGGGTCGTCCTGGAAGCGCACGCCGTCGCGCAGACGATAGGTGTACACGAGACGGTCCGCGCTCATCACGGGAAGGTCGCACGCACCCGCCCTGAGACGGTATGGGCGCGCCTCGTAGTCGACCTCCAGCAGCGGCTCGTAAACGAGCGCGGCCGCGCGGGAATCGTACACGGCGGACGTGTGGATGGGATCCATCGAGGCCACGCGCTCCAGCGGGCGACGGAACGTGACGCCGCCGGCCGCGTAGGCCGACAGCAACAGCAAGGTGATTCCTATTCTTCTCATTTCTTTTTCTCCGCGTCGGATTTCAGCAGCACCACGCCACCCCCGTCATCAGCGCAGCCGTGTAGGCGGCCGAGACCACGTCGTCGAACAGGACGCCCGACGCCGTGTGGATGTTGCGGTCGATGTAACGTGCAATCGGCAGCTTGATCGCATCAAGGATTCGGAACACCGCAAATCCCGCTATCGCGAGCTGCCATACAGGAAAGGCCGGACGGTCGGGCAGGACCCAGAACAGCGGCACGCAGAGGTAGCCCACGACCTCGTCCAGCACGAAGTGCCGCGGATCGGGGTTGTTCCACCGCCGCTGCGCCCACGGCGTAAGCCAATAGTGAATTGCGGAAAAAAGCAACGCGCCGAGAAAACACCACGCCCGCACGGCTTCGTCGCCACACCCGGCAAACACTGCGGCAAGGTGCCACGCAAGCCCGGTGAGCGCGCCGAACGAGCCCGGCACGATGGGGGCGAGACCGAGGAAAAACCCGCTCGCCAGAAACAGCTTCAGTCTATCTTCTTTCTTCACGCGGCACAGTATACCATATTTCACATGCGTGTGCCGCATGTTAGTTCACCAGCGAAAGCAACTCGTCAACCGTGCGGCAGAGCTTAACCACGGACCAGAGACGACGCCAACGCGGCACGGCGCACCAGTAGGAGACAAGTTCCTTCATCCGTCCAAGCACCGGCACGTCGCCGCACAGTTCCTCCCGGGACCTCGCGACGTACGCGCGCAGCAGGGCGTCCGCGTCGGCGCGCGCGCCAAGCGCCCGCACGAACGCACGCCCCACCATCACGCCAGCCACGCCGTCAGGCAAATCACCCAGACGGTCCAGCTCCGCGTCTCCGTTGTAGATCACGGGATTGGCAGATTCTGCGAGAATTTCGGCGAAGCGCGCTCGGTCCACTTCGCCATCGTACATCTGCCGCGCCGTGCGCGCGTGTACCGTAAGCGCGGCGAGCGGATAGCGGTTGATACGCGGCAGAAGCGCGCGAAGATCATCCGGCGACTCCACCCCGAGGCGCACCTTAAGCGAGAACTTTCCCGGCCCCATCTCCTCGCACCCCGCCGCGAGCAGCGCCTCGAGCAAGTCCGGCGTGCGCAGGAGACCAGAGCCGCGTCCGCGCCGCACGATCATCGGGAACGGACACCCCGCGTTGAGGTCTGCGCGGTCGAAACCCCGTTCGCGGAACGCGCGCAGAAGCGTGCGCATCGCGTCGGGATGCTTCGTGATGACCTGCGGGACGAGCGACAGCGTGGACTGTACATCGCGCGGGAAAGGCTTAAGGTCGGCAAGAAGGCGGTCGCACACGCGGATGCCGGGGTTGGCAGGGATGAACGGCGCGAACGCACCCACGAACCCGGCCTCACGGATCGCCTCCGCGAATACCTCGCGGAACGCGCGGATCGTCACACCGCGTAACGGCGCCAGCCACAACTTGCACACAACGACAATTCCTCTCAATGGAAATCCCCGACGGACGGACAATCAGTCACCGTTCGACCTTTGGCGCCTTCGGGTCCATCCGCCGGGGAAAGTGCGTTAGGGGTAGTCGGCCGGGAGCGTGAGGACCTCGCAGCCGTCGTCGGTGATGGCCACGGTATGCTCCCAATGCGCGGCCATGCAGTGGTCGCCCGTGATCACGGTCCAGCCGTTGTCGCGGTCGACATACGTCTTCGCGCCTTTCTTCGTGAGCGTGATCATCGGCTCGATGGCGATCGTCATGCCGGGCTTCAGCACGAGCTTCGTGCCGGGCTTGCCGTAGTTGGGCACCTCGGGGTCCTCGTGTACGGTGCGGCCCACGCCGTGTCCGATCCAGTCGCGCACCACGCCGAAGCCGGCGTCCTCCGCCACTTTCTGGATGGCGTAGCCGACGTCGCCGAGATGTACGCCCGGACCCGCGGCGGCGATGCCGGCCGCGAGACACTTCTTCGTTGTCTCCACTAGGCGTATCACCTCGGGGTCGCTCACGCCCACCATCACGGTGCGGCTCGTATCGCCGTTGTAGCCTTGCGTGAGAATGCCCACGTCGCACTTCACGAGGTCGCCGGGCAAGATCATCCGGTCGCCGGGGATGCCGTGAATCACTTCCTCGTTCACGCTCACGCACAGGGCGCCGGGGAAGCCCTCGTAGCCGAAGAAGCTCGCCTTCACGTTGTTGCGAAGACAGTAGCCGCGCACGATCGCGTCGATCTCCGACGTCCTCATGCCCGGCTCGACCGCCTTCGCGCAGATGTCGCGGATTTCGGCGCTCATGCGACATGCCACGCGCATGCGGTCGATCTGGGCCTTCGTCTTGATGTCTACTTTCATGGCCTTACATCGCGGCGAGGAACGCGGCGGCGACGTTCTCCACGCCCGTGGTGCCATCCACGGTGCGGAGCAGGCCCTTGTCCTTGTAGTAGGCGATAAGCGGCTCGGTCTGCTGGTGGTACACGACAAGACGGTCCTTGACGGTCTCGGGATTGTCGTCCTTGCGCACGACGAGCTTCTCGCCGCAAACGTCGCACACGCCCTCGACCTTCGGGGGCAGATTACGCACGTGGTAGCCGGCCTTGCACTTCGGACACGTCCGACGGCCCGCAATGCGGTCCTGGATGATCTCGTCCGGCACGTCGATCAAGACGGCGCTCTTCACGGGCGTGCCCATCTCGGCGAGGATCTCGGCCTGCGCGAGGTTACGCGGGAAACCGTCGAGCAGCATAGTCACGTCGCCCGTCGTCTCAGCCACCACGTCCTTGATCATCGTGGCGATCAGGGCGTCGGGCACGAGGTTGCCGGACTCCATGTACGACTTGGCCTGCTTGCCGGCCTCCGTGCCCTTCGCGACGGCGCCGCGCAGCAGGTCGCCGCTCGACACGTGCTTGAGGTTATCATGCGCGGCGGCGAGCGCACCCGCCACCGTACCCTTCCCCGATCCCGGGGCTCCCAACAGAATGACAATGTTCATAGCGGCGAATAGTATATCACATTTGCGGAATTCCGGCGGCCAGAGGTTATGGGAATCAGAGCTTGAGTCGTTCAGCGAGGGTCGTGCGACGCTCGCGCACGGTGTTGGTTTCAATTGCTTTCTTGACCGCCCATGCGGAGCCAATCACCAAGACGAGCTTCTTTCCGCGCGTGATCGCCGTGTAGAGCAGGTTGCGCTCGAGCATCATGTAATGCTGGCGGTGGAGGAGCAGGATTACGGCGGGGTACTCGCTTCCCTGCGACTTGTGGATCGTCGTCGCGTACGCGAGCACGAGTTCGTCGAGGTCGCCGCGTCCGTACTCCACGGGACGCCCGTCGAACAGCACCACGAGCGAACGGCTCTCCGCGTCGACCGCCTTCACGAAGCCGATGTCGCCGTTGTAGACGTCCTTGTCGTAGTTGTTCCGCAGCTGCATCACGCGGTCGCCCGCGCGGAAGACCGTGCCGCCGCGCTGGAGAGACGGACCCGTTCCGTTCAGACGCTCCTGCACGACAGCGTTGAGGTTCTCCGCGCCGAGGAGGTTCTTGCGCATGGGCGTGAGTACCTGCACGTCCTGCAGCGGCTCCATGCGGAACTTGCGCGGGATGCGCGTGACCATGAAGTCGAGCGCGTAGGCGAGCGCCTTCTGTGGGTCTTCCTGCTGGATGAAGTAGAAGTCGCTCTCGCCCGCCGTACTCGTCTCAAACGGCTCGCCCGCGTTCACGTGGTGGGCGTTGCGGACAATGAGGCCGGAGCTGTCTTGGCGGAATATCTCCGTGAGGCGCGCGGCGGGGATCGCGCCGGAGGCAATGAGGTCGTGCAGCACGTTGCCGGGACCGACGGAGGGGAGCTGGTCCGTGTCGCCCACGAGGATGAGCGTCGCGTGCGCGGGCAGCGCCGCGAGGAGGTCATCCATGAGCTTGATATCCACCATCGACGTCTCGTCAAACACAAACACGTCGCCGGACACGGGATTGTCCGCGTTGTACGTGAACTCGTTCGTCTGCGGATTGTACTTGAGGAGGCGGTGCACCGTCACCGCGGGCGCGCCGGTCGATTCCGTCATGCGCTTCGCGGCGCGTCCGGTGGGCGCGGAGAGGAGAACCTTGATCACGGGCTTGCCGCCCACGCGGCGCGCGCCGTAGATTTCCACGAGCGCGCGGATGATCGTGGTCTTGCCCACGCCGGGTCCGCCCGTCACGATGCACACCTTCGACCGTAGCGCGAGACGCACCGCGTTGAGCTGCGCGGGAGCGAGCGTGAAGCCGGTCTTCTGTTCCCACCACTTGATGGCCCGCTCGGGGTCGATTTCGCCGAAGGACTGCGGCGCGTCGAGCAACTGACGCAGCTTCGCCGCCACGCGGTTTTCGGCGAAGAAGAGATCCTTCATGAAGATGCGTCCGTCCTCGCGCACGACGCGTCCCGCGTCGACTTCGGCGGCGAGCGCCTCGGCGAGTTTCTCCACGGAGATGCCCACGAGCTCCTGTGCGTGGAGGAGCAGGTCAGGCTCGGATGTCCAGCAGTGGCCCGCCTCGTCCGCCTCCGTCTGGAGCGTGTGGACGATCGAGGCGCGCGCGCGCAGGGGCGAGTCGTGCGGCATGCCCACCGCCCGCGCGATGCGGTCGGCCGTCGTGAAGCCGATTCCCCAAATGTCGCGGCTGAGACGGTAGGGATCGGCCTTAATGACGGCGATGGAGTCGGGACCGTAGCGCCGGTAAATCTTGGTGGTCTGCGCCACGGAGATGCCGTATGTCTGCGTAAAGATCATCAGCTCGCGCGTGCCGCGTGCCTCCCGCCACGCCTCGCGGATCTTCTCGATCTTCTTCGGACCGAGCTTGGGGATTTCGCGAAGACGGCCGGAGTGATGCTCCAACACATCCATCGTGTCGGCACCGAACTTATCCACGATGCGGTTCGCGAGCACGGGGCCGATGCCGTAGATGAGCCCGCTCGCAAGGTAGCGGCGGACGCCCTCGGTGGACTTCGGCGGGATGCAGGAAATGCTCTTCGCCTTGAACTGGCGTCCGCGCACGGGGTCGTTCACCCATTGTCCCGTGGCGTGCAGTTCCTCCCCTTCCCATGCCGCCGCGCAGGTGCCGAGCACCGTCACCTCGCGCTGGGCAAGACGGAAGCGCCCGTCGTCTGCAAGCGTGACGTGCAGGATGGTGAAGCCGTTCTCGTCATTGCGGAAGACGATGCTCTTCACCGTCCCGTCGACGGTAGTCAACTCTTCGGGCACATTATTCACTTCAGCGGGAGGGCCGCGCTTGTCGCAGCCGGTACGTTCACTTCGCGGGAGCGGCCGCGCTTGTCGCGGCCGGTTCCGCCGCCACGTGGACCTTCTTGATGACGATGGGTTCCTCGGGCACGTTCTGGTGGGGACCGGCGAAGCCGGTCTTCACCTTCGCGATCTTGTCGACTACGTCCATGCCGTCCGTGACCTTGCCGAACACGGCGTAGCCGTAGTGCTGCGGCGTGGGCGCGCGGAAGTTGAGGAAGTCGTTGTCGACGAGATTGATGAAGAACTGGCTCGTGGCGGAGTCGACCACCATCGTGCGCGCCATGGCGATCGTGCCGCGCTTGTTGGTGAGGCCGTTTGCCGCCTCGTTCTTGATGGGGGCCTTCGTGGGCTTCTGGTCCATCGCCTTCGTGAAGCCGCCGCCCTGGATCATGAACCCGTCGATCACGCGGTGGAAGATCGTGCCGTCGTAGTGGCCGCTCTTCGCGTAGTCGAGGAAATTCTTCACGGTGACCGGCGCCTTCGCGTCGTCGAGTTCGACCGTGATCGAACCCATGCTCGTCTCAATTGTCGCTTTCTTCATGTCTCTTCTCCTTCTGGGGAACGCAAATAGTATAGCACAATTATGAGTGGTTCGTGACTCGTGCTTTGTGGTTAGCACATCGGGGATTGTCATCTGTTGGCGGCGACGCGCTGGACGGATGCGCCGAGGGCTTTCGGCAGCACGAGAATCGCGAACTCGGCGGGCTTGAAGTCGGAATCGGTCGAGATGCTCGCGTAGTCGAACGCGCCGCGCAGGTCGGTGTAGCCGTCCTTGTGGAACTGAATCTGATGCCCGGAAGCGTCTTTCGCGTACACCTTCACGTACGCGCCCGCAACCGGCTTGCCCTTCCTGTCCCTCACGCGCAGCTGACGTGTCTCGCGCGAGACCTGCACGTCCAGGCCGCCGGACGTCAGCGCGAGGCGGTCCTCGGCCCGTCCGTCCGCACCGGACGCCACGAGCACGAGGTTCGTGCGCAGGAGCGTCTTCGGCAGCGCGACGCGCGCCTCGCGTCCGTCCGTGAACCGCACCTCCTCGGTCCACGCCGGCTTCATCCCGAGCACGCCGCCCGAAACTGCCAGGTCCGCGCCGAACGGATTCTTCGAGAAGCCGATCTCCACGTCCACGGGATACGCCTTCAGCGTGCAGGACGCGAGGTTGCGCGCCGTCACGATCACGCCCTCCACCGCGCCGTCCTTCGACTCGGCCTTCAGCGCGAGCGTCGGCGCGGAGGCGGCCTGGTCGCCCGGCGCGGAGGACGCCTCTTCGCCAGCGGCGATTTCGTCCGCCTGCGCCACCACGTCGCGGAACCGGCCGCGCCAGAGCGGCGTCGCCGCCGCGTCGGCCCACTTCTCCGCGAACGCGCGCCCGCCCGCCGCGTCGCCGCGCGAGAACGCGAGGTACGCCTTCATGTAGTCGAGCTGCATCTTCGTCTCGACGTCGGCGGCATCGACCGCCGCAACCTGCTTCTCGGCCTCGGAAATCCGATCCTGCGCCACGAGGTACACGGCCGCGAGGAGCCTGTCGCCCGCCGCAGGCGTCCGCTTCGCGGCAAGCGTGTCGAGGAACTCCCTGTACGTCTTCGCGAGCGTCTTGTTCGCAATGGTCGCGGCACCGCCCTTGGCGTGGGCGCGCGCGTTGATGACCGGCCAGTACTCGCGGTGTTCGAACACGTCGTCGACCTCCGGGACGATCTCCACGAGGGACGACCTGAACGCCGGACCGAGCTTCGGCGCAAGACGCCTCCTGTTCTCGCGCCGCGACAGGACCTCGCGCACCCTTCCGGCGTCGAACGCGTCTTTCCAGTCGAGCCCCGCAAGCCACAGTCCCTGACAATAGACGCCGCGCCCGTCGAGGACCTCCAGCGCCTTCTTCGCAAACTCCCCGTCGATGAACCGCCAGCCCGTCTTCGAGAGATCGACGTTCGTGAGGTTCTTCGTTTTCAGGTACTCCAGCACCTCTCCCTTCGTCGCCTTCTGCGAGACGTACCGCCAGCTCGTCGTGTCGCGTTTCGCCGACTCCGCGACGACGTTGCAGGCGAATGCGCCGCTCGCGCCGGTACGCTCGCCGCGCTCCACGGCGACGACGGGCACGGCCTTGCCGATTCCGTCCTCGGCGAGCGGGAAGTAGAACTTCTGGTCGGGAATCCGCGCCATGCCGTACGGCTCCAGCACGATGGACTGGTCCTCGGACATAAAACCCCTCTCCAGCGGGAACGCGCCTTCGGGGAGCTGCGAAACGACGCGCACGCGCCGCCTCTTCGCGGTCGGGTTCATGGCGATCGTCTCAATGCTGTAAACCTTGCCACGCACAAATTCTTCAGACTCCTCCTTCAGCGACCCATCCTCGTTCTTCTCCATTACGTCGAAGAAGTGCCGCTCCACGCGCACCACGTCGCGGCCGCCGTCCTTCACCCCGCCGCGCGAGAACACGATCTCCTTTCCGTCCCCCGCCTCGAAGCCGAGGTCCGTGAGCGCAAGCACGGCGATCTTGTCCGTGAGGGTACTTGCGGCGTCGATGACGGACGTCGTCCTGAACGCGTCATCCTTCCCCGCCACGACCGCCGCCGCGTAGTCCCGCCAGAAACGGTTGGCTTTCGCGAGCGAAAGCGTGTCGGCGGCGTGACGACGCCTATACCAGTACGACTCAACCCATTCCTTCGTGCGCTCCGGCGGACGCCAGAACTGACGGTTCTGCCGACGCTCGACCTCCGCCTGGCGGTTCTTCGCCTTGCCACTCGCGCCATACGCCTTCGCCGACCTCATCGCCCTGCCCTCCATCTGAGGTGCAGCAGCAGCCGGTGCATACGCCCGCTGGTTCGACCAGGCGGACTGGACGTCCGCCACCATCCCTCCCCGTGCCGCCAGTGGCTTCGCGCCACGCAGCTGGTACAAATTGTCCTGTCTTGTCCAGCCCTTGTCATTCCAAGGTTCGTTTTTGGAAAGTGCCGCCCTGTGGCGCTTGGTCTCCTGATTGGATTCCATTTCATTCAGCTCGACTTCCCTTTCCATCTCCGCAAGGGCAATCGACATGCGCCGGTCGTCCTCGTCGGGATTGACCGGATTCGCATCGCACCAGTCCGCGAAGTTCCGCGCGACGACCGGCGCAACGGACTTCACGCGCCGCGCCAGCAGACACTGCTCCAGCGCGTTGAGGTCCTGCAAGCGTCCCGGCGCCGCGTAGCCGGACACGTCCTCGCCGAGGAGCCACTGGTCCATGAAATCCTTGAGGCGCTTGTTCCTGAGGTTTGGCGCGACAACCGCGTCGAAGAAGGCGCGGTCCTTCTCGTGGATGAAGAGGTCAAGTTCGTGCGAGGCGTACTTGCCGTACAGTTCGCGCTTCTCCTCGTCGCCCTTCCGTCCCCAATCCGCAAGGAAGCCGAATTCGGCGAACGCGCCGCGTCCGCTCGTGTCGAGCGAGAGAAGGAGCTGGTAAAGTTCGCCCACGGTCGCATAGCCCTTCGCGTACCCGGAGTCGGCGAGCGCGTCGGAACCCCTCTTCACGCGCAGGTCGAGCGGCGCAAACGGCACGAGCGCCCCCGCAAGCGCAACCTCGTCGATTGCGCGCCCGTCGGTGACGACCACCGAGACGTCCTGCATCCCCGCCGCCTTCGAGAGATCGACCTCGACAAGGCCGTCCTCACCGGGTTTCAGGTTCGCGAACACGGCCATCGGATTCGGCAGGAAATCGCGGCAGACGAACGCCCATCGTGAACCTGAATCACCAAATGCGGCCCCGGTAGCGGCGGGCGTGTCGTTCTCGGCCGCCTCCGGTGCGGCGCCGTCCGCCCACTCCTCGCCGGCCTTCTGGCGAATCTCGTCCGTGCTCGTTTCGGTCGTGGTCCACGGATTGAGGATGAGCGACGGACGCTGGAGCATGTTGCCCGTGCGGCCCGGCTCCTGACGGCGGTCAAGAATGTAACGGAGCTTGTCGCCGAGGTCGCGTCCCGACACATAGCGGCTTCTCGTATCGCCCCACTTCCAGACGCGCATCGCCGGATTGTCCAGCTGGAGTGCCAGCGACGCGAACGGGGACGGCCCCTCGCGCACGTCGCGCATCGTGCGTGCGGCGAACACGTGGACGCGCGCATCCGCGCCCGCGTTCGCCACGCGCACGCGCAGGACGCCCTTTTGCGAGACGTCCGCCGACTCGATTCGGAGCGTGTTCGGCGCGCCGGTGTCCGTCACGGCGCGCGCCGCGCCCGCGACGACTCCGCCCTCGCCGACGCCTTCCCCGGTTCGCACGACGGCTATCTTCACCGTCGGGATGTTCTCCGTCCGGAACGTGAGGCGGTAGTCGCCCGCGAGAAGCCCCGCGATCCGCAACACGCCGTTCGAGTACGAGCAGGCGCCGATGCAGTCAGCCGTGTAACTGCCGTCCTTGCTGACGGCGAGCAGCGAGACGCGGTTCTCCATCTTGTCCGCGCCCGGCCACGCGCCGTCAAAGAGCCCGCGCACCGGCAACTCGATCGTCTCGCCCTCGGCGGACGCGATCGTCTTCGTCCCGTACGGCCACTTGACGCCGCAGTCCAGCTTCCACTCGTATCCCTCGAAGTGGCCGGTGGTCCGCTCGCCGATATAGTACTTGCCGAGCTTGATTCGGTCGATGTCAACGAGCGGCCCCAGCTTGACCACGCCGTTCCCGTCGCACTGGAGCGTGACCCATCGCCAAAGCTGCGAATTTTCCTCATGCACCACGCGGTGGTGGAAGCCGATGGTCATGGCGCGGTGCGGAAGCGGCTCGCCGGTCCTGCCGCGGCACTCGAGGAAATATCCCTCGGACGTGCGGCGCAGGAAGAGCTGCTCGACGATGGTCGTCCCCGCAATGCTGTTTACCGGACAGCTCCACGTCGCCACCACGCGCTCGTCGTCGCCGCCAGACGCGCGCTTCACCGTGCCCTCCAACCGGAAATCGACGACTGACAGATTGGCCGGCACCTTGAACCGGCAGACGCTCTCCGCGTCGTCGCGGAGCTCGAAGCCGGGGAACTTCTTCACGGTCTCGCGCCCCCTGACGTCGCTGAACGTCACGGACAGGACCGGTTTCTCGATGATCTTCAGCGTCGATTGCACGCCGCTCGTCTTGAGGACGGGACGGATGAGCGCGGTCGCCTCGCGTCCGGCGACAAGCGCCTCCGGCGGCAGCACCACGCCCAGCGCGAGCGAGTACGACTCCGTCACGTGATTGAACGCGACGGTCGTGGCGAGGCGTCCCGCCTCGATGAGGGCGGTCTTCTTGCACGCCTCCCGGTCGGTTGTCGCGAAGGGGACGGAAATCTCGCCGCTCTCATCCGCCTTGAACACGGTCTCGCCGAGCCACAGTTTCGCGCCCTTGACGATTCGGCCCTCCTCGTCGAGCACGGCGAACACGTGTCCGGCCGCGTCTCGGCGCTCCGTGGCGCGGAGACGTCCCTTGCGCACGAGCGCACGGCTCGCGACGCCCTGTCCGGAACACTCGACCACGTAGAGGCCGGGTTCCTTCAGTTCCGGGAATTCCAGCGTCTCGCGGTGGCGCAGGACGGACGGCGTGGTGTAGTCAATTGTCCTGACGTGCGTCGGCACGGCGCAGTCAAGGTCGATGTCCGCGGCGACCTCGCCCTTCGCCTCGCGGCACGCGGCGGCAGCGTCCAGCTCGAACACAGCCACGCGCATCTTCGGCACGTTCTTCACGTCGATCGCGAGCGACACGGCGTCGCCGGACGCGAAGCGGCGCGGATTGGAGCGCGCCCAGTTCAGCTCGACGCGCTCCTGTATCTCCTTGTACTTCTCGGGCGAGAGCGCGCCGACATCGACCTCTGCGGGAGGCTTTCCTGAGACGAGATCGTACTCGGCGATCGTCGCGTTCGAGAAACGGCAGTCAACGTAGCCGTGGAAGTCGGAGGGGTGCTGTCCCTGTCGCGGACGCGCCACCTGGCGGCACGCGCAGAGGTATTTGCCGATCAGGTCGTCGCCGGACATGGCGTGTCCGCTTCCGTAGGTCGTGAGGTACGTCCAGAACAAGTCGACGTTTTCCGATTCGAGTCCGTATTCGCTGTAGAGCGCGAGAAGGCTCTTCTGTTCCGTCAGGAGCCGTTCCTTCCGCACGCTTTCGCCGAGCGACTCCGCGAACGCGAGACGCCGTTTGAGAATTTTTTCCCTCACGGTGAAATCCGTGGCGTCATCGTCCGCGCCGGGGACGAGCTTGGCGAACACCGCGTCGATGAAGGCGCGGCTGCTGCTGTTGTGGACCGGATGCCCGTTCCTGTACGTGGGGCCGCCGGTGAGACTCCAGCGCGGGTTGTCCTTCAGGGCCTTCGCGAGCGCGTCGAGCTGGGCGAGCGTGAGGTTGGCGAAACGCCCTGCCGCGACGGACCTGCGTCGTTCGGCGTCTTCGCCCTCGCCGGCCTTCAGGTACGCAAGGAGGTGGTCGAACATCCCCGGCGTGTCGGGAAGGAAGTCCTCGCGGGCGACGAGCTCGTTTATCGCGGCGTTCGTGCAGGCCGAATCTTCGAGAAAGGCGATGAACCTGAACTTCTCCGGCAGACGGGTCGCACGATCCATGTACGGGCTATGGCGCCACAGCTTCGCAAAGGCGATTTGATCCTGGTCCAGCTCCGAGGGATACGTATTCGGCTGGATTTCGGACTCCCGCACCGGGAGGCCCGACTTGATCCCGGCGTCGCCAAGTGCGCGCTTGAGCCGCCAGATGGCGTCCTTGCCCGCAGCGCTGTCATGGTCGTAACACAGGAAGTCCTGACGGTCGCGCAGGGCGGTGAAACTCGCGTTGTCCCAACCCCGGCTGCCGGTGGTACGAAGCGCGTCCCACTTGTTCAGCAGGGCGTCGGCGTCGGCGAGGCGTCCCTCTGTCTGGGCGTCAAGGATCGAATACGTGAACCACGCCTTCGATTCGGGGGGTAGCGTGGCGATCAGCGCCGCGCGGTTGGTGGAAAACGCATACGCCTCAGCGAAGCGGATGTCCGACTTGTCGGAAAGGTTCAGCGCGCAGAGCGCGAGCGGCAGCGCCGCCAACGCAAGCGCCGCGGCAACTGCCTGAATGGGTTCTCTTTTCATGACTTGATGTCCTTTCTTTTTTCGTCGCAGACCCTCTTGCCCGTGACGACACACATTAAATCAATTCTGGTTCTCGGAGTTGTCATGGCACGGCAAAGAGATTGCAAAGATTTTGCAAAATATTATACTCGCGCCGTCGCACCGCTGTCAAGCGCACCGTCAGCGGCCATTCGGGCATAACAAGGCAGGTTTTGTATAAGCGCTATTCATAAAAAAAGGGAAAACCCCCGAAATTTGAGCATAGGCCGAAACCCATAGGCTTACGAGGGTGTGCTGACGGTAGTGTAACAAATCCTGTGCGGGCACGCAAGAGGGTGTCGAAAGATTTTCCCAATTGTAGGGCCATGGGTGGAAAGCGTGAAACGGGAGGGCGAGCGTCCACGCGAGCCGCAGCGGTCGCGACAAGCGCGACCGCTCCCGCTAAAGGCATCACATTGGCTTGTGTGCTTGGGGAGCGCTTACGACCAGCGGCGGTCGTTAGCCCATTCCTTATCCCACTCCTCCGGCACCACGAGGTCCTTCCACCTCGGAACGTCCATGGTCTTCACTTGCCTTCGCGTAGACGTTTCAGCGCAATCTGCACGGCGCAGGGCGTCTCCTTGCCGGTCCAGTCCTGCGACTCCACCCACTCCTCGGCGGCGAAAAGACGCTGCGCCGCCTCCTCGTAGGATATGCCGCCCAGCTCCACCAGGAGGCGGATGCCGCGGTCGATGAGCTTCTTGTTGGAGATCGACACCCAGCTCATCCAGTTGCCCGCCACGCGCCCCATCGCGGCCATCGTGCCGGTGGAGAGACAGTTGAACGCGAGCTTCACGGCAAGGTGTTTCCATATCTCAAGCGGCGAATCCGCTATGGGCATGTCGATGTGGATGGCAGGACGCGACAGGCCCGCGCCTCCTGGGCCGATGTGGAAAACGACCTGTTCCGGCCATGCCGCCGCGAGCTTCTCTGCGGCCGCCACGAACTCGGACGGACGGTCTCCGACAGTCAGCATCACGGCCGCCGCGCGGGTGTAGCCCTGAATGCGTTCAGGCGCGGGTTCGTTGCCGATCATGTAGGTGATGAGGTCGGAATACTTGATGAGCGGCGGCGAGTCGATGAACCGCTGCGGCATCTTGAGCGAACGGGCGTCCTCGCTCGTGAACTCCAGGCAGCGCGGATGCCTACGCATCATCTCGTTCCAGCACGCGACCGTTGGATGGAGCGGGTTCTTCACGAACGCCCAGCTCTGCGCGAGGTGCTTGTCGCGGCTGGAGCGGAGCGGCGGCAGCATGAACGTGGGGGAGCGTTCCGTGTTGTCCGTGAAGAGATCGAGCATGCACTTATCGGCGAGATACGTGATGCGTCCGTGCTTCTCGTAGACGCCCTTCTCGAACTCAATCGCCCTCACGAGGCCGGCGCGTCCGCCGGACGACTCGAGACCAGCGAGCAGCTTCTCGAACGCGACGGTGTAGTCCTTCGCCGTCTCCTTCGCGAAGCGCGGCATCACGCGGCAGAGCGCCGCTTCAAGTGCGCACGAGCCGAGGAGCTGTTCGGAGCTGGTGGCCTGCATGCGGGTGGAGCCTGCGAGCGACATCGAACCGCAGTAAATATCAAGTACCGTCACCTTCGGGTTGTCGATCGCCTCGCGGCAGCGGTCGAGGTGCGCGCGCAGGAGGTCGGCTGGGTTGTTGAACACGAGGAAGCACTTCGCCCCGTGTTCGGCGGCGTACTGGAGCGTACCCAACACGGACGACGTCTCGCCGCCTTCGGTGATGGCCACGAAAGTATCGCCCTCGCCCACGTTGAGCGCGGCGGCCTGGCGGCGTCCGCCCTCCGCGAAGTCCTCGAAGAACTCCACGCTCTTGATGAGCGCGAAGTCGCCGCCCGTCATGATCGACGCAGAACGGTCCGCAAGCGCGCGCTCCGCCGGCGTGAGCTCCGCCGCGCGGCGGTAGAAGAAGTCGCGCCACATGGATTCCAGCAGGATGGAGAGGCGTCCCGTCGCGCCGCAGCCCGAGAAGATGATCCGTCCCTTCGGCGCCTGGAGAGTATCCACCATCGACGAGACGAGCTTCTCGAACTTCTCGCCAGCGAACACATGCCGCATCGTGATCGGAATCTGCCTGTCGCCGCGCTGGAGACACTGCACTCCCGCAAGCGTTGAGCGCTTGAAATCCTCCTCAAGCGTCGCCGTGATCGGGTTCGACTGCTCCGTGGGGATGAAGCCCAGGTGGAACTGCTTCTCGTTGTCGATGAAGTCCCGAGCCTTGGCCTTCGCCGACTCCGAACACTCGAAGGCCTGAAGTGTCGCGCTTGCCGCGACCGCCGCCACGCCTGCTGCCACAAACCGTGCCATCTTTACCATCATTTGCTCCTTCTTCTCGTAAGTCTACATTTTGACTTGGCGATACAATATCAAAATCCTCTCTTTTCCGCAAGAGCCATTCCCTACCGCGCCGCATTGTGGTATACTTCCCGCACCACCCAACGAGGAGCTACAAAATGACGGAAACCTTCAAGATCGCCGCGACGGACGCGGGACTCACCGACGACGAAATCCGCGCCGCGCTCGCGCAGACGCTCCAGCCCGCGCTCGACGCCGGCGAGCTGCGCAACGTCCTCATCCTCCCGCCGGACTTCACGCGCTTCCACTCGAACGCCGGCTTCATCACGAACTTCTACTACCGCTTCCTGACCGAACGCGGCGTGAACGTGGACGTGCTGCCCGCGCTCGGCACGCACGTGCCCGTGAGCGAGACGCAGTGGAAGGCGATGTTCGGCGACATTCCCTTCGAGAAGATGATCGTGCACAACTGGCGCACCGACGTGGTGAAGCTCGGCGACATCCCCGCCGAGGCCGTGGAGGAAATCTCGGGCGGACTCTGGAAGGAATCCCTCCCAGTGGAGGTGAACAAGCTCGTGATGGACCCGAAGTACGACCTCGTGATCTCGCCCGGACAGGTCGTGCCGCACGAGGTGATCGGCATGGCCAACCACGCGAAGAACCTCTTCGTGGGCACGGGCGGCTCCGGTATGATCAACGCGAGCCACATGATCGGCGCGGTGTGCGGTATGGAGCAGGCGATGGGACGCGACCACACGCCCGTGCGCCGCCTGTTCGACTACGCGATGGAGCACTTCATCTACGGAAAGCGTCCGATCCTCTTCTGCCTCACCGTCACCACGGCCCCCGGCGGCAAGATCCGCACGCACGGCCTCTTCATCGGCGAAGGACGCAACTGCCTCACCGAAGCCGTGAAGCTCGCCCAGCAGAAGAACGTGGACTACGTGGAGCACGGGCTCAAGAAGTGCGTCGTGTACCTCGACCCGTCGGAATTCACCTCCACCTGGCTCGGCAACAAGGCCGTGTACCGCACGCGCATGGCGATGGCGGACGGCGGCGAGCTGATTATCCTCGCACCCGGCGTGGAGCGCTTCGGCGAGGACGCGACCGTGGACAAGCTCATCCGCAAGTACGGTTACCGCGGGCGACTCCACACGCTGGAGGTGTTCCAGCGTCCGGACGCCGACGACCTCCGCGCGAACATGGGCGCGGCGGCACACCTCATCCATGGCTCCTCCGACGGACGCTTCTCCATCACCTACTGCGTGAAGAACATCACGAAGGAAGAGGTGGAAGGCGTCGGCTTCAAGGCGGCGGATTACGACGAGATGGCGGCGAAGTACGATCCCACGAAACTCGCCTACGGCTACAACACCGTGGACGGCGAGGAGATCTACTTCATCCCCAACCCCGCCCTCGGCCTCTGGATCAACCGCGAGCGTTTCAATTGACGGTTACTATTGTGGTGGCCAGGGATAATGTTGGTATCTTTCAACCATCGGCTAGGCTGTCGTCGGCAGCATAGCGCACTTCCGGCTTCTTGAACAGATTCCGCACCTTCTTCGGTGACCGTTTCCTCTCGTAGAGATGTTCCGTAACGGCCGCACAAAATGCCTTTGCGTCTGCCGGGAGCGCCCGTCTGGGCGATCTCGCTCATCTCCTTCAGGAGGCGCTTCGCCTCGGCCCAGTTCGCGGACCACGCCGCCACGTTCTCGACGAAGTCCGCCGGAACGTAGATTTGTAATCCGTGCACTTTAAACCTCAAACCGCTTCAAACCATGCGGCTCGCCAAGGATGGCTCGCCCTCCTTTGCGCCTATTTGTTCTTTGGGGCCAAACTTTCCTCACTTCCCAGGCAAGACTTTTTGGTAATGTCGCAAAGTTGGGGATGGTGTAGCGTCTAATATGGTTGCCAAGCCCCGTTGAACACGGTGGCATGGGAGCAGAGGGATTGCGAAATTAG
>CACZAK010000027.1 GCA_902779075.1 uncultured bacterium | reverse complement strand
CGAAACGGGCCAGAACGTCGCCCCGACGTCCCGGCCCGATGGGCTTTGCATGTACGCTACGCCCTACCCGTGCGAAGAATTAGGGATTTGTAATCCGTGCATCGGCCAGTTGAAGTTTCTCATACTTACAGGTGAGAATCGGGCGACATCGAAAGATGCCGCCCGAAGGAGGCCTTATGCGGCGAAGCCATGTCCCTCGCGGCGGAGTGCCGCCTCGAAATGGCGAGGGCCGTGCTTTTCGACAAGCGCCTTGACACGGCTGACTATCTGGTCCACGTTGTTCGCCGTGATGTCGTATTTCGCCGCAACCTCCTTTGCCGGCATGTCATACTTCTTGCGGCAAACGTAGATTTCAAGGTTCCGGCGCGAGATGTCCTGTTCCGCCTTCAGCGTCTCAAGCGCACGCACGAGGGCGCGCCCGATAATCTCGCGGTCAAGCGCCTCGCCCTGGTGTCCGCATGCAAACACGCCTTCAAGTGCCTTTGCGGTGCGCTCGACATATTTCGCGTGGACTTCTGCCCTGTCGTTGAGATGCGAAAGGTAGGCGCGAGCCTGCCAATAAAGCGACCAGAACCAGTCAGATTCTGTCTGGGGCATGTTTTCGCCGTATGCGGAAACATCCTTCTTGTGCATAAGCTTGTGGAACGACGCCTCCACGGCGTCCTCGCGGTCGGCGAGACAGTAACCGCCGTTGAGCATGTTGATGATCGGCTTCCGGAACTTCGTGTAGAAAGTCCCCCAGACGTCCGAGGTGGGGAAGGGAATGATGGCGGTGGTGTCGAACTTCATGCTGATCCTTTTGCGGGGTTGACGATTGCGTGTACAATCACTATTCGTACAAGAGTCGAAAAACTTACGAATCTTTTTGAATTCATTGATGGTGGGGGCATTCATTTTCATTCTTCCTTTCATTTTTTTATTCACAACACAGGAAGTATATCAAATACTTCCACAAATTTTCACTCAACTCGCGAATGGCGTCGGCAACAATCTCCGATTTGATCTATGTATGCGAGAAGTGGCACGGGTGGAAGTCGCTGGTGCTCGCGGAGGCGATCCGTCAGATGGACGCCGTGGGTGTTGTCGGCGTCCCCTTGAAGCATTTGATAATCATTCTGACTTGTATTATAAGCTAAGCCGGTGTATAATACTGGCGAGGTTTAAAAATGAAACTGGCGAAGCGACTAGAAGAATACCTGTCAAAGGTTTTTGGCGATGGCATCGTGCTTTCGGCATGCCCTGTGATAGGCCCAATGTATCTCAGGCGTTTTCCCGTATTTTCAACGAAATTGTTTGGTCGCGAAATCGCGTTTGCAGTTGTCGAGCGTGATGCGATGTCCCCTCACGAATACGCGCGCCACGCTTCTCAGATTGGAGAGCGGATCTCCATGCCCGTAGTTTTTGTGTTTGAGTCCATTACCGGCAGCAGACGAAACGCCTTTCTTCGCTGCATGACGGGATTCGTCGTGCCAGGCAATCAGTTTTTTTTACCGCCGATCATGGATGTCAAGGAGTGGGCGCCGCGTCCGTACATGAACTCTAAAGTAGTGAGCTATGCCGCTCAGGCGCTTGTCATCAGACAACTGGTTAAAGGCGATGTGGAAAATCTTCCACTTGCCAAGGTTGCGGAGATTCTTGGTTATTCGGGAACTACATTGACAAAGGTGGCGGGCGAACTGGCTGCGACTGGCATTGCAGAGGTCGTTGGGGCGCGTCCGAAGGTGCTACAGTTCTCTTTGCGTGGTAAAAATCTGTGGGGACATGTCAGAACCATGTTCCGTTCGCCCGTCAAAAAATCTCTTCTGAACCGATTGATTCCCAAAGGAGTAGAAACGGCTGGCCTTAGTGCGTTGGCTGAAAGAACCTTGATGTCCGCACCTGTACGCAAGGTCTTTGCCGTGGATGGGAGCCAGGCAGGTGATCCAAGCGTGTGTTCCATTGCCGATTCCCGAGACGATGCCAAGAGCGAATTGCAGATATGGCATTATCCGCCGCGAATCACCGGTTCGGGCAATGTCGATCGGTATTCATTGTTTCTTTCACTTAAAGACGTCGCCGATCCCAGAATTGAAGGGGCGCTCGAGGATATGATGGAGGATGTGAGATGAAAGTCGAAGGGATGAATGGCTTTGCCGAATTCTTCAAGGACTATGCGGAGCATTTTGCTGTCATCGGCGGTGCTGCGTGCTCACAGTGGCTTGACGAGGCGGAACTGGAATTCCGGCAAACGAAGGACATCGACATTGTCCTCGTCATTGAGGTTGCAAGCCAGGTCTTTTATGAACGGCTCTGGCAGTATCTTCATGACGGCGGATATGTGAAATGGCAACGTGCAGACGGTAAGAAGGTCGCTTTTAGGTTCGTAGAACCTAAAGTACCAGGGTACCCGTTCATGATTGAACTTTTGTCGCGACCTGATATCGTACGTATTCCCGAAGGTCAGACAGTAGTTCCGATCGAACCCGGTGACGGACTGTCTTCATTGTCTGCTGTCTTGTTGGAAGATGCATACTACAATCTGATTCTTCAGCATCGCGACATTACGGTGTCTGGATTACCTGCAGTCACGCCGGATGGATTGCTTCCGCTTAAGGCAAAAGCTCATCTGAACCTCATGTCGGACAGACGCGACGGAAAGATAGTTCGCGACCGTGACATCAAAAAGCACCGTAATGACGTTTTCCATCTGGCGTACTTGCTTGACGAAACAAAGACTTGTGAGCTTGTGGAGCCCATCGCTATTGACTTACGACAGTTTCTAGACACTTACGTACATACGAATCCGGCATGGGAAGGCATTTTGCAGTCTCTTGCCGATGCGAACTTCCCTCAACGAACGCCAGACGAACTGCTGTCGCTCATTAGCTCATATTACCGATTGATATAGGGGAGTTTTTTCACATGTCGACGGGATGCTAGTGGGGGAGTTGAGACGTTCTTTCGTATCTGGCGTTTCGGCGAAAGCGCGA
This sequence comes from uncultured bacterium, assembly GCA_902779075.1. The sequence goes on along the minus strand of CACZAK010000027.1, from coordinate 47,833 downwards.
ATGTTGAGTGAAATTGTCCGGAGGGTTTTGTATAATAAGGATGCCATGAGTGAAGGTGTGTTCATAATGAAAAAACTGAATCTATCTGTTGTTTCGTTTTCCTATCCGAGAGGGATACCGGACGATCCGGACGACGACTACTGGGGTGGGTTCGTATTCGACTGCCGGTCGTTACCGGATCCGCACGGTATTGCGGCGTTGAAGAACTTTTCCGGCCTCGACAAGCCGGTAGTTGATTTCTTTGAGCGGCACAAGGTACAGATCGACCGTTTCCTCGATGCAGCCGAGGCGCTTGTGCGCCAGTCGATTGACGCATTTCTTGTGGATGGCCGCGACTACCTGTAGGTGGCGTTCGGATGTTACGGCGGACACCATCGGTCCGTGTACATGGCCGAACGCTTTGCCGAACGCCTCGCGGGGACGCCCGGCATCGAGATTGAGGTGAAACATACGGCTAGGCAACATTGGTGTGAAAGAAATATGACACATTGATGTTTATTAGTAACAGAGGCAACTAGAACAAACAACAAAAGAAAGGAAAACAGTATGGCGAAAAGACCTTGTTACAGACCGTTGGAGAGATATGTTGGATACAGGACCGTGGAGTCTCCGGAGTTCACATGGCATCCCGGGTTCGCTTTTCCGCAGAAGCAGAAAAACGTCGTTGCCATGCACGACGCCATCCACGGGATCGATCCGTCGGCGAAGGTGCTTGAGATTTCGAGCAAGTCGCTGCAGCCGCTCGGCGTGAGTTTGAGCGCCTTCAACCTGAAGTTCCCACACGGCGGAGCTGAGTGCTCCGTGGAGTCTGTGTTTCAGGCAAGCAAGGTGTTTGACGGCGGGGTTGGCCCGTTCCCGGAACTCTACTCCCACGATTCGCGTGAAGTCCGCCACCATGTCCAGGAAGCGTCCGCCGGACATCGCCTTCTCGCCTTCGAACTTGATGGAGTCCGGTGGGATCTCGAGCCGAAGACGGCATTCTTCTATCATCTCTACATCAAGGCGCTGCTCGCCAATTCGAAGCTGGCCGAGGAGCTGAGGGAATTCGACGCATTCACTGACATCGAGTTCAATCCGAACAGACAGATCAACTGCCAGGCTGCTGCTGCGGCGTTTTATGTCTCGCTCTGTAGGACTGGGAAGTTGGAAGAGGCTATGTCAAGTCGCGAAGCTTTTATACGCATGCTATGATTTCCCGCATGGCGTTTATGGTGGCGGTAGGGGCCGACCACCGGGCGGCCTGCAATTACGGCGCGCTCGGTGATCGCGCCCTACCGCGCGATGCGTTCGGTGATCGCGCCCTACCGTGCGTCGCGCTCGGTTCACCCCAGTCAGAATCCTGCTATGGTGCGCGGACAAAAAGGGCGCATTTTTTTGTGCAGATGCAAGCTTGTCGCATTTGGTACGTTTATTGCTTTTGAGGGTTGTGAAAATTGTCCGAGAAAGGAAGTGAAGAAATGGATGAACGAAAGACTGGATATGGCGTGACGCACACGCTGAGTGAAACCGCTGAATTGTTGGGGATCTCACGCGAGCGGGTGCGGCAGATCGAGAAGAAGACGCTGGAAAAGGTGCGGACGCAACTGAAGTTGCGTTACGGCATTACGACTTTGTCGGCAATTCTCGGATAGGCGACCATGTAAAAGTACATGTGTGATGTATACCCACATAAGCGAAACTGAAAGGAGAAGAGAATGAATGACAGAAAACCTCCCCATGAACCAGCCGATTTTTGCTATACTGTCGCCGAAACATTCTTGGAGGAAAACGAATGAGTACGAAATGCAGATACTGCGGAAGCACGAGCTACGGCTCGGGCTGCATCCATTCACCCACGCGGAAGCATGAGCACCGCGACGATGAGAAGCACTGCGAATGGTGCGGCTCGTCGAGCTACGGCTCGGGGTGCATCCACTCCCCCACGCGCAAGCACCGCCACGGCCCCGGCGGCAACAAGTGCATCTGGTGCGGCTCCACCTCCAACGGCTCCGGCTGCATCCACAGCCCGACCGGCAAGTATGAGAAGTGAGGAAATACGAGTATGAAGTTTGACAAGAATTTCCTGAAAAGGGTGCTGTCGATCCCGTCGGTGTCGTATCGGGAGGAACGGGTTCGCGATTTCATTTTGGGATTCGCGAAAAAGCGCGCGATCACGGTGACGGTGGGCAAGGCGGGGAACGTGTACCTGACCAAGGGAAGGATTGGGAAGGGGGAGTACGTTCCTTGCTTCGTCAACCACATGGACACGATGCAGGGCCCACAGCTTGAGTACGTGTACCGGAATGAGCGGTTGCCCGTGAAGGAACGGAAGAACGCGGAGGGGAATACCGAGTTGTACGTCGAAGGTTTTGGAATCGGCGGGGACGACAAGGCCGGGGTCGCGCTGGCGCTGGCGATTATGGACGCGTTGCCGAAGTGCAAAGCCGTGTTTTTCGTCCAGGAGGAGGTCGGCCTGGTCGGTTCCGATAAGATGGACTACAGTTTCCTCAAAGACGTTTCGCTGCTCATCACGATGGACTGCTGGGGGCGGGTGCGTACGGCAAGCGAATGGCGCAAGAATAACGCGAAGATGTATTCGAAGAAATTCTATAATACAGTGCTCAAGGAGGTGTATGAAAAGCATGGGGTGGAGGTTCTTGACCATCAGGCAAACACGGACGTCTGCAAGCTCATGATGAAATGCGACCTTTGCTGCTGCGACATCGCGAACGGCGGCTATAATCCGCATGGCGTGGACGAGTATGTGTGCGTGGAGGATGCTAAAGCGGGCTACGACCTCATACTTGACCTCTGTCGGTCGTTGAATGGCCGGCGCGCCTATCGGATCACGCCAGAGGAACGAGGTGGCTAAGTTCCCTTTGGGAATATGGTATAATGAAGGCGTCAAACCACGGAAGATAAAATCATAGAAGTCGTAGGCGGCATCATCCGCCGAGGAGACAAGTATCTTCTCGGGCGGCGGCCTGTAGGTAAGTCGCAGGGCGGGCACTGGGAGTTCATCGGCGGAAAGATCGAACCCGGCGAGACGCCCTGCGAGGCGCTTGCGCGCGAATGTCGCGAGGAGATCGCGCTTGAGATCGTTAACGCGCACGTCCGCACATCCGTTACCCATGCCTACCCCGACCGCACGATCCACCTGACGCTCATCGACTGCGAGCCCGTGCCCGGCGCTGAACCGACCGCGCTCGAGCACGAAGCCCTCGGCTGGTATACCCCCGCCGAGATGCTATCCCTCGACTTCTGTCCCGCCGACGCGGAGCTGATGCCGGTGCTATTCCCTGACTCGAAAAATACTGTAATACTTGCTAACGGCGCCAGTTATATAGGGTAAGGAGATGATGTAATGCAATTCAAATTGATCAAGAAGGTGCCGGACGAAAGCGTGATCGGCTACGACTTCTTCGCCAACTTCACCGTTGTCGTCGACCGTGTTGGCGGGAAAATGACATTCATCAAAAGCTGAAAGGAGAATGAAAATGAAGGATCTCTTTAGATGTGCAGTGAGGGACCTTGAGCCCACTTGGCATGATAGGTACAAAGATATTTGTGACAAAGTGCGCGCAGTGGAGAATTGGCGCGATCCCAATGATGCAAGCGATGACCTTATCGATCGGTTGATCTATAATACAAGTAATGGGGTGTCATCAGTTGGGCAAGCTTTTACAGCATGGCCAACACCTCGTCCAAAGGTTGAAAAATATCGCGGCCTGCTTGCCATGCTTAAAGATGGGTTGAGTGCGAAATTCCCGTCTGATGAAGTTGCTAAGTGCCGTGAACTTTTCAGAAAAGTGACAAAAGGGAAAGGTGCTCCGTCGATATTCAATAGAATAGTAGCGGCATTTCTTCCGGGGAATGTTTCACCTGTCATGTTTGAGAATGATTTTGATGATGCCTGTGAAAAGCTTGTACAAGGTGGTTATATTAAGTCGGTTCGTGCGAGAGTAGGCGATGATCCCTGGCATTCAAAGAATGTTCAGCTTATGGACCAGCTCCGTGTACTTCTGCCGGACGGCCCTTGTGAAGGGGCGGTCATGAATATCGACGATTATAGTCGAGGCATGTTCGTTTGGGGTGTTCATGAGCACATAAACATGGATGACTGGATGATAATTAGGGATAAGCTCGGCAACGACATGGGGTAGTGGTAGCTCGCCGCGGCCGCACCGTGAAGGAATGGCGCGCGAAGGATCTCTCCGCCGCCGAACTAACCGAAATCATCACCGCCGTGAAGGCGAGGTAAGGAAAGGAACGAATCATATGACCAAGGAAGAATTTAATGTTTCCATATCAAACGAGATCAAGGCTTGTGTCGACAGTTTTGTGAGTAGGCCAAGGCTAATCTCAAACTTTTGTAATGACTCTCAAAGCATTGTGGCTGAATACAATAGACGTCAGATTTTTGAAATGCTTCAAAATGTTGACGATCAAATGGATGAGTCGTCATTGCTAAGAGATGACAAATGTTGCCTAATTGAGTTTGACAAATCGAAGAGGTCTTTGTGCTTCAAGAACCAAGGAGTCCCTTTTAGTGATGAAGGCATTAAATCTATCATGCTTCCTCACACGAGCCCTAAGAAAAAGCTAGGCAAGACGACGATCGGAAATAAGGGCTTGGGATTCCGTTCATTATTGAACTGGAAGCCTGATGAGATCATCATTCGTTCAAATGGAACTGAATTAACATTTTCCAAAGAGGTTGTTAAAGAAAAGATTGATGGTAATCCTGCATTGAAGAAAGCAGTACTGTCACAACGAAATGACGGGTCTCTGCCGATGCTTGTGTTCCCTAAAATTGGTAATGATGAGAGTGGGAGCAAATGGGTGACGGAGATAGAGTTAAGATGGAAGGATCATGGGGTTGGCTTAGAGACATTATTTGCCGATATAGAGAATGAATTGCGGTCATTTAAGTCTGAGCTGATGCTGTTTCTGCCTAGATTGTTGAAGGTGGGTATTCTAATAGTGTCATCAGAAGGAAAGGATTCTTTTGAGTTTGAATCAGCGGAAAGTGATTATAGGGCAGTAGGAGTCAGTGATCAACATCTTTACAAGAAGTCGATAACACAGTCAAAGAGCGGAGAACCGTCATCTAAAGTAGATTGGTTGGTTTATCGGGATTCATGTGAATTGGATGGTGTGAAACTTGCCGGAGAAGATTCGCGTAACTTCAATCTTGCAATAGCAATTCCATTTGACCCACTGGTTCGTTCACAACTGGATGGGGTACTTTATAATTATCTCCCCATTAAATCGGCTGAGCAGGCGGTTGAAATCAATTTGCCCTGTCTTGTGCATGCTACGGTGAAATTGAAAGCATCGCGGGATGCGTTGATGCCAGATGATGAGGCGAATAAGCATATCTTCTCAAGATTACTTCCTGCAGCCTTGGGAAGTTTCGCGGGGATCCTTAAGAATCATAACGAGCTCCTTCATGACAAATGGTTCCCCTATAGGCTTTTGTCACCTACATCAGAGACGCGGAATTCGTGCGTGAGATTGTTGTACAGCGAACTTCGGACTATTTTGATGGGCGGAACCTTTTGTCCTTGCGTTGACGGTGATTACCGCAAAATAGGTGAATGTTGGCATTATTCATTCTTGCCAGGCGCAAGAACGCAAATCACGCAGTATTTCAATGAGCACAAGTTCTTGCCCGAATACGTGTTATCAGATGCGACGAGCGAGGTGCCCAAGAATTTCGAAGATAGTTTTTGTTCGCAGGCGAAATTGGCCGATGCTATAAATACGTCAATAAAGGACATGGACCTTTCGGATGAGCATTTGGCGAAATTGATAGCTGTCTTGATACAGATCAGTAATCGGACTATGAGAGTCGAGGTCGAGCCTTATGCATCAATCCTAAGAGATGAAAATGGATACTTTAACGTTGAAGATGATGTATATACATCGCCGTCCGAGGAAGATGCAAGGTCGATTGCTAAGCCACAGGACATGGTGATTGGTTTTATAAGTTCGAGACTTTGGGAATGCATAAAACTCGAGTGTGGGTATGAAAATAATTGTGATAAGTGGAAAAGACCTCGTGATTTTGTAAATGACGAATTGCGCAAGGTGGTTAATCTCCATTATTATGACCTTGCGGATATCACTCGCAATATCATAAACTGGTGTAACGACGAGGTGAGAAAACAATCGGCCACACCGGAATCAAAGCAACATGCCGTGACAGAAATGCTTAAGGCGATGCTTGAGAATTTCGATCCAACGGCTAAAGTCGAGGAAGATGACTATAGGCGTCGAATGGATATCCCGTTGGTTGTCCGATCGTCAGACGGCAAAGTTTTTCTCTCACGAGATTTCTTGTTTGATAGCGCCAAAGAAATCTACGCGGGCAGCGATATCTCAGACAGTATTTTTATGTCTGAAGCAGACCGACGTGCGCTGTTCGGTGAAGTGGCACAAGGTCGAGATGTTGATGCTTTCTTGCTTAGTATTGGCATGCGTGCCGACGTGCGGATAAAGCTGCACGAACTTAAACGCGATGATGGCTATATTTCATTTCTGCGTGATTTGGAGAAAGGTCATGGTAAAGAGCAGTTAAATGGAGGGTTGCCGGATGGCTCTGCGAACCCTCTGCCGCCACGTCAGTATGTGCAGGCTATTTTCGAAGAGGATCTAAAGTGTATTCGGAAACTTGGCGTTGAACAATTCCTTAGACTTTTAACTGCGCAGCAAAAAGATGGAATCTTACGATCTGTCGAGAATAATCCTGTAATGTATTGGACGATAGCAAATAAGCAAGCACCGTGGCCTTTAAAGGTTGAATGGACATATCTGGCTTGGCAGGTGAAAGATGTGTTAACGAACTTCATTCTCGAGAATTCAAGGTTAGTTGAAGACTTCAAGCGCAGATTGGACGATAAGATTCAACCCGTGGGGTTAGCGGTTGACGCACTTGTGAAGCTCGGTGCCAGACGTCGACTGGTTGATCTTTCACTTGAAGAGTTGTATAGCAGACTGGCAGGATTTGATATACAGCAAAATCGAGGTGTCCAGAAGTTTTATCAGCGTATTCGTATGGCGCTCAGACAGCGTATTCAAGAATGCGAAAAGAAGGAAGAGAGGCTTGCGCTTGAGGAACGGTGTTCTGAGCTTGCTAAAAAGAATTTGACGCATCTTTATGCGAGAAAGGGAGAAGGCCCCATAGAGTTAGTCGCAAGGGATGACATTCGCTATTGGGATAATGATTTGCTGTCCCGGAAAATCCTTAATGACAATTACAAATTAGAGATTGGAAGTCGTGTCGGTGCTGAATCAGTACGGATATTATTTGGCGTCAAACCGCTGGGTAATGATGTTGACGAGCAAAAGGACTCCAAGGAGCTTTTATCAGAGATAACATCTGAGTTGAATCGAAGAATACGCGACAGGAGGACTTTCTTGTTGGCGGCTCGGTATCGTGAAATTGAAAGCGATGATCTTTTATCGTCTGCTGTCAGCGCATTGAAAGGCATACAGGTTGAAGTTGTCCGGAAATGTAGCTATAAGTTCGACGGCAAGCTCTATGAGATGCTTCCCGGTGAACTTATCCAGGTTAGCCGAGATGAACACAGGTTTATTGTTTGCACAGACGCTTTAACGTTGAAGGAAGCTTTGAGCGATCCAAAATTTTGCCTTGCAATGGGTGAACTGTTTTGCATTTTGTTTAGTCTAACTGGTACGCAGATAGCAGGCGAGTTTAGAAACATTATCACTACTTCACTAGATGCGCTTGAATTGTATTATAAAAATGACGGTGACGAAAATGATTTAAAGGCCGTGAAAGAAGCTCTAGGGTTGAGTGAAGATGAAGAACAGTTTTGGTCCAGTGTGGCAGGTAGGCAATTGGCCGACAAGGAAAAGATGTCTTTGTCGGAAAAGAATGAACGCCGTAGTTGTATATTGACGCTGACGAATAAGCAAGACAATGATAAGTTGGATCTGTCACGCCAAATGGCGGAAATGACTGATGAGCAAGTGAGAGATTTGATTCTGTGGGTGGGAATGACTTATGAGACATGTAGTAAGATGATTCAAGAAAGGATTCTGAATAGTTATCGTGCTGAGGCGAGGGAAATCCGTGAATTGTACACGGGTAATTTTGCCCAGGCGTTACATGCGAAATTGAGCCAGAAGGACGAACATTTACAAGAAGGTTATTGTGGGAAGTTGTGGTTATATTCTGAATTGAAGATGAGCTGGTTTGAGGGCTGTCTACTCAGTTTAATGAAAGGGGATCATTTGCCAGACCAAGGAGCGATAGAGGAGGCATTCTTTGAAAAAGTTAAAGCCGAATTTGAAGTTGAGTTGGAGCGGGTTGGTGCAGGAGGTATGTTCTCCGAGGCGCCAAAGGCCGATTCAGAATGTCTTAAGCTTTTGGCAAATGCGGGTTTGTCGTTGGACAATCTGCCGCCGACAGTTCAGAGCAAGCTCTTTTTTAAAAAGGAGGGGCTTGCGGAGATTGTTAAGGCTGAGATAGAGAAGATCATCGGTGATAAAAATGAGCCGACGGTGGTTCCAAACCAAAATCAACAGATGGTTTTTGACGGGCATATTAAGGATATTGTTCAGATATCGGACTTGAAGGGTGTGTCACCAATTAGTTCTGCCAATGGGAAACATGAAGGCAATGCTACTTCAGGTGGAAAGCGAGCAGTGGCATATAGAACAGATCGTCAAAAACACATGGCCGGTCTTCGCGCCCAGAAGAAAGCATGGGCCGCTATGTTGAAAGAGACACAAAGATTCCGTCAGCCAGTTGATAAAACGTCATTGACTGGCGATCAGGGTATTGGCAACGATGCTTGTCATTATGATTTTTCCTATCTTGACACGGATGGAGGAAGAAGACTTGTAGAGGTTAAGGCGTTTGATGAGGGGATATTTTATATGTCCAACGCCGAATATGACTTTGCCCATGCAGAAGAGAACAGGGAGCGATATGACTTGATGCTTGTAGTTGGGGATGAGGTGCAGTATATTAAAGCTCCGTTTTCAAAGAACTCTAAAATCAGCAAGCATTTGAAAATAGTGGAAGATTCTTGGAAAGGTTTTGCGGTTTAGCAAATATGGGAGGACCAATTCTCTTTGTGGAGAATAGAATGATGACCAAGGCTGACATGGAAAGGCTGATCGCTGACGATGAGGGCGAGCGGGCGGCGAAATTGCCGTTCGAGTTCCTGAATGTCGCGGTGGCGAATCCGAATCTCGGCAACTAAGGGAATGAACTATGGGTAGCCGTTTGCCAGGGTTTGACTATTCGATGCCATATTTCTATATGGTTACGATTAGGCGCAACGATGGCTATCCTGAGTTTTCGCGCGTCTGCGGCGACGCGGCGAGTCACTACCTTGCGGAGAACTGGATCACGCGGCTATTCGTCGACATCATCATGACATTCCACGAGATCTGGTATTGCATCGAGCCGATTCGGTGCTTCTCCATCATGCCCGATCACATTCACCTGCTAATCAAGATTCGCGATATAGAGAAGCGTGTGAGTCTGGCGGTGATTGTGAGAATGTTGACGAGGGCGCTGGAGAAGGTGTATTTCGCGCTTGCCGGAGCAAGCGCTTGCACAACGCCTACCGATGCGAAGGGAGCCGTGATCGGCGCGGGCAGTAGGAGTGGCGCCGTTGCCCGCTCCGGCGGGCAACACCTCTTCGCCTTTGATTGGCATGACTGGATCGTAAAGGCAGACGGGCAACTTGCTGCCTTTACGCGGTATATTCGCGAGAACCCCGAGCGCAGCTGGCGGCGCAAAAGCCATCGCGAGTATTTCCAGCGCGTCAACGAGGTGTCGTTTCTCGGGTGGAAGTGGTATGGCTACGGCAACACCGAAATCCTGAAGTCGCCTATCCTGGAGCCCATGCGCTATTCGCGCAAGCTTGCCGAGGGCGGCAAGGAGTGGAACGTTGCCGTAGCGCGAGCGGGGCGCATTGGCCCTGGCGGTGCTGGCGTCGGCACCTTCATGAGCCCATGTGAAAAGGCGTGCGGCCATGCCTTGGGCCTGGCCGGCGGGAGATGGGTGGTACTCTCGCCCGAGGGCTTCGGCGAGCGGTGGCATCCCGGCCGCCAGTACGAGCGCTTCTGCGCGGAAGGCCGAATGCTCTTCCTTTCGCTTTGGCCCGCCATGACGCGCGAACCGACGAAGGCCGAGCTCTACGACCGCTGCCATCTGATGGGCGACATCATTGTGGATGGTTTGGGCAAACCGTCATTGGCGGCAGCAGGGTAAGGATTGACGAAAATGTGGTGCAAAGGAGAAAAGACATGTCATTGAAAATCTACCATGGTAGCCGGATTGAGGATCTGGCGAAGGAGGCTTTGGCCGAATTGGCTTCTGACGGCAGGGGGCCGTTCGAGAAATCGTGCGTGATAGTGTCCAATCCACTGCGGGCGCAGTGGTTGAAGCGATGCGCATTGCTGGATGGGATGGCTGGAGGTCGAAAGATCTTTGCCAATGTGGAGTTTAGGACGATAGAACAGTTCATCTCGGAAGCCACGCGGGCTATTCGGTCGGCGGATAGTTCATCGCCCGATATGTCGACTTTAGCCATGCGCATTTATGCTCTGCTTGCCGACGATATGTTCCTCCGAGAAGCTGCGATGTCGATCCCACGGGCGTATCTTTTGAAAAGTGGTTGCACTGATGTCGCACGCACCTATGCTCTTGCACAGGAGATAGCCAAGTTGTTTGTGAAGTATCAGGTTTATCGTCCAGAGATGCTGCGTTCATGGGAAGATTCACCTGACATGAAATCTCCAGATGCCATCTGGCAAAGTGCTATTTGGCGACAGCTTCACCTTCAGATGAAAGAGCGCGGCGAGCAAACAGTCAGCGATGTCTTATTCGGAATAGGTAGGCTTACAGGCGATGACCGCGCAACCGCGCTGAAACGAGGACGGCAAGGCTATCGTTCCGTGATTGTATTTGACGTGCCGCAGATTCCGAGTGCTTATCAAGATTTCCTAACGGCCCTTGGGGAACAGGGAACTGTGTCATCTTATGAGGTGGAACACCGTCTAGATTGCGGAGTTCCAGCGATTTCACCCGAAGAAGACGTTGAACTTCAAATCCATGGTTGCTATATGCCTCGTCGTGAACTCGAGGCGATCCGAAACGGATTGTATGATTGGTTTGACAAGGGACAGAAACGTACTGAAACTGGTGATCCGGAAGGGGCGTCGATTCATCGTCCGCGTACGGCTCTAGTCTTGTGTGCGGACTTTGCAAATTATGCACCGGTACTGGAGTCGGTGTTTGGCGTCGATGTCGAGAAGGGGGAATTAAAGATAGCGGGGATTGGATCATCCATTCCTATCAAGGTTGTTGGGCGCGTTGCCCGAGGCGGAGGCGCCCTTTGTGAAACGTTCATGACCTTGTTCGATATGCCCGAGAGCCGTTTCACCTGCAGCGAGTTAATGAACATCCTCGAACAGCCGTCTGTATTCGCCCGGTTCGGATTTGATGATGAAGACCGCCGATTCGTTCGAAGCATGGTCCAGGACGGGTACATACGCTGGGGGTATGATGATGCGCATGTGCGGAAGATTCTGGAGCTTGAACCGAATTCAACTAGGACATTCCCATTTACTTGGCGTCGAGGCATCGACCGAATGTTACTTGGTGCGTTAGAAGGAACTGTCGGCGGAGATGACTTTGGGGTAGTCAATGTCGGTGCGGCGAGATTTATCAAACCCAATTCAAGGATACATGGTGAGCAGGCTCGACGTGCGGCTAAGCTAGACCGGTTTCTGGAAGCGTTGAACGGTATTCGCAATGAGTTGCCGAAATCGCGTACGGCCGATGGTTGGTCAGATTATCTGCACGGTATCGTCGACAGCTGCTTCCTGCGTGTAGATGAACAATCAGTGCGGATGATTGCGGCCATGCATCGCGCCATTGAATCGGCTGTTAAATGCCTGCATGAGATTTCAAAAGGCGATGTCGCTGCGCAACATCCGTTTGCCCTCCTGCGTGATACGGTGACTGCAAAGCTGGATGATATTTCACTGGATGCCGCCAGACGGCGTACAGTGGCCAATGCGGTAGTGTTCGCGCCGCTTGCCGTCGGCGCGGCTTTCCCGGCCGACCTTGTGTGGATTTGCGGGTTGAACAATGCTGCGTTCCCAAGGAAGTCGACGCCTCGCGCTTTCGATCTGATGGGGCAGGTTCCAGCGGTGGGAGATCCTTCCCCTCGAAATGACGACAGAATCGCTTTCTGCGAGGCTGTTCGCTGTGCTCGATCGAGACTTGTCCTCTCGTTTCAGAGTCGGGACGCCAGAACCAATAAAGAGTTTCCCCCTTCGGTATTTGTTGAAGAACTGAAGGACAAGGAGGGGCCGGACAACATTCGTTTTCTTCGGCATAGCCTTCACGGTTTCAATCCCAGGTATTTTAAACCGGGGTCAGGATTGTCCTCATGGTCCGAAGAGGATTATATGGCAGCATGTGCTGCGCAGAGCCGAACTCAGGCCAATGTTGAAGGGGGGACGATTAAGGCATTTTCGCTTCAAAATGGGAAAACAACTGCGGATACGCCTGTGGAAATTGACCTCGACGATTTCTGTTCGTACTGTTACAACCCTGATAGGTTCATCAGGGAGCGCGTGCTCGATGCGTCAATGATGGGTGAGATCGGCGCGGCCTTCGAGGACGGCGAAGAGTTCTTTCGTAAGCAGTTAGATTTGGGGGCATTAAAAGGCCGTTGGTCGACATTGGAATCGGTAGCGGATTTGGCAACACGCTATAGCGAGATGGATGACGAACATATAAGGCGTTTTGTGGCGTCGCTCCAGGAAGAAGGTCTAGTCGCAGATGACTATGACGTGGATATGACGAAAGATGCGCTTAAGGAAGTGTGGCAGTCCGGGGGGGGACTGCGTACGTTGCCCATCACGGAACTTGGCGGCAAGACGGCGTTACAGGCGCTTGTGGAGCAGGGGTGTAATCCAGATTATGTCGATGTCAAGACGCCTGTTCTAAAGCTGGAGGGCCAGCTTGATGGTGAGGAAACGACGATCTATTGCCGCCTCGTCGGGCAGATACCGGTTGTGCCTAAGACAAAAGTCCATCTCCAAAAGGCGTTGACGGGAAAACCGCCGGTATGGGACCGCGCTCGCATGGCCGTTTATAGGACGCTTGCAGATGAATATAAAATCAATGTGAAATTGTATGAGGTTCATCCACAGGAGATGCCGTTGGTTGAAAGTACGAAAGTATTGTCGGATTTGTATGAGGATGCACCAGACTTTGAAGAGCGGCTGTACGAGGCATTCGGGATGCAGCGCACGTCAGCAGACGAACAGGAGGGTTGATTGTCATGGAAAATTTCACACAGGCGTTTTTTGAAAAGGCGTTTCCGCTCCGGGGCCAGCACCTGATTGCCGCGAGTGCCGGTACGGGCAAGACCTACAACATGCAGAATGTGTTCGCACGACTTGTCATGCTTGATGGACTCCGCGTAACCCAAATATTGGTTGTGACATTTACAGAGGCGGCAACTGCGGAACTGTGCGACAGACTTCGTCGTGTGTTGGTGAATGTGCGCGATATTCTCGCAATGGAACGCGGGCAGGCGCTCGCAACCCCTGCAGAAGATTTGGATTCGGCCCAAGAACAGGCATTGGAACTTGTGCGCCTGATACCAGAATCGGATTGGGGGCTGGCTAAAGAGCGTGTGACTGATGCGATTTCCAATTTCGATCAGGCGGCAATCTCCACTATCCATGGGTTTTGCAATCGCGTGCTCAATCGGTATGCTTTTGAATCGGGTGCGAGTTTCGGCTCTGAGGTTGGAGATTTTAACGATGTCAGCATTCTGGCTGATGACGCATGGCGACGGCTGAGAAAGGAGGATAAAGCACATTTCGAGAAGTACGGAAAGGAGTCGTTTTGTCCAGGGGTGATGAGATTGGCTGCAACTCAGGCAATTCTTGACGAGCGTTCCGGTCAGGACAATGATTCGCCACAGTCGCGGTTGGTGTTTTCGAGCGTTGCTGCCGTCCGTGACAAACAAAGTGCCAAGCGAAGTGGCGCACAAAGGCTCTCCTATGATGATCTTCTGTTGCAGGTGCGGGATGCATTACAACAAGAGGGAGAACAGTTGTCCGCGAAACTGCGTGCTGAGTATTCTGCTGTCCTCATTGACGAGTTTCAAGACACAGACCCTGTTCAATATGAGATATTCCGCCGAGTCTTTTGGGAGAACACTGCGAGGGAGTCATGCCGAAGTTTCGTGGTGGGTGATCCAAAGCAGGCCATCTACGCTTTTCGAGGGGGAGACATCTTCATGTACCGGAAGGCCGTGGGCGAGATTCCGGCGGATAGACGTTATGAGTTGAAGCAGAACTTCCGGTCGACGGGCGGGATCATAAAAGCAGTGAACCGGATGTTCGCAGATTCGGGCAAAGATTACACGTTTGGTGATTCCAGTATTGCATATTCAGGAGACCTTGCGTTCAGCAAGAGTATCAGATCGCTTCGCACGAAAGGTAAGGACGACGAAACACCTTTTCGAATCGTTGAAATCGGGAACAAGGATTGGGAGTTTGTACAAAACGAAGTTCTGGAACAAGTCCGACATCTATTCCATGTGGAGAGACCGGAGATATACGACGCGAAAGCAGGTTCCTATAGATTACTCCAAGCTTCTGACATAGCCGTGCTTGTGACTTCAAACGAGTTTGGACGGCAGGTCTGCCAGACATTGATTGACGGGGAAATCCCCGCTGTTTGCATGGCAGAGGCATCCGTCTTTGCAAGTTCAATGGCCCGGCACATGCTTGCGTTTATGCAGATGCTTTCTGATCCAGGTTACATGAGGCAGGTCCGAGGTGGGCTGGTTGACAACGACCTCTGGGGACTTTCGCAAGTTCAGATACTTCAACTGTCCCAGGAGGGGGCGGGGATTGCTTTGCCGACCGAGTGGAATATGCAGGTCGAAAATCAAGGGCGATTCACTATGAGTGACTTGACGGGCTTATTGGAAAGGCGATTCGGTCAGTGGTCAGAACGGGGTTGGGGGGCAATGTTCTCTGTTTTCGCCGATAGGACGGGCGTCTATCGACGCCTGCCTCGCCTTCGTAACGGGGAGCGGTTACTGACCGACCTCGGGCAGCTGATAGAACTGATCCAGACGTATGAAAACGAAAACGGGATCGATCCAATTGCAGAGATGGCCTGGTTTGCTGAGCGGATTGCGTCGGCGTCTGACAGCAACGAGGACGAGCAGCAACGTCTTGAGTCCGATGAAAATGCCGTAGTGGTCACAACCGTTCATAAGGCGAAGGGACTGGAATTCCCGGTTGTGCTTGTACCGATTACAAAAGGTGCGTGGGTGCCAAAATGGACAAAGAACGGTACGCTTAATAGGTCTCAATGGCTGGACTACGGGGAACTTAAACCCGACAAGTATGCATCTACGGTGTTTGCGAGTTATCACGATGCCAAGGACTTGCAACTGCATGCGTTTAGCCGAATGGAGGATATACACCGAGATTCTGAGCGGAACCAAAAATCGGTGGCTGAAATCACGGACGAACATCTTAGATTGCTTTACGTCTCCTTTACGCGCGCAGCGCAGAGGTGTGTCGTCATTAAGTGCCCAGGGACAGATCCCCAGTGTGATGGCCTCATTGAAAAGTTGAGAGGCGATAAGCCATGTCCGTCGGCATTGTTTCTCAAAGCAGTTAGTGAAAGTCTTGGTGATACTGAGGGGAGCGAGGGAATTTCGGTTGAGTCTGGAGCAGCAAGGAATAGGGGTTCAACTCTTAATGTGAATCTGCAAAAGCCGTTGGCCCCACCGAATCTGTTGCACGACGAAGATGTCGGCAGCTATTCGTCAATTGCGCCGCAGCATGGTTCAATACACATTTCAGTTCCAGATTTTGAAAATGAGACGGTAGACGAGGCGGATGTGACTTCGCAAAACGAAGACGTCGCATCCAGGGTTTACGGGCAGTTTGGCGAAGAACCGATGCGTGAACTGCCGATTTTCCGATATTTCCCCGGAGGAACGGATAACGGAACCCGGTTTCACCGGTTGTTCGAGAAAATCCCTTTGTCTGTAGTTTGCGATGAAGAGCTTCGCTCTGATGTAATCGCCGATATTCGGGCGATTATGGGCGGGGTGACGGCGGTTCGGGAAAGCGCTGATGACGGAGAAGTCATACAATCAATTCTACGGATGTTACATGGCGTGGCGACGGTGCGCTTGCCGTCGCTCGTTGAAGGGGGGAAGGCAATTTCATTGAGCCATGTCCCAACCGAAAAGCAGATGCATGAATGGAAGTTCAATTTTTCCTCTGCATCGGCGCAAGAGACTACGGCCGCACTGTTTTCCGTCATTGAACGATTCTGGCATGATGATCAGCCGAAGCGTCTGTTTGTGGATGCCATGCACCAGTGCACAAATGCCAAAAGCATCCCGAACGGGTGGATGACGGGATCTGTCGATCTTCTGTTTGAGGAAGATGGTCGCTTTTATGTTGTCGATTGGAAAACGAATATCCTTGGCGCGTATCGATCTGAGTTCAGTCCAGAAGGGCTTGTTCGCGAGATGGCGCGGAATTCTTACTTCCTGCAGTACCTCGTCTATTCCGCTGCGGTGCATCAGTACTTGAAGGAGTGCCTGCCGGGGTACAGCTATGAGCGCCATTTCGGGGGAGTGCATTATATTTTTGTCCGCGCGTTCGCATTTGATGAAATCGGTCTTTCGGATGCGGTTTTCTCGGATCGCCCGCCTCGTGAATTGCTTGAAGCGGTCGGCAGTGTTCTTGGGCTAAAGTGACGGAAAGAAGAGTGACGAAATGAGAGATAAATCAATAACCTATCCTTGGAGCACTTTTGCAGACTCGGTCTATGACCTTGTTTTGCGCCTCATGAAGGAAGACGACACTGTGATCATGGACGAAGATGGTGCTCGGGTCTCGGTCCTGCCGTGCCTATGTGCGCTGGCGGTGCATGCCAGCGAATGTGGTCATACATGCCTTCCTCTTTCACGGCTTGCGGGAATGCCGATCGGAGAGATTGTGAACGTCCTTCGGGCCACCGACGATGATGTTGACGAGACATGTAGTGACGGGCTTGCGTCGGTCGCGCTTCCAAACTGGGACGTGATACGATCACTCTTGGCGGAGCATCCCGAGATTGTAGAAGTTGAAGGTCAAAAAGGAGACGATAGTTTGAATAGACCTCCATTCGTATTCCGGGGCGGCGTACTGCTTTTGCGAAGGTACGATCAGGATGAGGGTTACTTGAAGAGATGTGCAACAGAACTTTCAGCTGTTGCCATGAAAGATGATGTTGCACGCCCAGAGGGTCTAAATGCTAATGAAAAGGGGATGTTCCCGAAGAAGGACCGTCCGGGCGAGATAGACGAAGAGAAGGCTGTCGCCGCCGCTCGCCTTCTTACATATCAGTTCTCGATTCTTAATGGTGGGCCTGGAACTGGAAAAACATTTACGCTTGCGCGTGTCATGGCTTGTGCATTGACAAGCCAGCCTAATATGCGCATTCGACTTGCCGCGCCATCAGCCAAGGCGGCGGCACGGATGAAGCAGAGTATCATGCAGTCAAGGGAAATGCTTGAAGGTATTCTTGATGATGAGACAAAAGCGATCCTGTTCGATGATGAAAAAGAAGCCCTTACAGTTGACAAGCTTTTGAAGAAGGATCGGGATTTCACAAATTACAGGCATAATGAAGGAAATCCCCTTGACGCGGACTGGGTGATCATAGATGAGGCCAGTATGTTGTCACTGCCAATGGCCACCTCTATCATAAGGGCTTTGCCGAGAGGTTGCCGTTTGACGCTGGTGGGAGATTTCAACCAGCTGCCATCTGTCGATTTGGGACATGTGTTCGCAGATCTGTGTACAGAACTTCCGAATGCCGTATCAACGCTTAAGACGAGTAACCGGTTTGAGCCGGGAGGTTCCGTGGACAGATTGGCAAAGGCAATGCTTGGCGAAGGCTTGAAGGCATCCGAAAAGCCGGAAGACATCTTCATCGGTTTGTTAGGCGATGAGAAAGTGTCCAAAGATGTCACATGGCATCGATTCGGTGATGGGGGGCAGGAAGATGATAAAGCCTGGAATGATTTTGATAAACGGGTTGTTACGGGATATAAGCGACTCCTTGATAATGCAAACGAACCTGCCGCCGCTGTAGAGGCGATCGGGGAGTTCTGCGTCCTCTCGGCCATGAGACATCGGAAGAAAATAGGTTGTGTCTCGCTGAACCGGCGGATATATGACGATTTGTCTCAATCAATTCCGCAGGACCCGAAGCGTGGCAGGGTCCCAACGGTGAATCTGGTGACCCAGAATGTCTATGATCAAGAGAGACTCTGCAACGGCGATTCCTTTGTGGTCTTGCCGGACGATGGACAAAACGCGCTGCTTGCAGCTTCTGATGGACAGATCAGGCGTGTTCCGCTGGCCTTGATTCCACAACATGAACTCGCTTTTGCGGAGACGGTGCATAAAGTCCAAGGGGCCGAATTCAACAATGTGGCAATCGTGCTTTCAGACGACGGTGATTCGCCGCTGCTTTCGCGTGAGATGCTCTACACGGCCCTTACTCGTGTGAAGAAAGGTGGACATGTTGATATTTGGAGCAGTGAATCAGCATTGCGAAAATGTGTATCCACGCCGACAAATCGTTTTACACCTTGTTCTTGTTCGGTTGTAGTGGAATCCCATTCGCCTTGATCGTGAGGTGATTGCGTGAAAAGGATGGCGGGGCCGACCACCGGGCGGCCCGCAATTCCGGCGCGCTCGGTGATCGCGCTCAAGAAATTCCAACTCAGTCATTACGGCTGCATCATAGACGGAAGGCGGCAAGGCGTTAAAAAAAATCCGTGAGCCCGTAAGGGTCGGGAACTGGTGGCGTTCCATGGGTATAAGGAGATAAATCATGCAGAAAGACCTGAAAGAACAATTTGTTCAATGTATTGAATTGATGCAGAAGGACGTAGCCGAATTCGAGGCGAAGTACCAGGGGCGCTTTGCCGAAAAGCCGCATGTCGGGCTGGGGAACCGCAAGACGCGCTGCGTAAACGAGGCGACGCTGCCAATCATCACGTGCCACCCCTCGTGCCTTGAGAAGTGCGCGGGGACCTGCTACGTGATCAACATCTGCACGAAGCCGCGCCCGAACTGCCGCAGGTGCGAGGCGCGTAACACGGTCCTCCGCCGCATCGACCCAAACGCGTACTACGAGCACTTTTACCGCGAGGCGGAACGCCTGCACCTGCCGATCCGCCTTTCAGACGGCGGCGACTTTGAAAACGCCGAGCAGGTGAAGGCCTGCATTGCCGCCGCGCGGAGGCACCCGAGCGTGCACGCGATCCTGTACACGAAGCGCATTGAGCTTTTGCCGACGCTTGTTGACCGCCCCGCGAACCTCCACGCCCGTTACTCCACCTGGGAGGGCGACGAAGCGGGGGAGGCGGAAGCGCGCCGACTTGGATTTGACGTGACGCACGTTGTTTGGGACGGCACGGGGAACTGTCCGTACCAGAAGTCACTTGCGCGCTTTCTTGCACGGAAGAACGAGATTGCCCGCGAACTGCGCGCACAAGGGCTTGACGCGAAGGCGGCACGCCGGCGCGCCGAGCGTGAGACGGAGAAGGAAATCACGGTTTGGCATTGCAGGAACTGCGCGGAACACGGCTGTGGCTGCTGCGGCACGGGCGACATCCGCTTTAACGTAGTTGGTGAAGGCGATTGGGCCCTCAGGGCGGCAGAAAAAATGGTGCGCGGATAAATCTTCCGTGTTTTTTTGTGCAGATGCGAGTTTGTCGCATCTGTAGCGTTTATTGTTTTTGAGGGTTGTGAAAATTGTCCGAGAAAGGAAGTGAAGAAATGGGTGAGAGCAAGACTGGATATGGTGTGACGCACACGCTGAGTGAAACCGCTGAATTGTTGGGGATATCCCGCGAGCGGGTGCGGCAGATTGAGAAGAAGGCGCTGGAAAAGGTACGAATGCAACTGAAGTTGCGTTATGGCATCACGACTTTGTCAGAAATCCTAGGATGAACATAAAGATTTCCGAGCGCTTTGCGTTCTTGGTGATTGATGAAAGTGAAATCGTTGAAAGGAAACTAAACAATGGATTTAGAAACAGAGAGGCTGATTGACGAATCCTGGTCAAAGATGGAGGCGATCGTGTTCCTGAAAGACGAGACTGTTGAAAAGGTGGAGACTCCATACGGGAAGGAAATCCCTGAATGTGACCGCAGCCAGAATGTCCAGAGCCTCGTGGAAATGTATCGCGATTGGCCGCACAAGGGCTCGGCCAGGCTATTCGCTTATCCTGACGGAAGCTTCGGCGCGGCCATTGACGAGTGAAGCGTTGGCTCGATGCCCAGTGAAGGGCCGAAAATAAACTCCCCATAAGCCAGCCGGTTTTTGCTATACTGTCGCCGTGACGTTCTTCGAGGAAAACAGATGAATGCGAAATGCAGATACTGCGGAAGCACAAGCTACGGTTCGGGCTGCATCCGTTCACCCAAGCGAAAGCATGAGAAGTGAGGAAATAAGAGTATGAAGTTTGACAAGAATTTTCTGAAAAGGGTGTTGTCGATCCCGTCGGTGTCGTATCGTGAGGAACGGGTTCGCGATTTCATTCTGGGATTCGCGAAAAGGCGCGCGATCACGGTGACGGTGGGCAAGGCAGGGAATGTGTACCTGACCAAGGGAATGATAGGGAAGGGGGAGTACGTTCCGTGCTTCGTCAACCACATGGACACGGTGCAGGGCCCACAGCTTGAGTACGTGTACCGGAATGAGCGGTTGCCCGTGAAGGAGCGGAAGAACGCGGAGGGGAAAACCGAGTTGTACATCGATGGCTTTGGAATTGGCGGGGACGACAAGGCCGGAGTCGCGTTGGCGCTCGCGATCATGGACGCGCTGCCGAAGGGCAAAGCCGTGTTCTTCGTCCAGGAGGAGGTCGGCCTGGTCGGCTCCGAAAAGATGGATTACAGTTTCCTCAAAGACGTTTCGCTGCTCATCACGAATGACTGCTGGGGGCGGGTGCGCACGGCAAGCGAATGGCGCCAGAATAACGCGAAGATGTATTCGAAGAAGTTCTACAACACGGTGCTCAAGAAGGTGTATGAAAAACATGGGGTGGAGGTTCTTGACCATCCGGCGAACACGGACGTCTGCAAGCTCATGATGAAATGCGACCTTTGCTGCTGCGACATCGGCAACGGCGGCTATAATCCGCATGCTCTGGACGAATACGTATGCGTGGAGGATGCGAAAGCGGGCTACGACCTCATACTCGATCTCTGTCGGTCATTGGATGGCCGGCGCGCCTATCGGATCACGCCAGAGGAACGCGGCGGTTAAGTGCTGACCGCCCGGTCGTTACCGGATCCGCACGGCATTGCGGCGTTGAAGAACTTTTCCGGACTCGACAAGCCGGTGGTTGATTTCTTTGAGCAGCACAAGGCGCAGATCGACCGTTTCCTCGACGCAGCCGAGGCGCTTGTGCGCCAGTCGATTGACGCATTTCTTGTGGATGGGCGCGACTATCTGCAGGTGGCGTTCGGTTGCCACGGCGGAGTCGAGTGCTCCGTGGAGTCGGTTTTTCAGGCGAGCAAGGTGTTCGACGGCGGGGTTGGTCCGTTCCCGGAACTCTACTCCCACGATTCGCGTGAAGTCCGCCACCATGTTCAGGAAGCGTCCGCCGGACATCGCCTTCTCGCCTTCGATCTAGATGGAGTTCGGTGGAATCTCGAGCCGAAGACGGCGTTCTTCTATCATCTCTACATCAAGGTGCTGCTCGCCAATCCGAAGCTGGCCGAGGAACTGAGGGAATTCGACGCCTTCACCGACATCGAGTTCAATCCGAACAGACAGGTCAACTGCCAGGCTGCTGCTGCGGCATTTTATGTCTCGCTCTGCAGGACCGGAAAATTGGAAGAGGCAATGTCGAGTCGAGAAGCGTTTTTGCGCATGCTGTGATTTCCGGCATGGCGTTTATGGTACCGGTAGGGGCCGCCAACCGTGCGGCCCGCAATTCCGGCGCGCTCGGTGAACCAATCGTCTGTTGATGTTGTGTTGATGTTGTTGCACCGAACGGCTCCGTTTTGGTAAACTAATAGAAAACACCCAAAGAAAGGAATGTTGAACAATATGAAAATGAGCAGACGGAACTTCATGCGCGGCGCGGCGGCGGCAGGGTCGGCGCTGGCCTTTCCTTCCATCATCCCGGCACGAGTGCTGGACGCGAATGCGCCGAGCAACACGCTCAACGTGGCGCAGATTGGCTGTGGACGCATCGGGTGCGGGATGGACGCGCCCGGGTTCATGCGTGCGAAGGGCGCGCGGATCGTCGCCGCGTGCGACCTCGACTCCCGCCGTCTTGCGGGGATGCAGCAGCTCGTGGCCCGCCATTACAAGACTTCCGCTGACTCCATCGTGGGCGAACGCGACTTCCACGACCTCATCTCCCGTTCGGACATCGACATCGTCTCGATCTCCACGCCCGACCACTGGCACGCGCAGATCGCCATCGAGGCCGCGTTCGCTGGCAAGCACGTATATATGCAGAAGCCCGCCTCGCTCACGATCCGCGAGGGGCGTCTCTTCGCCGACGCGATCAAGGAGACGGGGCGCAAGTTCCTGCTTGGCTCGCAGCAGCGTTCGTGGGATCACTTCCACAGGGGGTGCGCGTTCGTGCGCGAGGGACGCCTCGGCAAGATCAAGTTCATCGAAGTGGGCCTTCCCGGCGACCCCGGCGGCGGCAACACGAAGGAGATGCAGGTACCACAGTGCCTCGACTACGACTTCTGGCTCGGCTCCACGCCGAAGGTCTACTACACGGAAGACCGCGTACACAGCCAGAACGCCGATCTCAGGAGGGCGGTCAACTCCCGTCCGGGCTGGCTCCGCTGCGAGCAGTTCGGCGCGGGCATGATCACGGGCTGGGGTTCGCACCACCTCGACATCGTCCACTGGGCGATGGGCTGGGAAGGCATCGGCGCGAAGTACATCGAGGGCAAGGGCAAGTTCCACACTGGCGGACTCTGGGACGTCCACGGCGAGTACGACATCACGCTCACGTATCCCGACGGGACGCCGGTCCGCGTGTGGGACAAGTATCCGTGCGGCGTCCGCTTCGTGGGCGAGAAGGGCTGGATCTTCGTGAGCCGCGGCCCGGCGAAGGCCACGGCGAGCGACCCCGTGATCGGCGGCAAGCCGCTCAAGGCGCTTGACGCGAGCGACCCCGCGCTCATCGCCGGCCAGCCGTCAGTGGCGCTCTATCCGCATCTGCAGAAGAAAACGGGCAACCACCACCAGAACCTCATCGACGCCATCAAGGGCAACTACGACAGTGTAGTGCCTGCGGAGACCGCGCATCGTTCCTGCACCGCCTGCCTCCTCTCGTGGATCGGCATGAAGCTCGGGCGCAAGCTCGAGTGGGACTGGAAGAAGGAGCAGTTCGTGAACGACGCCGAGGCGAACGCGATGCTCGAGCGCGAGGAGCGCGCCCCCTACGGCGCGAGGCGCGCGTACATGCGTCTCAGCAAGAAGGCGTAAGCGCAGTAAGCCCCATGAGGGCGTATCTGCGTAATTCACCGCTGGCGCGCGGGCTAACTCGCCCGCGCCCATTTGTCGATCCTCAAACTATCACGATTCTGAATGTTCAAGGTGCGCCCGTGGTGCACACGCGATTTTTTTGTCAGTTGTTCACCAGATGTGATATACTGTTTTCGTGTTTTACAAATGTAAAAATTTGTTCTGCCGCGTCGTATCTGCGGTGTTTGCGGCGGCGTGTCTGACGGCGGATGGGGCGGCGTCGTCCCTCGACGACGCGCTCGCCCTCTGCCGCCGCACGTACGAGTACGTGGCGAAGTCAATCCCTGCGCATGAGGCAAAACGTTTCGCGCAGGAGATGGCGGTCGATGCGAAGTGGGCCGCCACAGCCAAGACGTCCGCCGAGCGCGCGATCGTCGAGAAGGTCGTGCGCCGCCTCCGTAGGCGAATCCTCTTCGCCCATCCCGACCTCCAGTTCGACCGTCTCCTCTGCGTGCAGCGCGACGTTCCCTACTCGCGCTTCAACCACATGATCGACCAGTACCTCGGGCGCTTCTCCCATGCGGGACCGGGACTCGCCGTCATCGAGAACTGGCGCACGTTTCCCGAGAAGAAGCTGCTCCTCGACGGAAAACTGCCCACGGGCTGCGTGCTCAACCCCGACCTCCACTGGGACGCCGACCGCGTGATCTTCGCGTTCTGCGACCACACCCGCAAGCCCGAGGCCGACGCCGAGGCGCTGAAGGTGCCGAAGGTCGATCCGTCGGAAACGCTCGACCGCGCGACCGTCCACCGCCGCTACTTCATCTACGAGTGCGCGATCGACGGCAGCTGGGTGCGTCAGCTCACCGGCGGCCCCGGCGACCCGATGGAGACGGCGGGCGGACGCCAGACCGTCCTCATCGAAGACATGGATCCTTGCTATCTTCCGGACGGCGGTTTCGTCTTCACCTCCACCCGCTGCCAGACCTTCGGGCGTTGCCACTGGGGACGCTACACGCCGAGTTTCCTCCTCTACCGCGGCGAAGTGCCGCCCGTCGGCGCGCCCGCGCCGTACGACTGCCGCATCCGGCGTCTCTCGTTCGGCGAGGCGAACGAATGGGAGCCTTCGGTGCTGGACGACGGACGCATCGCGTTCACGCGCTGGGACTACGTCAACCGCCACTCGTCCCGCTTCCATTCGCTCTGGACGGTGCGTCCCGACGGCACGTCCGTCGCGCACCTCTACGGCAACTGGTCGCGCAACATCACGGGTTCCGCCGAGGTGAAGGGCATCCCCGGTTCGCACCGGCTCGTCGCCACCGCCACGCCGCACCACGGCATCACCGGCGGTTCGCTCTACATCCTCGACCCGCGCAAGGGCGAGGACGGTCTTGCGCCGATCACGCGCCTCACGCCCGAAGTTCCCTTCCCCGAAAGCGAGGGGTGGAAGCAGCCCGGCACGTACGCCGCTCCCATGCCCGTCAACGACACGCTTTTCTTCGCAAGCTACTGCGACGATCCCGGTTGGTATCCGCCTGGACATCCCCAATGGGCCGGCGGCATGGCGGCATGGCCGGAGCCGCGTTCCAGCGCGATCTGGCTTGTCGATACGCTCGGCGGACGCGAGTTGATCTACAAGGACCCCGCCTACGGCACGTACAACCCGATTCCGATCGTGAAGCGGAAGAAGCCGCCCGTGCTCGCGTCGTCCCTGCCGCCGAACGCCGACAACACGGGCGTCTGCTATGTGGAGGACTGCTACGACAGCCGCCACAACATTACCAAAGGTTCGATCGCCGCCCTGCGCGTGAACCTCCTGCACGGACAGCCAGCAGCCCGCCGCCGGACGACGAACAAGAACAGCGACATCGAACTCTACAAGGAGCCGCTCGGTACGGTGCCGGTGAACCCCGACGGATCTGCGGCGTTCCGCATCCCCGCCGGCGTGCCGCTCCAGCTCCAGGCCATCGACACGAACGGCATGGCCGTCTTGACCATGCGCAGCTTCATCTACTCGCAGAAGGGCGAAGTGCAGGGCTGCACCGGATGCCACGAGGACAAGCGCTCCAGCCGTTCCGTGACGCGGCATCTCGAGGAAATGAAGGTTCACGACATCACGCCCGAGGTGAATCTGGGCTACAAGGGGTGCATCCGCTACGTGCCGTCGATCCAGCCCATCTTCGACCGCAAGTGCATCTCCTGCCACGGACTTGGCAAGGCCCCCAGCTTCATCGGCGCGGAGGGACACGACCGCCTCGTGCGCGACAAGCAGGTGGCGTTCATCCCCCGCAACGGCGGGACGACGGTTTCGAGTCCGCGCGAATACTTCGCCGCCGCAAGCCCGCTCACGAAGCGGTTGATGTCGGGACACGGTCCGAAACTCACGCCGGACGAATGGCGCACGCTCGTCCTGTGGATGGACCTCGCCGTGCCGGAGTTCGCGCTCGGCGACTACGGCTGGAATCTCCCCGAAGCGCGTGAAATCGATCCGTACGGCGAAAAGGCACTGCGTGCGGCAATCGCGGAGAAGGTCGGAGCGGACGTCGCGGCGCAGCCGTTCGACGCGCTCGTGAACCGCGCTGACGAAACGAAGAGCCGCGTACTGTGGCTGTGCAACGCGAAAGACCGCGATGCATTGCTTGCGCTTTGCCGTAAGGCGCTCAAGCCGCATCCTGCCCATGACGTGCAGGGAACGTGCGGACGCGACGGCGCATGTGAATGCAACAGCTGCTGGGTGCGGCGCGGCGGATACAACATTCCGAAAAGGAGGTAAAGACAGATGAAGCGTGGAATAAAACTGTTTTCGATGTTTGCGACGACGATGGGCGTCGCGCTGTCCGCGTTCGGCGCGGGCGTAACCGGCGACGACGCGAAGGGCGCCGTCACGGGATGGGTGCGACTGCGCGAGGCGCTGGGCGACGAGATCGACGCCGAGCCGGAGTCGGTCGCGACGTATCCGGGCGCGGATGGCAGGGGCGAGTTCCACGTGGTGAACCTGAAGGGCGGCGGCTACGTCATCACCTCGGGCGACACGGAGATCACGCCGATTCTCGGCTATTCGAAGACCGGCACGTTCGATGCGGACGAGAACAGCCCGATGTGGGCGCTCCTGACGGCCGACGTGGCGGCACGGGCCGCGGCGGTGGAGGCAAGCGCTTCGTCTGGGGCGGGGTTGCGGCTCGGCGGGACGCCTCGCCCTACCGATGAAGACGCCTCATCCGAATGGTCGAGGCTCATGGCGGCGGGCAAGAGCGGCGGGAAACGGCTTCAGGCGAAGATGTCATCGCCGCCCACAGACTTGCGCGTGGCGTCGTTCATACGGTCGAAGTGGAGCCAGTCGACGGCGACGTCCGGGAACGGCTACACCCACAACTACTACAACTACTATACGCCGAACAACTATCCGTGCGGGTGCGTGGCGACGGCATTTGCGCAGACGATGCGCTATTTCGAGTTTCTGAATACGTCCGTGACCCCGAAGACCTTCACGTGCAAGGTAGGCGGCACCGACACCGACTTGACGATGCAGGGCGGCACGTACGACTGGTCGCACATGCCCTACGTTCCGCACGAGGTGAAGTATGACTGGAACAACGTAATCGGCATCGCGAAGCTGACCTCGGACGCCGGTATTTCCGTCTGCATGAGCTACAAGTCAGGCGGCAGCTCGTCGAGTTCCAGCCGTGTGGGCGACAGCCTCGTGAGCACGTTTGGCTATTCCAACGCCATCATGGACTACTCGAACGCCGGTATCAAGGGCAATGCCTTCAAGCAAAACGTCATCCCCAGCCTCGACGCCAAGCTCCCGGTCATCCTGGGCATACAGGGCAGGCCGACCGGCAGCGCGACGGCGGACGCCGGACATTCGATCGGTGACGCTCAAGCCCGGCGTCCAGCCCAGACGCTACCGGTTCCAGAAACTCATGCGCCTGGAGGAGTTGCCCAAGGACTGTTCGCACTTCCGGCTCAATCCTTCCGACGGACCCGAGGACGCGACATTCAAGTCCGCCCCGGGTGGCAAATCCCTCGGGGGCACCCCGCGCAAATAGAGGGCCGGGGATGATGTATCTTGGTAACTGGTCGAGGGACGGCGGGGTTGAAATCGCCTTGCAGGACGTACTTCGCGAACCTGGCGTGAGATATATTCGGGGTTTTGCAATTACCTCCAATGAGTAAACCCTCTATTCCACAATTCCATAATTCCATAATTGCCACTGTTATGGCGCAAGGGGGTGTCAAATTTCCTCAAAAATCTCCGCACACATGCGGGGATTTTTGGTATAATGCGCGGCGTGGAACAGACTCGGGCCATACTGTACGGCGTGGCGGACTACGCCGAAATCAGGCGTGCGAATGCCTGGTTTATTGACCGTACGGCAAAGATACGCGACCTTGAGGCGACGAGGTACGCGATTTTCCTGCGTCCGCGCAGGTTCGGGAAGTCTCTGCTGATGTCCATTCTCGAGGCGTACTACGATGTGCATTACGCCGACCGTTTTGAGGAGTTCTTCGCGGGCACCGATATCGGTGCGAATCCGACGGATGAGCGCGGCAAGTATCTTGTGCTCAAGTTCGATTTCTCCTCCGTGTCGAAGGACGCTTCGCAGGTAGAGATGGATTTCAACGACTACTGTGCTCCACCGGCTCGCCCTCGTATTCCACGGCGGCGAGTGCGTATTGAGCGAAGAGGTGTAAAAGTCGTTCCGACGCTTACGGAGTTCCTCGACTGGCTGGAGCAATGATTTTACAGAACCAACAACAAGAAAGGCATGGAAAGATGAAAGCAGCAGTGATGAGCAAAATCCTCAAGAGGAGGAAAACTCTCGGTTCCCTCCTCGCCGCAACGTTTGCGCTCGGCGCGTCGCAATCGGCATGGGCCGCCTACTGGGACTGGGTCGGAAAAGATGCCGGGGAAACGAGTTATTTCGACGAACATGGCAATGCCAAGGGTACTACCGGATGCTGGTATCATAGTGTTGCGACGACTACCGACAACTTTGCAAGTGACAATCACAACTTTGAAAACGCTGGTTCCGGGGGGCGTCCGTCCTTTAATTCCGGATGGGACAAGAAAGTCACATTCCGCACGACAACGTCGATGGTCGGCGCTGTCAATGTAAGTTATTCAGACGCGCCTATCGTGTTTCAATCTGAGGATCCAAGCTATGGCATAAGCAGTACCGGGCTTTTGAATCTGTTGAACAGCTCGACTTTGCAGATCAATTCGGGGACATACAGTTTCGGTTATTTGGTGGTGGGCCAAACTTCCGGAAAGACTGCGACTTTGATTATAAATGGCGGCACAGTAAAGGCTACCGGCTCTTATTCGCGAATCGGCTTGAGCGGTGGCACGGGAATATTGACAGTGAAGGCCGGCGGTTCGTATGACAATACTGGTGCAAGTAATGTCAATCTTACGCTTGGTCAAGAAAACGGCTCATCGGGGACGCTTAATGTCGATGGCGGCGAGGTCACGGTCAAAGGGTATATTGCGCTGAACTACAATGCTGGTGCGAAGACTTCTGTCGTCAATGTCACGGATGGCGGTGTACTTGCCTGTAACAAAATGTATATGAACAATTCCGGACAGGGAGGGACCGTAAACATCGACGGCGGTACGTTGAAAGCGTGCGGAAACAACAATTCTGATTTCTACTCGTTTCTACCAGCCAACAACGGTCTCAATGTCTATGTCGGCGCGAACGGCGCTACGATTGATTCGGACGGTCATGACATCACAATCGGCGCCAGTCTTCAAGGTAAGTCGGGCGAGACCGGCGTGGTGACGTTCAAGGGCAGCGGTGTGATTACCCTCAACGGAACCCCGTCCTATACCGGTGGCACGACGAACGTCGCAGGGACAGTCCTTTCGCTCACGGCAGCGGCAAAGACGTTTGAAATCAACGACGGCAACGGCACGTTCACGCAGGCCGAGGTGGATGCGATGGTGGTTACGGGAACCAATGTGAGCCGCTACAGACTGGCCCTTGCAGACAACGGCGCGAAGGTCGTCGTCGCGGACACTCTCGCAGGCGAATACGCATGGAACGACGGCGCGTCCGGCGCGAGCTGGCGCGCGACCGGCAAGTGGTCCAAGAACGGCGTCGCGGGCGACTGGTACGATTCGACGGCTGCGGTGTTCGCGAATGCAGACGATAAGGCGACGGTCGATTCAGCGGTCACGGCGGCGACCGTCACGTTCCGCGCCAATGCGACAGTTGACGGTTCGGCGATGCTTACAGTTCCTGTGATTGCCGTGTCCAACGGCGTATCGGCGACCATCAACGCACATCTGGCGGGCACGATTGAAAAGATCGGCACTGGAACGCTGACGCTCTCGCAGAGCCGTACGGAACAGACGGGTGTAACGGATGGAACGCTTGTCATGTCCGGCGCTGGTACGACCATCCCCTGGGACGATGTCCTGCTCGGCACGGAGGCAGGGAAGACGGCCGTCCTGAAATTCGAGAACGGCGCCACGCTTGCGTCCGTTAATTGGAACATAAGCCTTGGACATGATGTCAATGGACCTGTTGGCGGAGGCGTCACGGTTGAGTTGCACAAGGACGGCGGGGACTGGATTGTGCCAAACATGTTCACGGCCGGTTGGAACGATGGCGACGTCGGCAGGTTCTACCACAACGACGGCTCGCTGACGGTCGGTGGGCAGTGCCGGGTGAGCTCGCAGGCCGGCTCTTCCGGCGAGTTCACGATGAACAGTGGAACCGTGACCGTGAGCAACAACCTGTACGTTGGATGCAACTACAACGTGGCTAAGGGCGTGTTCAACATGAACGGCGGATCGTTCACCTGCATCGGCACGACGTATGTTTCGTTCTCCAAGAACGACGAACCCGCCGAACTTCACATAAACGGCGGAACCTTCACATCCGCCGGCACGTTCATTGCTGGCTACGACAACAACGCGTCCGTAGCCGTGATAGACATAAATGCCGTCGGCGATTCGCACGGCGTGCTTGAAACAAAAGGCCTGACCTTAGGGAGCGGAAGTGCTTCGCTGACCTTCAACGGCGGCGAGTTGAAGGCGGTTGGAGATATGGAATCCAGCGGACTGATCAAGAACGGGATTGCGGTGCGCGTCGGCGCGAACGGCGGAATCGTCAACGCCAACGGCAAGGCCGTCACGATTCCGGCGACAATTGGTGCTGCCGGCGACACCGGCGCGATGACCTACAAGGGCGGCGGCACGATCACGCTTTCCGCCCAGCCCGCCTACTCCGGCAAGACGACCATCGAGCTTGGGACGACGCTCGTTGTCCCCGTCGCAATCGCGGGCGCAAACCTCGAGGTCACGGTTCCCGCAGGACTTCCCGCGGGAATTTACAAGATCGCTGCGGTATCCGGCGACGGAGCGTTCGCAAGCGACATCCTTTCTTCGGCAACTTTTCCTTCGGGTTTTAATGCCCGTTTCTTCCTCGAAAAAGGCGGAAAGGAAATCTGGTGCATTTATTCGAATAATGCCAGCGACCATATTTGGATCGGCGGATCGGAGGGAAGCCTGAACGACGGCGCGAACTGGCTCTCGGGAAGCGTCCCTGCAAGCGGAACGGCAATAATCGGAAATCCTGTAGCGGCGTCGTTGACAAACCCCGAGGGGAACTACTTCGCGGCGACGACGATCGTGGTTCCTGTCGGTTCCGCCTCCGTAACGATTTCGGGTACGAAGTTCTCCAATGTGTCAAGTATCACGAACAACTCTTTGAGTACAATCGAGTTCGAAAACGCCGTCGAGTTCTTCGAAAATGTCGATGTGGTGCAGAACACGGGCGCAATCAAGTTCACCGGCGGCGCGACGGGAATTTGGCTTGCGAGAACCACCGACATCCATGGCACGTACAATTTCACAGGTCCTGAAAGCAGGGTCGAACATGCTGGAACGACCGTGAAGAGCGATGGCGTTTACAATCTTCCCAACGCCACGTTCTACAAGCACAACGGCGACTTCCACATGGAAGTTGGCGGGCGGGCTGAAGTGAAAGACGCGAAGATTTCTTCGACGGAAAGCGATAGGCACCTTCTCGGCACGTTCAATGGCGAATTCAAGGTCAATGGCGAATTCCTGGTGTCTGGTGGAAGTGGAGCGAATGATCCGACGCATTACACATGCAATGGCGGCAACGGTACGTTCATTGCAAACAAGATTCGCGTTAACCAGAACGCTTGCATCGTTCCATGCAAAAAGACGATCATGGGCCCTGAGGGAATCATTCGCGGCGCCGGTTATGTCCGGGTTTACAATTCAGGTTCGCACGAGTTTGGCTCCTACGCAGACTGGGCGATGTATCATAACAATCTCGGCAATACGACGACAGATGGTTTTGTGATCTACAAGCGCAGCAGTTCGGGCGTGTCAACCGTTACGTTTGACACGACTGACTACTACAGCAACACGGTTGCCCGCACGATTACAAGCGAAGCATTGATCGGAGCGGCGAACGCCGCATCGGCGGCGAAGTTTGGCGTGACGGTGAAGGGCATCGGCAAGTTCGTCTTCGCAAACACGCATGATGACGCAGCTGATGACAAAAAAATCTTCTCCGGCGGGTTGACGGTCACCAATTCCGCGACGGTCGAGGTCATGGCAAACTCCTGTCCGGGGACGGGCCCCGTCACGCTGAACGGCACCTCCACGCTTCTCCTGCATACGGGCGGCAACAAGGCGCGGACAGGTGCGATTGTGGTCAACGACGGCGCGACGCTGAAAGTCGCGGAGTCCGGCACCGTCAAGCTCGGCGGCGATCTGAAGCTCAACGACGGCGCGACGTTGGCGTTCAACTTCACGGATCGCAAGAATGCCCCCGTCCTCGATTTGACGGACAAGGCGGTGACGTTCGGCACTCAGGCGCAAATCAAGGTGTCGCTTTCCGGGGAACGTCCCATTGGCGGAAAACACATCCTCACCTCTGGCAGCCAGATTGAGGACATGGCGTCCTTCGTCAAGGCGGACGATTGCCCGAAATGGGTGAAGGGGGTTGGAGTTGACGGCGACGGCAACCTCTACGCCGAAATCATCGCGAAAGGCATGAGATTGTTCTTTAGGTAATGAAGAATTTCCTCCAGCACACGGGCGCGGATTTGTGGTATAATTTGCAGCGCTGGGGCGCATGGGCGGCTCGGCGGAAGGATTGTATCATGCCAGTCGAGGCATTGACGCCAACGGAGTTCCTCGACTGGCAGGAGTAATGATTTTACAGAACCAACAACAAGAAAGGCATGGAAAGATGAAAGCAGCAGTGATGAGCAAAATCCTCAAGAGGAGGAAAACTCTCGGTTTCCTCCTCGCCGCAACGCTTGCGCTTGGCGCGGCGACGACCGCGCAGGCGGCGAGAAATTGGACGGGCAACGAAAACAGCAATTGGGCGACTTCAGGGAACTGGAACGGCACTTCAGGCCGACGCTACTTCAAGAAGGGTAATCTGACAGGGAGTAAGAGAGATTTCATTTATCTTTCTGCCGATGTCACAGAGACTTCTAATACGGGATTGTGCTTTTACGATGTCCCTGATAGAGGGTACTGGCGTTTTCAGGGGCAAGGCCAATACACCTTTGACAATTCAGGCAACTCCAGCAACTACGACCAAGACCTCATCTGCATCGGCTACGACGGGTATAACTCTTCCGCCCGTTTCTATGCGATAACCTTGAAGACGAGGCACTTGACCATCGGCGGTCATTCAACCTTGGGAGGGCATAACATTCTCAAGAAGGACATGACCGGTCATCTTGTTCTCGACGACCAGAACAACGACGCCAACGGCTATCTTGGCCCCGTCAATATCACGACGACAAAGTCCTGCGACTTCTACAAGGGCGACCTCTATGCCACGAACGCGAACATCACGTGTCAGGGCGACATGATGCTCTACACGTTCACAGTGGACAAGACCGGTGGAGACTGGTCGATGACCGGCGATTTTAAGATTGGGCTTGGCAGCGGTACGGCGACGGTTATCCAGAGAAGCGGCACGTTCTTGGTCCCTGCCGGCAAATGGACGCGGTTCGAGAGCGGCTCGACCAGCACGCTGAACCTCTACGGCGGCACATTCAAGACGAGGCGCATAACCAACCAGAGTGCCGCATCGGCCTCCGTCATTTTTGACGGTGGAAGTATCGAGGTCAATGGCGATGCAAATAATTACGGCTTGATAGACGCGACGGTCGACGTCCGGGTTGGCGCGAACGGCGGCACAATCAACACCGGGGGTAAAACTTTCCATGTCCCCGCCGCCATCAACGCTGTGGAGAACACGGCAGGCGCGTTCACCGTGACGGGCGGCGGAACAGTGACGTTCCAGAATAGGGGCAACTTGGTGGGTGCGCTCGCGGTCGGCGACAATACGACACTCCACTGGTTCGATCAGGACTCTGTGGTTTCGGCGACATGTGGCTTTACTTCGCTCGCGCTCGGCGCGGGTTCGACCGTCTATCTCAATGGCGATGCGACGAGCGTGGATGCGCTTCCCGCAACTGTCACGACCACGGCTACGACGGAGAGCAAGGCGAACATCGTCATCGACTTCTCCGCGATTCCCGCGACGGGCACGTCGTTCACGCTTTTCCCGGCCGCAAGCGCGGATGTGTTCAACGTCCAGCCGATGGTTGGCAGCCTCGTCCTCCCGAATGCAGTCGCCGTCGTCGAAGGCAATCTTGTTTTGACAATCGTCGCCGAGGACTACACGTGGAATGGTACGCAGACGAACTGGGGCGATGCCGACGCCTGGACGAAGGGCGGCGCGGCCGCCACGTGGGCCGACGGCAACAACGCCATCTTCAACACCGCGAACGCTACGGCTACGCTCGCCGCCGACGCTTCGCCGGCGAAGATTGAGTTCACCGCCAACGCGACGCTCGATGGCACTGCCACGCTCACCGTCCCGGTTGTCTCGGCCGTTCCGGGTGTCTCGGCAACCATTTCCGCTCCCACGGCGGGATTGCTTACAAAGGCCGGTGCGGGAACGCTGACGCTCGGTTCTTCGCGCACGGAACAGACCACGGTTTCAGAAGGAACGCTCGCGATGGCGAACGGTGCGACGGTTGACGGCACGAAGCTGACGCTCGGAACGGATCCGGCAAAACCCGTCACATTCGACTACGGCGGACAGACGATGTCTGGCGTTGCGCCGACGGCGTATCTAACTCCTGGTGCGGACGTGACGCTCACGAACGGCACGTTCACGACGGACGGCAGCTACGCTATGGACCACAGCCATCTGCCCGCCGTGTTCACGATTGCGAAGGATGCGACGTTCCAAAACAAGTCCTTCTCGATCAACACGCTCGCCAACACGACAAATACGATCAACATCGCTGGTGGAACCTACAGGGTGACCAACGCGGGCAACCACTGGATCATGCAGAAGTCGTTTGAGGGGCGGCTCAATATCAACCTGACGGATGGTGCGCTCATGGAATTCCCCAACGAGGTATATATGCTCACGTGCCGCGACACGGTGGGCGGCTCCACGGCGTATTTGAATCCGTCCGTCTATTGGACGATGAACGATTCTACTCTTCGCGTCCTGAACAACAAGAGCATTCGCTTTGGTGCCGACGACAGCAACAAGAATCCGCAGTGCCCGACATTCGTCTTCGCTGCTACGAACTCCGTGATCGACATCGCCTACGGCATGTACATCGGCCATAACGTGGTCAGCAACAACACGGCCGGATCCTACACGGCGGATTTCGAGAACTGCGTCATAACGGCGAAACAGGTCGCCGTCTATCATGACCGTCCGCTCAACGCCGTCCGCTACAACAATACGCGCTTTGTCGTAAACCAGAGCGGCGACTGGACTCTCGAAACCCACAGTTCGTTTGCAGAGGAAATCAAGCCGATGACGATCGACGCGGGCGGCCTCGTCCTCGACTCCAACGGCAACAACTGTGGCTTGCAGGCCGACCCGCAAGGAGCCGGTACGCTCACGAAGACCGGCAGCGGCAAACTGACGATTTTCCGTTCGCAGTCTTCCTTGTCTGGTCTCGTCTGCGAGGAGGGCGAGACGTTCCTCAGTGCCGGCTTGACGATGCTCCGTCCCGTGACGGTCGAGAGCAACGCGACGTTCTCTGTCAAGGCCACGGCGCAATCGACGGTTTCAAGCCTGACGTTTGAGGCGGATTCTACGTTGAACATCGACACGCCCACGGTTGGTGTAACGCCGATTGCGGTGACGACGCTGGCACTTCCCCAGAGCGGAACGGTCGCGCTCAAGAAGAACGGCGGCGCGTTCGGCAAGGGACTGTATCCGATATTTGAGAAGACCGGCATCACGGCGACGGACGCCGCGAACCTTGTTCCGGAGACGTCGGAGCTGCCGTATGAATGGACGGCGCAGGGCAATGTGCTTGTTCTTGCGGTTGATACGGACACTTCCGGTTTCGTGTGGACGGGTCTTGCTGGCGACGGCAAGATGTCGACGGGCGGCAACTGGCTCAATGGCGTGGCTCCCTCGGCCGCCGGCACGGACCCTGATTTCTCGGGTGTGATCTCCGCGGCAAACATCATCGGCGACATCGACGTGACGTTCGGCGCCGTCACGATGGGAACGGGCGTGATCACCTTCTCGGGCGACAAGATGCGGGCGGCATCGTTTAGCAATACGCGGAAAATCGCGGTCGATGCGGATTCGACTGTTGTGGTCGCCGGTGACTTGACAATCGACTACACTGAAGGAGACGGAATCGTCAGCAAGGTTGACGCGGGCGGTACGTTTGTCGTGGACGGAATCATCACGATAACCGGAGGCAGTGTCCATCCTGTCCTGAATGTCGGTGACGGGTATATCGTCGCCGGCGGAATCGTGGTCAACTCAACGCTTTACTCCACCAAGGACGTGACAACCCAGAAGTGGGCAATCGGTCCGTCAGGCATAACCGGGCAGAACTTCATCTGGTGCCTCGCCAACAGTGCGAACGATTGTTGGATACACCCGTATACCAACGACTTCACCATCGCCGTCAATACCGTCGTCAGAAGTTCCATTGATCATCATGAACTGAATACGACTGGCTATGGAGACGGCTTGCCGCATACGATTACGCTTGACGCTGGTTGTGCCGACAACGGGCAGCTCTATATAGCCGGTACGGGCAAGGTCGTCGTCAACTCCGTTCCGACGGCCACCAGCGACAAGGCGGCCTACTCAGGTGGCGTGACGGTGACGAACACGGCGACGCTTGCAATCAACGAAGGCAAGAAACTGACGACGGGTACGATTACGTTCGCGGCGGGCACGACGCTCGAAGTCCCGTCATCTGGCGTCGAGATGGGCGCGATCGCGTTCTCCGGCGAGGGATTGGTCACGCTCAAGGTGGCGGGCGGTGCGCTTGCCGATGGCGAATACACGCTTATCACATCGACGACCGACCTACCCGCCGGTGTCGCTAGAAGATTCACGGTCGATGCGCAGACGGAAAGCATAACGTACCTCTACACGTTGGACAACCGTTCGCTGCGTCTCGCCGTGGGCGACGAGGCAATATTGGCCCTGCCCTGCATCTGGACAGGTGAGGTGGGCGACGGCAAGATGGACACGGCGGGCAACTGGCTCAACGACAGGAAGCCGGAAGCTATCGGTTCTGTCGTGCAGTTCCCCTCTGAGGCCGCCACGATTGACAACAATATCTCCGGTTTTGCGCCTTCGTCCATCACCTTCGGCAACGGCTCTGGGTCGGTTACGATCAGCGGGAACCCCATCACGGGCGTCGACACGGTCGTGAACACCTCGTCTTCGGCCTCGCATACGATCGAGGCGCCGGTGTACTTCTCCGGCGACATCCAGGTCAAGCAGCCGGCGATGGCGGAAACGGGCGATCTCACGAAGTCGCACGTCACGTTCGCGGGCGGCGCATACGCCGCGCCGGGCTGCGCAATCGAGAACGGCAACTTCGCCGCCGTCTATTCACGCTGCATATATGGCAAGTACTACTTTGCCAATGACGTGAGCAGCCCGTGGACGGCGACGGTGCAGGGGTCGGGCAAACGTCACTGCCTTGGCGACAATTCAACGCTCTACATTCCGTATGCAGGTCGGCTTACTGAACTCTATGTCGGCAACGGTTCTAAGGTCGATGTCGGAGGAATGGCGATGGGCGAAGGAGGACGCGTTTCCTACAGGAACAACGGCGAAATGGTCGTCACGAACTTGACGTTGACCGGGAATACCGACAGATTCATGTGCTATAACCAGGGAACAAATGTCTGCGCGGTGTTCAAGTTCGAGCGGATTGAGACCTCGATGACGGGCAACTGGTGTTACTTCTCCGACGGAAACGCGGCCAGCAAGGGGGTGTTCTATATCGGCGCGGGCGGATTGAACTTCTCGAGCGCATCGGCGAAAGGATCCTACTGTATCGGCAGGAATGCGTCCAATGATGCGCAGACGCTCCGCCCGTGGTATTCCGACTTCACCATCGCCGATCGCGGCGACGGGAACAAGAGCCTCGTTATAAACCGAGACGTCACGTTCTGCACGGACGACGAGAGCGGTACGGGGCGTACAATCACGATGGACGCGATTGTACAAGGGAACAATTCGCCGACCATCACGGTGTCCGGCTCCGGTACGTTGCGGGTGAACAAGGCGGCCATCAACACGACCCAGCCGCCGGTGGTGGTGACGAACACGGCGACGCTGGCCATCAAGCCCGGCGCGAACCTCACCCAAAGCGCGATGACGCTCAACAGCGGCACGATGCTTCGGGTCGCGGAGTCGGGCACGGTCGCGCTTGGCGGCGACTTGACGCTCAAGGCGGGTGCGATGCTGGGCTTCAACTACACGACGAAGGGCGCGCCTGTGCTGAACCTGACGGACAAGACCGTGACGTTCGACGAGGGCGAGACGACGAATGTCGTGGTCAAGATCTCGTCGACAGACGGCAAGTGCGGTCGTGGCGGTACGTGGGCGCTCACGTCCGGCGGCAAGTTCTCGGGCGTAAAAGTTTCGCTCGCTGCCGATGCGCCTGATTGGGCAAAGGGCGTTTCGGTTGTTGACGGCGATATCGTCATCGACGTTAAGTCCAAAGGTACGTACATCTACGTCAGGTAGTCAACTGGCAGGACGCTCAGTGCGCCGCCAAGATGGCGGCTTTCCCAGTCAGTGTACCCTAACTGGGAAAGCCGCCTTCTAGGCGGCGTGTAAAATTTCGTTTTCATTCGCACAAGAGCAAAAAGGACTGAAAGGTGCGAATTTTCTCCCGCGCAGGGGCGTGGGTTTGTGATATACTATGCCGCGATGGAAAAAGCAAATGACCGAACTTGACAGAAAGCTTGCGAAAGCGGCGCGCGAGTGCAGCGCAGAGGCGGTCCGCGAGACATGGGCGGCGGGCCGGCCGATTTGCATTCTCGTCGGGCGCCGCGTCGTGCTGCGCTGGGAGGATGGTCGAGAGGAACTGGTGGAGGAGCTTCCGGAGGAGCCTCGGCAGTCGTGACGAAGAGGTTTAGAATGGTCGCGGGGCCGAACGGCTCCGGCAAGTCCACCCTCGTAAGGTGGCTTGAGCGCGACTATGCCGTGAACTTCTACACGCGGCTCAATGCGGACGAGGTGTTCGCCGAAGTGCGGCGCACGCATACGCATCTCGCGCCGTTTCCCATCGAAGGCACCGCGCTCGCCGCTTACGCCGCGGGAACGGACTATGCAGAGGTCGAAAAGGCACGGTTCGCGTCCGGTGAGATTTACGTCGACTCCGATTGCGTGAGGTTCCGCACGGAGGAGTCCGTCAATTCATATACGGTCGCCCTGCTTGTGAACTTTCTTCAAGACGAATGCATAAATCGGGGAGTCAGTTTTTCGCAGGAGACGGTTTTCTCGCATCCGTCGAAAGTGGCGGCACTGGAAAAGGCAGCCGCTGCCGGATTCCGCAACTATCTCTACTTCGTGGCGACAGACAGCCCGGCGGTGAACGCCCGGCGGGTCGCCGAACGCTATGCCAGGGGCGGACACGATGTCCCGCCCGCAAAGATCGCCGCCCGTTACGCCCGCTCGCTCGCGAATCTGCCTGCGGCAGTGCCGCATCTCCATCGGGCGTTCTTCTTCGACAATTCCGGGCCGGAGATGCTGTATCTCGGCAACTGGTCGAGGGACGACGGGTTTGAAATTGCCTTTCAGGACGCCGCGTTGCCAATTTGGTTTCGCCGTGCAACCGAAGCGCTTTGGTAATTCTTTTTACAAAAAGGAGCAAAAGCATGGCAATACAAAAAGCACTCTACGTGAAACTCGCAAAGGCATGTCTCGTTGCCGCTGTCGTCGCAAGCGCGGCCTGCGCGTTTGCGAACGCCGCCGAGTTCGGCGCGTCCGTATGGCGCGGAGAGACGGCGTATGTCGAAATCCCGAAGGCGCTTCAGAACAAGGCGGTCGCCCTCTCCGCGCGGCGCGCGGAGGATGGTGTTTCTCTGACGCTTCTGCGCTTCGACGAAGTGAAGTACGATCTCATGTCCGAGCTCAAGAAAAACGCGAAGGGCAGGGACTATCGCGAAATACTCGGCAAGACGAGCGTCCCCGATGTCTGCCGCGAGTGGAAGCCGGGCGATGCGGCGAAGCCGACGATGATCAAGGTCGTCGCCAGTCCCGATGCAAAACCGGGCAAGTACGACTTGGGGCCTCTTGAACTGAAGGTCATCGACCGCGTGCTTCCGCCGGCGAAGGACTGGAAATACTTCCTCGACCTGTGGCAGCACCCGTGGGCGGTTTCGCGCTACTTTGGCGTGGAGCCGTTCTCGTCGGAACACTACGCGAAGATGGCGCCCATCTACCGCGCACTCGCCGACTGCGGTTGCAAAGCGCTGACCGTTACGCTGCTCGATCTCCCCTGGAACCACCAGTGCTACGACGGCTACGGCACCATGATCGGCAGGGTCAAGAAATCCGACGGGACATGGGCGTTCGACTACAAGATCTTCGACGAATACGTGGCGTTCGGCCGCACGTGCGGCATAGGGCCGGACATCGCCTGCTATTCGATGTGCCCCTGGCGCTACATGATGACATGGAAGGAGGAGGGAACAGGGAACGGGGAACGGGGAACAGGGAACGGGCTTGTTGACCGGAGAGAGAAAATGCTTCCCGGAACGACGGAATTCGAGAACTACTGGGGCTCGTTTCTCGTGGATTTCGCCAAGCATCTCAAAGAGAAGGGCTGGTTTGAGGATGCCTATATCGCGATGGACGAGCGCAGCCCGGATGACGTCCGCAAGATTGCCACTCTTATTCAAGCCAAGGCGCCGGGGCTGAAGATCTCGGCCTGCGGCAAAACGAAGCCCTCGGCCTTTGACGGCATCCAGATCGAGAACTTCTGCCTAGGCCTTATCCACCTTCGCTCGAACTTCCTATCCGAACTCCAGCCGCGCCGCGAAAAGGGCTTCAAGACGACGTTCTACGTCTGCGGTTCTGCGAAGACGCCCAATACGTTCATGTTCAACAACCTGGACGAGGGATACTGGCTTGGCGCGTATCCGGTGATGATCGGCTTTGACGGTTTCCTCCGCTGGGCGGCGAATTCGTGGTCGAAGGATCCGTATGACGATGCCTCCTACAAAACCGAATCCTGCTGGGTCCCAGGAGACATCTACCTCATCTATCCGGGCGGCGAATTGTCGGCGCGCCTCATCGCGCTTCGCGCAGGAGTGGTCGCAGCCGAGAAGATGCGAATCCTCTCCGAACAGGAAGGCGAGCGCGGCAAAAAGGCGACGGAGACCGTCAAGCGCCTGGCCGCCCCCTACGGCTTCCGCGCCGCAGTGCGCGGCTTCCGTAGCACAGACCCATGCAAGCTCGACTTCGCCGCTTTCCGCCGCGGCGTCGAGGAGTTCGTTAATTCTGAACACTGAAAAAAAGGAGACGATCATGAACACAACAACACTCACACATACAGCGCGGCGCATCTTGCTTGCGGCGGCGGTTGCGATAGGCGCGAATTTCGCTGCGGACGCGGCGGATGCGAGCGGCATCTCGTTCAAGGTCACGGGCGTCACCGTGGTGGACGAAACGCAGGAAGACAGGGCCGAGATCAAATACCTGCCGCCCGATACGCGCGTCGTCGTTCCGTCGGCCAGGCACTTTGCGCTGTTTCGCGTCGAGTATGACGTGCCGGCGAACATGAAAGCGTGCATCTTCCTCGGAGAGAACTGCGACACAGCCAGACTCGGTCTCGGTTTCCGCACTGGCGCATCCGGTCTCTATAAAGGCACCGGCATCGTGGCAAAGCCTCTTGGCCTGGATAGCGACGTGTATGACAAGGGCGTCTTGCTGAAGTCAGTCCGGCTGTCGGCGGAGATTGAAGGGAATGACGGCGAGGAGGCGAAGTCGGTCTACGTCTGCGACGCGCCGGTCAACGTCCTGTTCGCAAAGGATGGCGGAAAGAAGACGGATGGCTTCTCTGTGCTGGAACCCCTGCCTCCTCCGCCCGCCAAGTCCATTTCGCTCCTGCCGGGGTGGACGGAGGACTTCAAGGCGGCGAAGGCCCGGGCCGCGAAGGAGGGGAAGTTCGTCCTCGCCTACTTCCTCAACTCACATCCAAACAAGGAAGGCAAGGCGATGAAAGTTCTGGACCATGAGGTGCTGGGTTCCGAGGAGTTCCTGAAAAGGGCTGGCGCGTCGTACGTCTGCTACATGGCTGAACTTTACAAGCCAAACCAATCGTGGATGGCGAGAGACAATATTAGGTTTGCGGTCAACTATGCCGGGCGGAAGAGTGTATTCACTCCGCCGGAAATGGCGATTATCCATCCCGATGGCTCTCGCGTGGCTCTTTTGGACAGGGAAGGCTGGGAAGGCGGCGTCGACGGCTATTTCGCAAAGATCGAAAAGGGGCGTAAGGCCGGCCTTGCAAAACGCGAAGCGGAGGAGAAGGCGCGGAAGGCCGCTACGAAGAAGGTGCCGCCGAAGACAGACGCGACCTCTACCCCCGCCGGTTTCACCGACAACCTCGACGAGGCGCTCGCCAAGGCGAAGGCCGAGGGCAAGCTCGTCTACGCCTGCTTCTCCGGCAGCGACTGGTGCTACTGGTGCAAGAAGCTGGAGAAGGAAGTCTTGTCCGACCCGCTGTTCGTGGCGGGCGTGATGGACGACTACGTTCTCGTGTTCATCGATTCGCCGGAGAACAAGGCCCTCCTCTCGGACCACGCGAAAGCCGTTAACGAAAAGCTGACGAAGAAATACGGCATCAGGGGCTTCCCCACGGCGCTCATCCTCGACGGCAACGGGAAAAAGATCGACAAGACCGGCTATCGTCAGGGCGGCGCGGCGAAGTATGCCGAATATCTCATGGGTTTCCGGAAAAAGTAAGTGAGGAGGCAATGTTGAATGTGGAAATGTGGAAATATGAAATTATGGAAGTATGAAAATGTTGCTAATGTTGCCAGTGTTGCCAATACCAATGCCCAATACCAATTGGGAATTGGCAACATTGGCATTGGCAACATTTCCACATTGGCAACATTCAACAACTTCGGCAGTTTGAGCGACAGCATAATGCTCTATTAGGTGACAAAACCAGAGGTGTAACTTGCTCAATTTCGTGACAAATACAGAGGTACAACTATGCTTATTTCGTGACAGGCCAATTGACGGGCAGGAAATGTTTTAGTATAATATGCGCCGAAAAGAGAAAATATCATGGAAAATTCGACGATAGAGTTCAAGCGTAAGGCGTACCATGAAATTCTCGACTGGAAGGCGAAACTTGCAGACAAGACCGCGCTTCTCGTCGAGGGGGCGCGGCGTGTTGGAAAGACTCATCTTGTCAAGCGATTTGCGCAGCGGGAATACGAAAATTTCATCTACATAGACTTCTCCGCCAAGGGTAAGCAGATTCGTGCGTACAGGCGCGCTTTTGAGGAATGCGACGATGTCGAGAATCTTCTTGAGAGGTTGCAGATTCTATCTGGTGTCCGGCTTGTTACCGGGCGAAGCTGTGTGATCTTTGACGAGGTCCAGCGCTACCCCGCCGCCCGCGAGGCGATAAAGCAATTGGTCGAACACGGGAAATATCACTATATCGAGACGGGATCGTTGCTTGGCATAAATGAAAACGTCAAGGACATCGTGGTACCGAGCGAAGAGCATTCCGTAAAGCTCTATCCGATGGACATCGAGGAGTTTCTCTGGGCGAATGGGAATTCCCTACTTGCAGACCACATACGGAAGTGTTATGCGGAGAAGCGTCCGCTCGGCACGGATTTGCACGAAAAGGCAATCGGGCTTGCACGGCAGCACATGCTCGTGGGGGGGATGCCGCAGTCTGTCGAGGCTTATCTGTTGGGTGGAGACCATCGGCTTGAGGCGGCGGAGGCGATGAAGTGGGAGATTCTTCGTCTGTACGTCAAGGACATCGGAAAATACGCAAAGGGATATGCTCCCAAAGTGAGGGCGATATTCCGTCATATCCCAAGCGCATTGAATTCAAAGGAAAAGAAATTCCGCCTTGCAGACCTTGACGCAAACGCCCGCATGCGTCGCTACGAGAATGCGTTCCTGTGGTTGAGCGATGCAATGGTCGCCAACATCGCATACAACTCGACCGATCCAAGCGTGGGGCTGGAGTTGAATCTTGAGAGTTCGCTTTTCAAGTGCTATTTCGCAGACACGGGACTGCTGGTGTCGCAGTCGATGACGGGCGAGAAGGAAATTGACGGCCGAGTGTTGAGGGGAATTTTGTACGACAAGCTCGGCATCAACGAGGGAATGTTCTTT
The DNA here is from genome assembly GCA_902779075.1 of uncultured bacterium. The sequence continues at coordinate 3,590 of CACZAK010000027.1, read as the reverse complement.
GAGAACTACGTCGCCCAGGCGCTTGTCTCGGCGGGACACGAACTGCTCTTCCACTCGAAGACGAATCCGAAGATGGAGATTGACTTCCTGATTCGCCGTGGGATAAAAACATGTCCGATCGAAGTGAAGAGCGCGGCCTGTAGACGCCATGCCTCGCTCGACGCCCTGATAGAAAGATGCCGAGGAAAGCTTGGCGACAAGTACGTCGTATGCACGGAGGATTATCATGAAGAGGGCGGCATCACCTATTTGCCGTTCTACATGGCGCACTGTCTGTGATTGCCGCAATGCCAATTGGGAATTGGCAACATTGGCATTGGCAACATTTTCACATCCTGACCGCCGTAGCCTTGGCGAAGGTGGTTGGCAACATTCAACAACTTCTAACGGAGGAAAACAATGAAAGCGGTATTCACAAAACAGACGGCGCACCGCCTCGCTGCGGTGCTTTCACTCGCGCTCGCATTCGCCACCGGCGGCGCATCGGCGGCAAATGTCGTGTGGAATGGCAATGCTGCAAACGGCAGCTTGAGCGATGGCGGCAACTGGGACGGCGGCGTGGCGCCTGCTGCGGGCGACACGCTTGACTTCTCCGCCGTTACTTCCGCGACGACACTCAATGCCGACTTCGCAGACGACCGCGTCTTCGAGACGGCCACATTTGGCTCCGGCGTCGTAACAATGGCCGGTAATTTCCGCGTCAACTCGCTCACCAACGCGGAGAAACTCGCCATACCACAGGGTGCGTTGTTGTCCGTCACGGGCAACATCACCGCCAAGCCGGTACCGAATGGCACCATGTATTTCCTGTATTCCAATGAGGGTACTGTGATTGTCGGCGGCAAGGCAATCGGCCTCGGCGAGACCACCAACCCTGACAACAAATACTCAAACGTCCGCCAGTATCAGTCCGTAAACGCGAACACGCAGCCGATGCGCGTCAACGGCTTGGCCTACAACGGTGCTGGAGGGGCGCGTCTAAGGATGTTCTATGGTGGTACAACGAGCAAATGGATTGTGGGATCGGGTGGCCTTACGTTTCCTGGTTCTCGTCAAGCGAACTACTCTGTCTTTCAGATGTCTAGTACGACTCTCACACTCTACTCGTCCGCAGACTGGACGCTTGCCAATGTCGGCAAGGTCGGCACGACCAATGGTGATCTGTGTGCGAACAACGGACCGCTTGTGCTTGATACGACAGATGGTATGGATGCCTCCACGGGCTACACCGTCACGCTCAACGGGCGCTTGTACTTGGCTGGCGGCAATGCGACCATCAAGGGCTGCGGAACGGTGGTGATCGCCACAACGTCGCATAACGGTCTTGAGGAAACGACCATCAATAGCGGCAAGACACTCTATATCACGGACACGGCGACGTTGCAGGTGAATGCGGGGAAGGTAATAGAGGGTGAGGGTGTGGTTTCTCTTGCCTCTGGCACAAAGCTGCTTGTGCCAAATGCAGGCAGCACAGTGGCGCTCCCGTCGCTTGATGCTGCGGTCGGTTCCACGATTGTCGTCACGAACCTGACGGCGGGAACGCCCGCAATTGCGCTGACGGGGTCGTTGACGATGCCGACGGGCGACGGCAAGGTTGCCTTGAAGATCGGCGGTACGACGCAGCTCGAGGACGGAATCTACACGATCCTTTCCTCCGCAAACGCGCTTCCAGCGGATGTTGTCGTCCACCTGACGCTTGATGCGTCGGAGGTTGTCTCCGGCGACTGTTCGCTTTATGCCAAGGGCGGAGTTCTTCTTCTGCTCGTTGGCATCGCCGAACCGGGCTATGGCATCTGGGTAGGCGGAACGGACAACAATCTTTCCACCGCAGCGAACTGGTTAAACGAAGAAACGCCGCGGGCGGGTGATACGCTCAACTTCAAGACCGTTGTGACAGCGACGACTCTTAATTCGGATTTCGAGGACGACCGCGTGTTTGCCACTGCTGTTTTCGGTTCGGGCATAGTGACTCTCACGGGCAGCCTTTATGTGAACACGCTCACGGATGCCTACACGCTTGCCGTTGCGTCCGGTGCGACGCTCGACATCGCCGGCGATCTCGTCAGTTACGCGGCCAACAACACCAAACCTTTACTATACTCCAACGAAGGGACCGTTAGAGTCGGCGGGACGGTGCGGTGCCGCGCTAACAGTTTGGTGAATAGAGCAGTGTCCACGGTCTGTCAGTATGCCGTCGCGACCGCAAACTCCACGCCGATAGTCGCGAACGGCATCGCGTACCAGGCCGTCCATCAACCAGATGGTAATTGGTATCCAGATTATCTTGTCGCCAATCTTGGCTCGATGAACAATGGCGCAGGTAAATGGGTAGTTGGAGCGAACGGATTCTCGTTCCCGACTTCGCGACAGATTGACTACTCGGGCTTCCGCGTTTTCGGGCAGCAGGAAGTCACGCTCCATTCCTCGGACGACTGGACGTTCGCCGAGTCGTATAGGCACTTTGGGAACGACCTCTACCTTCGCGACACAGCAACTGTGACAATCGACACGACGGACTGGAAAGATGAAACGATTGGACGCATCGTGACGCTCAAAGGATTCATAAACGCGCAGGGGTCCGCTGCGACACCGCTGACGATAACGGGCTGCGGCACAGTTGTGCTGGATTCTAAAACGGCCAACAACCACACCAATGTAGTCACTGGTGCCATAGCCGTCACGGATGGTGCGACTCTTCAGATCAATAAGGACGTAGTTGTTGGCGGCAACGGCACGATCTCGCTTGCGGCGGGAACGACGCTTGCGCTCCCGTCGAACGCCGACCGCACGTTCACGACGCCTGACATCATCCCCGTCACGCTTCCCGACGACGGGACGGCGACAATCAAGATCGACGGCGGAAAGCTGCGCAACGACGTCGACTACGTCCTGCTCAATTCAGTGCCGACGGGTTACGCCGAACACCTCGTCGTAACCGGCTCCGCCCTCGATGGCCGCCGCTACAGACTCACGGATGACGGCGAGGGTCACCTTGTCCTGAATATCCCTTCACCAGGTACCATCCTCTACTTCCGCTAGACCGATCATAGAGTTGGTGTAAAGATGAAAAGACTATCCGTCATTTTGTTTGCCGTCGTTCTTTCCTCCGCCTCATTCGGAGAGATTCGGTACTGCGAGAAGGGGACGAAAAATGAACATTCGCACTTCTCGAGCCACGATGTTCCCTTGGCGAAGGGCGTGCGCGTGAAGCAGAAGGGGCCCGTCGGCTACTCCTGCAAAACGAACGACCATCCGCTCGTGGTCTGGTCCCGGTCGTTCAACGGCTGGCGGGTCGACTTCTCCATCGACGTCCGTCCGATCGACAGGAAAAAGTCTGACCTCTACGTCAAGTGGATCAAGGCCGAGCAGATCAAGGGCGAAAGCGCGCAGATGTCCGTTGGCGGGGACTGGAAGGAAGAGGCCCACTGTGTCATGGCTCTCGGAAACGTCATGGTCGTGGCGGCGGACTTGACGAGCGAGAAGAAACGCGTCTGGCGCCATCTGTCTGCAATTCCCGCCGAAGGCGGCATGGTCGTGCTGGTCGATTTCTGCGTGCAGGCCGGGAGCGTGGCCGCCGCGAAGAAGCATGC
>CACZAK010000026.1 GCA_902779075.1 uncultured bacterium | reverse complement strand
CATGTCGTCGTACTTGTCCATCATGTTGTTGTCGCGCAGCATCTGCGTGTTCGCCGTGAGCGCGCCGCCCGGCATCGGGCTCCACACGATCTGCGGGTTCACGCTCATCGCCTCAGGCGGGAGGAAGTACTTCGACATCGCGTTCTTGAAGGAGTCCTCGGCCTTCTTGATCTTGTTGATGTCGAAGTCGAAGCCGAAGTCGGGATCGCCGTCGAGGCAGTGCCACATGGTGATGATGTCGGGCTGGCAGGTGCCGCCGCTCATCGGGGCCATCGAGAGGTCGAGTCCGTCCGCGCCGCCGCGCAGCGCGGCGAGATAGCACGCGACGCCGTTGCCGGCCGTCTCGTGCGAGTGGAACTGGATGTGGATCTTGTCGCCGAGCAGCTTGCGGGCGAGCTTCATCGTGTTGTAGACGGTCGTGGGCGTGGAGGTGCCGGACGCGTCCTTGAACGCCACGCGGTCGAACGGGATGCCCGCGTCCATGATCATCTTCAGGCGGTCGCGGTAGAACTCGGGTGTGTGCGTGCCCTTGTTGTCGATGCCGGGCGGAAGACTTCGTGGTTGAGGCCCGCGTCGTGGATGCACTGGCCGGACCACTTGAGGTTGTTCACGTCGTTGAGCGCGTCGAAGTTGCGGATCGAGCTCATGCCATGCTTCTTGAACATCTGCGCGTGGAGCTTGATCATGTCGCTCGACTGCGACTCGAGGCCGACGACGTTCACGCCGCGCGAGAGCGTCTGGAGGTCCGCCTCGGGGGCCGCCGCGCGGAACTTGTCCATCACGTCGAACGCATCCTCCTGGCAGTAGAAGTAGCAGCTCTGGAAACGCGCGCCGCCGCCCGCCTCGAACCAGCGGACGCCCGCCTGATATGCTTCCTCCACGCAAGGCAGGAAGTCTTTGGAAAGCACGCGCGCGCCGATGACGCTCTGGAATCCGTCGCGGAACGCGGTGAGCATGAATTTAACGTTTTTCTTGGCCATAGTAGCTCCTTGATGAATAAAATGGAAATCCTTATTGTAGGGGTTCGGGGGAGTCTGGACTCCCCCGGTAGTTGTCACCCCAGCGCCACCGCAATCGCGAGCGCCACGTTGGCGTCGTCGTCGCCTGCGGCCTTCTTCGCAGGCGCCTTCTTCGGCGCATCCTGCGGAAGTATGCCGTCGAACCGCGCAACGAAGGCGGAGGCATACTTCGCCACGAAAATCAACACTGTCAAAAACAGATAAACGATGCCCATGCCTGCAATCATAAGCACGAGGCCCTGTCCTATCACTGCCATATTAATTTTTCCTCTTGGGTGAAAACGAGGATTAAGTATACCAAAAACGGGGGCGGAATTCAATTGGGAAAAAAACAAACAGCAGCCAGTGAGGACTGGCTGCTGGTTGCTGGTCGATTCCGCAAAGCGGGCTTACGCCTTCTTCGCGATCTCGACGATCTGCTTGAATCCCTCGGGATCGCGGATCGCGATCTCGCTAAGCATCTTGCGGTTGATCGTGACGTTGGCCTTGGTGAGCCCCGCGATGAACGCGCTGTAGCTCATGCCCTCGGCGCGCGTGGCGGCGTTGATGCGGGCGATCCAGAGCTGACGGAAGTCGCGCTTCTTCAGCTTGCGGTGGATCGTCGCCAGACGCCGGGCGCGGTCGACGGCCTCGGTCGCGGTGCGGAAGGTCTTGGAGCGGTGGCCGCGGAATCCTTTCGCCAGTTCAAGGCGCTTGCGGCGGCGTTCGCGGGAAGCAGGGGCGTTTGTTGCTCTTGACATTTCTCATTCCTCCTTAGGCATACGGCTGCATGCGGTGCATCGTCTTCTCGACGGATACGTCAGTGACGGTTATGCCACGGAGATTGCGCTTGCGCCCACGGCTCTTGTAGCCATTCAGGTGGGCCTTGCCACCCTGGGAACGCATCACCTTTCCCGTAGCCGACATTTTCATGCGCTTCGTGGCGCACTTCTTTGTTTTCATCTTAGGCATTTTTGTGTCCTTTTTGTGCTTTCCTTACCGGCCAGGCAGTCGGTTACGGCCTGGTCCAGACGGAAAATTGGCGGATAGTATATCGGAATTAGCCCCGTAAGTCAAACCGAAATCCACCAACAACTGAAAACAACGCATTTTCCCGCAAGGTGGGGCGAGTCCTCTGGGCGAGCCGAAGATGGGGCGAGTCTTCCCTTACTCCACCATCACAGCCACACCGCCGCTACCCTTCACCATGGCCTCGTGCATTTGGACTTTCATCGAGTGTGTCATTTTGACACACTCACCTCGTGGGGAAAGGCCGGTTTGCAGCGGAATTTGCTTTGGTGCGCAGCAGAGCATGAAATGGTGCGCAGCAAAGCATCAAATGGTGCGCACCAAAACCTTCGACGGTGCGCAGCTTTTAAATGTGCCAACTGTGTCAAAATGACACACTCATAGTAAGGACCTAGATGCGTTATAACCCAAGGTGCATGGGGGCAAACGGACATATCAATGCGCTTGGGAGAGGAAGGGGGAACGTAATCTCCCTCGCGCGCGCGACTATATATATAGGAGCCAGTTGGGGCTCTAAAGGTCATAACAAGCAGGAAAGCAGTTCAGAGCCAAAGCATGGGGAATAAACCTAAAAGTCGCAGTTAGCCCGCGCCTACGCTTCGCACGGAAAGGATACACGATGAGCAGCAAGAAGCCCAAGGCAACGCGGCGGAGAATGATGTCATTTTTCGCCCAGATAGTGCAAGAGCATATTTCGGGGTGGAAGATCGAGCAGATCGCCGCAGGGGAGAAGGTAAAGGCTAGGAAGTTCTCGTATAGTTCGCAGGTCTACCTGCTGATGCTGTCGCAGTTCCTGCACCTGTTCAGCCTCAACGAGATCGTGGACGACACCTTCCGCAGGCAGGACGGTGGCTTCGTCAGGGGACGCCACCACGGAAGGCTGACGAGGTTCAACCTGCGGGGGATCTACGCTATAGACTCGTCGACGATACGGCTCGCGTACTGGTGCATCTACTGGGCGAAGCACCGGCAGAGGAAGGCCACCGTGAAGATCCACATGTTTGCCAACGTCGCCAACAGGCTGCCGCACTTCTGCGTGTTCGGCAGGGCGAAGGTCCACGACAGCAAGATGGAGGACGAGCTGTTCAACTCACTGAAGGAGGACGACATCGGAATCGCAGACAGGGCGTACAACCATTTCAGGGCGCTGCTGACGCACCTCGTCCTCAGATGGCTAAAGTACAAGTCGGGCGCGGCGTGCACATACGAGTCAAGCGCGGACAACCCGCCAAGCGAGCGGCAAACCACGTATCGTGATCGACCTCACGGCTCACGTCAGCTTTCGTACACGACTTCGTAGCCGATCCGCTTCGCGAACGCCTCGACGTCGGAGCGGAAGTCGCCCATGAACGTGACGCGGTGCCAGCCGAACTTGATCCAGGGGAGCTCCATCTTCGAGTAGTCGCCGGTCACGCGCGCCACGATCTTCGTGCGGCAGGCGCGGTCGTCGCGGTCGTTGGCAATGACAACGCCGGTGTGCAGCACGATCTGCTTCAGCTTGAAGTTGAACTTGACCGTCGTGACGGGCTCGCCGATCGGCGCGAAGGAGCGTACGGACGCGCCCTTACGGTCCTCAGAGTGCGTGAGGATCTCGAAGTCGGATTCCGGGCCGTCCTTGCCGAAGAAGCGGCGCGTCGAGACGCAGTGCGCGTAACTGATGACGCGGTTCGCCATGTCAAGGACGGGGTCGGAGACATACCCCACGCGCCCGCCGGTGAGCGCGGAGAACGCAAGCATCGTGGTGGTGCTGTTGATGTCGTTCTCGCATACGCCCATGAGGCCCTCGTCCTGCAGCTGCATGAACCCGAGGCACGGATAGGCGTCAAGCTTGCCGGTGTAGCATCCGCCGAGGCAGTTGACGGTGATCGCCTTCGCACCATGGTCGGCGAGCGTCTTCTTCATGCCGAGGTAAATCCGTGCGCAGCCGAGGATCGTCTCGTCCGTGACATACTCGATGCGGCTTGCCTTGCTGATCCACGACTTCGCGACGGCCTTCGCCTCCGCCTCGTCCGCCGCGCGGGCGTTGTTGTTGACCTCCTCGAACGGGACGCGCTCGATGACGATTCCAAGCGCGCGTTCGATCTCCGCCACGTATTCGGGGCGCTGGACGTTCTCGACCGAGAGGATCTTGAGTCCCTTGAGCTTCGCGAGCGCCTCGTCGGGCGTGACGCACTTTACCTTGTCGTCGATGACCTTGATTCCCTTCGGCGGCGTATCGGCGGGGATGAGCGCGTTGCGGTACTCGAACGCTTTCTTCTGGAAGTCCTCGGCCGTGCCGTCCTTCAGTACTTCGAACGCCTTCGCCACCTTCACTACCTGCGAGAAGTCGAATGCGGCGAACGAGGCGTAGTGCGGCTTCAGGTGCGTCATGATGAAAGAGTTGTGGCGAAGCCAGCCGCCGTCCCCCGCGTAGGGGAGCGTGGTGTAGAACGTGGCCTTGCGCGTATTCTCCCACACGCCGCTGATGCAGTTGTTCCAGCAGTTGAGCTGAACCACCATGTAGCCCTTGATCTCGCCGGCCTTCTCGTCCGCGAGGACAATCCCCTTCGTGTGGTCGCGCCCGTTGCTCGGCGTAGGGATGAACTCAACGCCGGGTATCTGCCAGTTGAGGGTGTCGGTCATGTTCTTCATCACCGGACGGAAGTCGTACCCGACGTTCGGCCAGTCGGGCTGCGACTGGATGTCGTTCGGCGTGTGATACGCGAAGATGAGGCGCACCTTAACAGCACCCTTCTTGTCAGGAATAAGGTCAGGCGAGACCGGCGGCGGCAGCGTTGCCAAAAGGTCCGGTGAAATCGCGCCCATTCCGGCGATAATTCCGAGCTTTGCCATGAAGTCGCGCCGGCTGTAGCTGGCGCACGCATTTGCTTCAATATGTTTTTCCATTGCCGAAGTAATCCACACAATCCTCTTTCGTGGCATTTGCGGGTCAAGCCACTCGACCTGAAAAGACCACATAACTGCAACAACACGATCAAGGTGTCAACGGTGATAAGTGTAGCATAAATCCCGCCGCAGATGCAAGTGGGTGTGAGCAGAAAGTGTGAGGTTGTCCAATAGGGCGGCCTCAATTTTCTTTCGATTTGCCCTTGCATTATCCCGAAACTCATTCTATGCCGTAGGCCTACATCTCATGGACATATTAGCCAAGGAGGCAGAAATGGCGAGAAAAGCAGGTACGACGGCGTCGGTACTGGCGCAGATCGCGGCCTACGGGCCGTTCCTTCCGGCACGGATGGTCAGGAAGATCGACTACGAGCCGGTTGAAAGGTAGCAACTTTCCGTTCAACAGGAACACAGCCGAACGCCAAGACGGCGGCCCGTGGCGCGTTCCGGCGTGAGGGCAGATGGTTGGCCGCCCAAACGGGGAAGCCCGCCACGGGGTGACGTGGCGGGCTTTGCGCGCGAGGTGCTGGCGCGAGCGGTCAGACGGCGAGGTGCTGGGCGTTCCATCCGTCGAGCCGCGCCTAGAAGGCGCGGTCGTTGCCACACACGACAGAGAACTCGGCAAGGTCAAAATCAGCCCGACAATTGGGCTTTATACGCTAATCCATAAAAAACAAAAACTCGGAGTTCTCTTCGAGTTAGACATGGAATGGTGGCCAAGGCCGGGATCGAACCGGCGACACACGGATTTTCAGTCCGTTGCTCTACCAACTGAGCTACCTAGCCACGACCAGTTTATTGTGAATGGTAGGAGCAGAGGGATTCGAACCCACGACCCAGTGATTAAGAGTCACTTGCTCTACCGACTGAGCAATGGAGCGAGCTAAGGGACTCGAACCCTCGACAACCACCTTGGCAAGGTGGCACTCTACCAACTGAGTTAAGCTCGCACTTGGTGTCGTGAAAACGGCGTATAGTATATCAGACCTTCGCCGTCCGCGCAAGGGGGAAAATGAAAAAAAATCGGCGGCGCTATTTCGCGGACATCCAGTCGAGTACGCCCTGCGCTACAGCTGCGGCGACTTTCTTCTGGCGCTCCGGATCCCAGCTCGCCTCTTCGCCTTCGGGGAGGTTGATGAAGTCGACTTCAATGAGACAGCTCGGCACGGCCGGGTTGCGGCACACCGCGAATGACTTCGTCTGCGGCCCGGCATCCTTGATGTCCGGCAGTACGGCGGCGATGCGTTTCTGCACGGCCGACGCAAGCGCAAGCCCGCGCGCGTTCGAGGCGTATGTGGTGGTGTGGCGCACCTCGCGCGGGTCACGGTGTGCCGGACTCGCATTGTGGTGTACGCTTATGAAGGCGTCCACGTGTTCGTCGTATGCGAGTTTCGGACGCGAATAGAGCGCGGGAAAGGAATCGTCGTCACGCGTCATCATCACCTGGAAACCGGCTTTCTTGAGCGCGTCGCGGATCGCTCGCGCCTGGCTGAGGTTCACGTCCTTCTCACACCATCCGTGCGGCGTGCGTGCGCCGGTGTCGGACCCGCCGTGTCCGGGATCCACGAGTATGCGTACGGCGGACAGCGGTACGCCGCGCGGCGGAGCAGATGGGAACCCAACGGTCGGGTCTGGCGCGGGTTGGTCGGCCGACGGCACCGGGACGAGCGGCGTCTTCACGAGCGACGCTGGCGGCAGGAAACCGATCTTGCCGTCGATCCACACGGCTATCCAGTCAGTGCCCTTCACCTCCGTACCGCGTAGGGTGAACTGCGGCGGCAGGTAGTAAAGCGCGTCGCCGTCGTCGGGAACCGGACGCACCCGGTTCATGAACAGCGTACCGCGCGTGCGCCACGCGACGGGCTTGCCAAGGCGCGGGTCGTCGTCAGACGTGACGGGCTTGAAAGGCTTCCAACTGCCCGGTTTTGGCGGCTCCGCCACCACGAAACGGCGCGCGAGACGCTGCTTACCGCAGGTAAGGTGCAGGGTATTCGTACCGGGAGTGACAGGCACCATCGCTAGGAACGCCCCCGTGCGCCACACATCCGTCGTGGCGCCGTTCACGGTGAGGGGCGTGTTGGTGCAGCTCTCCGACACTGCGCCGATTACGTAAGTACGTTCTGCGGCGGGAATTTTCTGGCCCTCTGCGGGGAAGGCCACGGAGAGTGCGGCGGAGACCAACGGGATGCCGGCGGCGAACACGCGTCAGTTCCTCTCGTTGCGGAGCGCTGGGTCGAGGATGTCGCGCAGCTCGTCCGCAAGGTGGTTGAACACCAGAACGAGTATGAAGATGGCGCACGTGACGGCCGTCATCTCCCACCAGATTCCCTGCCAGAGACGCAGACGCGCGTTGTTGATCATCACGCCCCAGCTCGGCTCGCCCTGCACGCCGATGCCGAGGAAGCTGATGAACACCTCGGTGGCGACCGATCCAGGGAAGCGGATCGAGAACTGGATGAGGATGAGGTGGGCGACGTTTGGCAGGATGTGCCGGAACATGATGCGCAGGTGCGAGTAGCCCAGGACGCGCGCAGCCTGCACGTAGGCGCGGTCGCGGTGCTTCATCACCTCCGCGCGGATCGTGCGGCAGACGCCGACCCATGTCGTAAAGCCTATGCCGAGCAGGATGCCGAGGATGCCCTTGCCGGCGATGAGCGAGATCGCGAGGATGAAGAGAAGTCCCGGCATCGACGCCACCGTTGCGCATAGCCACACGACCACTGAGTCCACCTTCCCGCCGAAATATCCGCCGAGGAGGCCCAGCAGCACGCCGAGGGGAATCGCGATGAGGGACGTGCCGATGCCCACCTGGAAGGAAATCCACGCGCCCTGCACGAGACGCGCCGACACGTCGCGTCCGAGGTTATCCGTGCCCATCCAGTGCTCAGCCGACGGCGGCTGGTAGCGCGCGTTCACGTTAACGACGTTGTACGCCGGCGTCTCGTCTGCAAGCCGTGCGCGCAGCGACCGTACGCCACCCCAGGCCGCGCAGAGGAAATAAGCGGCGATTACGAAAAGGCAGAGTTTTCCGCCTACGCTCAGTCTGTTCCAAAGTGCCTTCATACTAGCCTAGCCTCACTCTCGGGTCCAGCGCCGCGTAGGCGAGGTCGGTGACAAGGTTGACGACCTGGTAGAGGAGCGCGCCGAGCAGCACCACGGCGCGCACGACCGCAAGGTCGGCGGAGTTGATTGCGTTGAGGGACACGCTTCCCAGCCCGGGGATTCCGAAGAACGTCTCGAGGAGGAGCGATCCCGTGAAGAGGTACGGGATTGACAGCGACACGAAAGTGATGATCGGGATGAGCGAATTGCGCAGCACGTGCTTCACTAGGATCGTCGTGCGGGAAAGTCCCTTCGCGCGCGCGGTACGCACGTACGGCTTGTAAATCTCGTCCAAGACCGCAGTGCGGAAGAATCGTATGTCCACGCCGAGCGAGGACAGCACGCCGATCATCGCGGGCAGCACAATGTAGAACGCGCTCTCATACCCCCATATCGGGAAGAACTTCCACTTGTACGCGAGGAAGAATTGACCCGCAAGCACCCACACGACGTAGTTGACGCTCATAAGCACGGTGCTCATCACGAGTACGCTCTTGTCGAACGCGCTGCCGCGCAGCGCCGCGCAGCCGAGCGCGAGCGCCAGGCCCACGAGCGTGCCGCAGATGAGCATGGGCACCGTAAGCGATAGAGACGGCAACACCCCGCGCTTCAGGACGTCGATCACCGGCTCGCGGTGTTCGGTGGACATGCCGAACTCGCCCTTCGCGACGTTCTTCACGAAGTTGAAGAACTGCGAATCGAACGCGGATTCGCCAGGTCGCGTATTTAGGATGAGCGGCTTGTCGTAACCGTAGCGTTTGTTGAACGCCTCGATGGACGCCTTAGTCGCGTTCTTCCCCAGCACGACCTGGGCGGACGAACCGCCCACGACGTTGAAGAGCACGAAAGTGAGCAACAGGATTCCAATGGTCGTCGGAATCAGTTCTAGCAATCGTCTGGCAGCGTATCGAAACATAATGTCAAGCCTCAACAGCCTTTCTCAGGGAATCAGCAACGGCGGCGGGATCGCAGGCGTCGAGGCGCGCGAGAACGCGCGACCAGCGGTAGGCTCCGGACCCGGCCGTATCGTAGGGACGGTGGACGAAAAGGTTGTCGAATGAGCTGCGGCGAGCGCGGTAGGCGGACTGCGTGGCCGCGAGCTTCCGCTCGAAGCCCGTCACGTACGCCTTCGCGAACGCGGCGAAGTCGGCCACGAACGCGCGGCGGCGGCGCACCACGTTCGCGTACGGCCCCACGAGCTCGTCGAAGCTTTCCTTGTACTTCACGAAGGAGCCGGCGTGGTCCGTCACCACGATGCGCGTCGGTAATCCGTCCTCGCCTGGCTGCAGCACCTCGAAGTTCCGGTCGAACATGCTCTCGCCCGTCTCGGTGGCGGCGCGGCCCACGACCATGTCGAGCGCGGCAGCCTCGCCCATGAGGTAAGCGAACGCGATCGCGAACGCCGGGTTGCGGAAGCGCTCGGGCGGCACCTTGTCGGACGCGACGCCGGTCACGTAGCCGCGCGCGTAGTAGTAGGCGCGCACGGGCGTGCCGTTGTACTGGTTCAGGCCGTGGTACTTCTCCGTAACCTGCCCGAATCCCACCCGGTGGGGCAGGTTCATGCCGAGCTGGCGGCAGGCGAGACGGCGATCGAGGATGTAGTCGGCGTACTCGTTCGCCTCCACGATTGCGCGCAGGAGGTCCTTGCCCTCGTCAAGGTGCTCGGCGATGCCCCACTTCTGGAAGCGGACCACGATCACGCGCGCGCGCTCCTCGTCAATGGCCTTGAACTGGACGATGTACACGCTACCGCGCCGGTGTCCCTCCACCGGATAGCGGGCGAGCGAGCGGGCGATGCGGCCCACGTTCACGTACTCCACCTTGCCGCAGAGACGCAGGAGGTTGAAGATGATCGAGCGCACGCGCGAGTCGCACAGTTCGAGAAGTTCGGGATCCTCCGTGCGCGCGGCCTCGTCGAAGAGCGAGTCGAACAGCAGCTCGCCGTTCTCGATGCGCGCGCCCGGCAACCACTCGATCTGGCGGTAGAACTCGGGGCTGATGCCCTGGATGAGCTCCTGGTCGCCGATCTCCGTCTCGTTCGGACGGCGCGCGAGCGCGGCGCTCATCTCGTTGCGCCAGACGAAGTTCGCGGTCGTCTCCTCGCGGAGGTTCGCGGGCAGGGCGAGACGCCACTTCTGCATGGCCGCGTCCACGGCCGCACGCAGCGCCGCGTCGTCGAGCGCCTCCGGCTTGATGTCGCGGAACGCCTCGGTGACGTCCGGCGGGAGCGACGGCGGGAAGAGCGCGATCTCCGGCTGGCCGAGGCGGTTGCGCCCGACAAGGCCCTTCACGACCTCCTCCACCTGCGCACGGAACGCATCCGGCGCGAAGGCGGAGACGGTCGCGTAGCCGCCCGCCGTGAGGTAGCGCGTGCCCGTCTGGCCGTTGTAGAAGTAGACGCTCGCGTTCTGGATCGACACGCGGGCGCTTTCGATCGCCCGGTCGATTTCCTCGGGGCTCGCCGGACGGCGCGCCATGCGCCAGTTCTCGCCGCGCGCGCGCAAGGCGTCGCGCACGTTGGCGGCGTGCGTGTTGAGGAAGCGGATCTTCCGCTTCGAGACAAAAGCCTGCAGTGCCTCGTCCGCCTTGAACGCGAGGTCCATGCGCGATGGGTCGGGACGTATGAGCACGTAGTCGTCAGTGAAGAGTAGGTCGGCGGAGTCCGCGAGCTCCGCCGCCTCCTCCGCCTCCGTGAGGGGCGGCTGGCCGGCGGCCGCGCGGGCGTCGTTGAGCGCGCGAATCCAGGCCATCCGCTGCATCGCGTGGATGCCGCGCTGCGTCACGAGGCCGGGCGTGCGAAAGAAAATGGTACCGATACGGCTCTTGAGCGAACCGTCTGGGTTCTTCGCAAATATAGGTTCTCCAAGTATCGTCATTTCTGCTTCTTCTCCGAACGCCGCACATTATACCATATCTGCGGCGTGTGTGTCACAACTCATTTTAACGGTATTTCACTGCGCGGGTTCCATCGTCCGCAACTACACTTTCATAAAAGCCTTCTTGCTCCTGAGCCAGAGCAGGAATGCCCAGAGGATCAGGTAGAGACCAAGCCCGCTCACGACCTCTGCCCACGCGCCGCAGTGTTTGCTGATACCGGAAAGATAGAATCTCCAGACAACATGCAGGATTCCTGTCATGTGGAGCGAATAGGCGAGTATGGCGTTCTTCCCCACTGGATCGAAAATCTCCGCCCACCGACGGAACTTGAACACGTCGATGATGACATGGAAGAGGCAGAGCATCGCGAACGAGTAGGCCGACGTGACGAGGATGAACGACGTCGTGGAGAGGTTCTTGATGACGGGATCGCCGAGACAGCCCGCGAACAGCCAGCCCAAAAGGCCGCACCCCGCCGCGTAAGCGGCAAGCAAGGCTGGCGTGTGCCACACGGGACGCTCCGCGCGGCTCTTGAGAAACGCGCCGGCGATGATGCCGAGTAGCGCAAGGACGGTGGACGACGGAATCTGGAAGATCGACTGCGGCTCGGTCTTCCAGCCCTTGATCATGTAGTTCGGATAGAAGGCCCTATCCCAGTATCCGATGATGTTCCACTCCGGTGCGTAGGTACTGGCGCCGGCCGGCGCGTTGGGCGCGATGTTGAAATGCAGAAGCGCATAGTAGCCCACGAGCAGAACAGCCGCAATGGAAACGAGCGCCCACTTCTTGCGCACGAACACGTACAGCGTCGCGGCGAGTCCCCAGCTGAGCGCCAAGAACTGGAGTACGCCCATCACCCTGAAATACGGCTTGAAGTTCAAGATGCCGTAAAACGACAGCCCGATGAGGAAGAGAAGCGCCGTCCGAGTGAGTATCTTCAGCAGGATGCGCCATGTGGGACGCCCCTTCGCCTCCTGCGACGCAAGGGAGAACGGCCAAGAGACGCCCATCAGGAAAAGGAAGAGCGGCAATATTGTATCGTGTTGCGTGAGGCCCTCCCACCGTACATGGCGCATCTGCTCCGCGAACCAGCCCTTGGGACTGCCAAACACCTCGCAGAATCCAAGGATCATCGCCGAGCCGCCGGTGAGGAAGAACATGTCAAAGCCCCTCAGCGCATCAAGCGACGCAAGCCGTTCCGTCCGCGGAACTTCTTTGGACGCGGATTCTACTGTAGCTTCACAACGTGCCATAGGTTCAAAGGACCGTGATTACCGTAAAGCCGCACTCTTCAGGAAGCTGCGGATTCATTGCGGGGAGAAAATCGCTCCTGATGCGCCCTGATGCCAAAAGATGCCGGACGTTACGGATGACAGTTGACTTGCTCAGACCAAGTTCCTTCGCAACGACATCCCATCGCGGGAACAGATTATGCGTTTGGGGATTCATGTGCTGCTTGAGCACCGCATAAACCTCCTCGGCGTGCGTGTCAGAGACGATTTTGCAACCGATTTTGTAGGTTCCCATATTCGTATTCTTCCTTTGCTTTGCCTTTGAACTGCTTTACTACTTGTTATTACCTTTTGAGGCGCTAACTGTGACACCTAGGTGTCATAGTGTCTGACACCTAGGTGTCACACCCCCTGACACCTAGGTGTCACAACCTCTGACATCTAGGTGTCACGGCCTTTTCGTCCGAAGCGGCCATGTCCTCGCACAGCAAATCAAGTGTCGTGCATCACCACGCGCTACATACAGCCTGTACATAGTCGATGGCTGAGGGCATACTACCCCAGACAGCGGGTATTTTACACTATCCCTTGTTTTCATGTCAAGATGGGAATTTTAAAATGCGAATTTTAAAATATCACTCGCCGACGACCTTGCGCGAGAGTCCCTTGCGGACAACCTGCGTGAACATCTTCATCACAGGAAACGTCCGTATTCGGCGCGGGCGGCATCGGTCCAGTCGGGGCCCATGAGCGCGTTCGCCTCGGGGATGTTCGTGCAGCGCATCGTCACTGGGTCGAACGTGAGGCGGCGGCCGGGGAAGCGCGTGGCGATCATGCCCATGAAGCCCATGATCGTGAACTTGCCACCCATCTCGAACGGCGTGTTCGCAGGACGCTTCTGCTGGACGGCCTGGAGGAACTCGGCCCAGTGGTCCTTGTAGCGCGGGTACTTCTTTGGCGGCAGATGCGGCTTGATGGCCTTCATGTGCGAATGGGGGATCACGCGCAGGCCGGAGGCGCCCGTCGCGCCGAACATCAGCGTCTCCTTTTCGCACACGAGGTAGCCGCCGCACCAGCGCGACTTCACCGTGTCAAACGGCAGCTCGGGCTCGTAGGCGACGGGACGCGGCGCGCGACGCATGCATTCGTACCAGTGGTAGATGAACGGCCCCCGGTTCCCCTTCGCGGGGAACTCGAACCGGTAGTGCGCCGCATGCGGGAACGTGAGCGGCGTCTTCTTCGGGTCGAAGCCGCGTTCGTCGTCCATCGTCACGGCCGTGGGCATGTCGAGGTCAAGCGCGGTGGCGACGGGTCCGATCAGGTGGCAGCTCCAGTCGCCGAGACAGCCCTCGCCGTACATCGCCCACGAGCGCCAGCGTCCCCTCGGCACGAGTCCCTTGATGTACGGACGGCGCTTCACGGGTCCCTGCCACAATTCCCAGTCCAGTCCCTTGAGCGGCTCTGCCGGCTGGTTGGCCCATTCCGGCGGCTCCATGTAGTAGCCGTTCGGTCCGCAGCAGTAGACGTGCGCCTCCAGGGCCTTGCCGAAGATTCCGCTCTCCATCCACTCGCGCAGAAGCGGCGTACCGGGTTCGGAGTTGCCGTGGTGGCTCACCTGCGTGATGATCTTCTTCTCGCGCGCGACGCGCATCATCGCAAGCGTCTCGTCAATCGTGTGGGCAAGCGGCTTCGCGCAATAGACGGGCACGTTGTACTTGCTCGCCTCGAAGAACGCGACGGCGTGCGAATGGTCGGGCGTCATGATCGAGACGGCGTCGTACTGCCCCGCGCACTCGGCGAGCATCTTCCGGTAGTCGGCGTAGATCTTCGCCTGCGGCTGTTCCTTGCGCACCCATTCGATGTTGGGGGCATAGACATCGGCCGCGCATGAAATCTCGCAGAGGCCCGAACGCAGAAAACTGTGCAGGTCGGTGTGTCCGCGTCCGCCCGTACCGATCGCCGCGATGCGCACCTTCGGCAAGGCAGTGCCGGCGAAAACCGATCCCGCACCAACGGCAGCCGCGCCGCCCGCAATGAATTCTCTTCTTGTAGTTTTCATTTGCATTTCTCCTTTTTTAATATTTCTCAGCAGCGACCGAGGCGCTGGAGGAACTTGAAAGACTCTGTGATCGGCACGAGGGAGTCGAGGCTGACTTCGCACTCGGCGATCCACCACTTCACGCCGTCGGCATCCGCGGCGGCGGACACCTTGGGCCAATCGACGCCCTTGGCGTTCACCGGGGGATGTCCGAGGATGCCGTCGAAGGTGTCCATGCGCTTGCGGCGGCCGTTGTCCTCCTTCGCGTGCATCGTGATGGAGCGGTGCGGATACTTGCGCCACTGTTCGCAGGGATCGCGTCCGGTGCAGGCGGTCCAGCCGACATCCTGCTCCATGCAGACCTCCTTGCGCGTGTGCGAGAAAAAGTAGTCGAAATAGGTCGTGCCGTCCTTCATCGTGATGTCGAACTCCGGCGTGTGGTTGTGGAGTCCGATCTTGCAGCCGTATTTCGCGGCCGTCTCGGAGGCGACATTGTAGTAGTCGACATGGCGCTTCATGAACTCGTCCACGTCCTCGCCCTTGCGCGGAAAGTTCCCCGCGCCGGCGCAGATGAGCAGGTTGTTGCCGAATCCGAGGTGGTACTCGCACGCCGCCTTGATGCGGTCCGGACCGAAGTCGCGCTTGTGGACATGTGCGCCGCAGACGGTCAGGCCGTTCGCGGCGAGCGTCCGCTTCAACTCCGCCGCGCTCTTGCCGAAGCACGTGTTGAACTCGACCGCCTTGTAGCCGATCTTCGCGACCTCCGCCAGGGCCTTGTCTAGCCCGTTCTTATGGATGTACGTGCCGATGGAGTAGAGCTGCACGGCGATTGCCTTGCCGCCTTTCCCCTGCCCGAAAACCGGCACGGCGCAGGCCGCTCCCAGCGCGGTAATGAATTCTCTTCTTTTCATGTTTTTGCTCCTCTTCTTTAATATCTCACGGACATTACGCCGTCCTACAACGCGGGCTCGTGGCGTCCTTTCATCGGGCCGTTGGGATGGCGCTGGTACTTGGACGACGTGAGCGAGTTAATCGCTGACGACTTCAGACCGCAATACTTGCATGTGTAGCTTGACTTTTCCCCGCCTTCGTAAAGAGCATGACGCCCAGCGCCGGGGCCGTTCGGATGTCGCTGGCATAGCGATGCGGTGAGGCTCCTTACCGAAGAGGACTTGTAACCGCAGTACTTGCAATAGAAGTGCTGCACCGTTTGGGCGGCAAGCGCGGCAAGCACTGAAAGACACAATGCACCGAAAACAACCAGTACTTTCTTTTTCATATCAACGATTCCTTTCTGTTCCAATTTATGCCCCCTTCCCGCGAGGAACGGGAAAGCGGCACCAGCGCGCAGCCTCTCAAAACTTCCTCGCGCCTGAAAACAGCGGCATTTTACCACATTCCCTTGTGGCATACAAGCCGCAAAATTAGCTGTCAGTTATGATGCGTCAAAGTGGAGACATCTCTTATTTTTCAATGGATACCTCCACTTTGACGTGCAGTACATACCGCATGTCGCCACGAGCGCAGTCCGCCGATTTTGCTCACCCTACAAGACCATTCACAGCTTCTCCCACTTCGCCCAGCGCGGGCATACCGTCGCGGGCGTGCGCGACTGGCCGTTCAACGCCATGCACGGGGCTGGCCCCGCCTCAACCTTCACGTAGTACGGCTGGTAGCCCCGCAGCTCCACGCCCCGCGCCCCCTGCCACCACCGACACGTCGCGCACTTTCTATCTGTCACTCTGTATACGGCTACGCTCATGTGTTATTTCCTCCATTGATTGTTTTTCTTGATGTATTATTTGTCACAGATTTTAAAGTGTAATCACCAAATACTTTCTCAAAACTAATTTCTGCCGATAACTTCTCCAAAGCGGCTGCAACCGCCTCTAAATTATCCTCTATCAAGGAAAACCTTTTAAACCAGTCATTTTCGTCTTTGTTCTTCAATTCTTTAAATTTCTCATATAATTCTTCTTCACTCAACCTTTCGCTTATCCTATCATTCAGCGCCGCATCTTTAAACACAATCCAATATGCGCCATTCGTCCATATAATATGTGGGCGATAATTACCCTGGACACTAGGTGCTATTATTTTCTTGAAGTAAAGAATCACCTGTTCTGACAAGCGATGATTTGACGGAGACTCATCCTTATTAGCCGATGTCGCTAAAATATCAGTTGAAAATCGTTTACATTCAATAGCCAAAAGAGGCATATTCTTATATGTAAACATCAAGTCAAATCCAGAACTTGTTTTTCTTCGAAGACAAACTCCGTTTCCGCAATATCGAATCGGCCAGTCCAATTCTTTCAAGACCGGTATAATAAAAGACTCTATAGTCTCATGTTCTTCAGGCTTGTCACTCAACATTCGCCTTGTAAGCGCATACAGACATGTATACATTGAGATCCCTCATAATACAACTACCATTGGAAATACTTTGCTATTGCTTCGGTCACGTAGTAATCTACGGACGGAGCCATGTATTTATCCTGACCCAAGTTCATATACTCTTGGCAAGTCGACCAGAATGATACCAAAGACTGCTTGTCCAGCCTTAATTCACTGATAAACCCATCATACAACCAACAATGTTCGTTGCCAACACGAATTCTCACATCATCGACTCCAGGTGATTTTCGCAACCACACTTTAACTCCTCGCTCCTTCCTTAATGCAAAGCTTATATCCGGCTTCCCCAGTAAAGCACACCATCCAAAAATGTTAATGGAATCGAGCCCGATTTTATGCACCCGCAAGATGTCGTCCTCTAAAAATTCATCTCCGTACCATTTCATAATTTTGCGCACAGCATTACGCGCCCTCTCAATATCAGAGGAATATCGTGAGGAATAAAGCATGTCATTTATACACTCCGCATATGATGGCTTCTCTTCTCTAAGAATAGACATGTCGTCATTCCGCTCGTGATTCTTTTGATCGTTATTTTCGCTGGGCTGTTGCGTTTCGCGTTCCCTGTGCCGACGCTCCTCTTCATCCTTGCGTTGCTGTTCCTCACACGCTTTACAGACTGCTTCCTCTTTACGCCTCTGTTCTTCTCTACGCACTGCGGCTTCGGCAATAACGTCATCGTCAAGATTCAACGCCTCGCTAATGCCTGCCAAAACACGTATGCTGCTGGCCGTTGGCTTTATCGACCTCACGCGCTCAAGCTCCTCCTCGTAACCGTATTCCTCCAGCCACGAGGCCAGAGAGCCACTTCTGAACTCGCGCAGAACATCCTCTTCGACAAAGTTCTCCGCGATGTCATCTATGCTGTCTATCGACTTGCCGTTTAAAACTAGATTTGCCATACACTCCTTATTATCTGAATAGATTATCAAGAAAGTTATCCACTTTGGCACTAAACCTATCAAAGCCGGACATGTTTTCCAATTGCGCCAGAGCCTCTTCCGCGCCTTCGGCATTTAGTTCTACAGCCTTTCGAAACCACGTTTTAGCCTTATCAAAATCAAGCTCAAACTCCTCTCCATCACAATACAATGCGCCGATGGTGAGAGCCGCTTCACCATTCCCTTGCTCTACAGCCTTGCTGCATAGCTCAAGTCCCTTGTATATGTCTTTTGTAACTCCCGTCCCATTAATGAAGCACATCCCCATATTACCCTGTGCTCCAGCATGTCCCTGAGCCAACGCTTTACGATACAACTTTACAGCCTTCCCAAAGTTCTGCTGCACACCGTAACCATTATAGTACATCTCGCCAAGGCTATTTTGTGCATCTGCATTTCCCTGATCAGCAGCCTTCTTGTACCACTTGACCGCCTCAGCATAGTCTTCCGCTACCCCCAGACCTTTTTGGTACATAAAACCAAGATTATTCTGCGCGGTAGCATTCCCCTGTTCTGCCGCTTTACGAAACCACATAATCGCCTTCGTAGCATCTTGTCGCACACCATTGCCCATTAAACACATAAAACCAAGGCTGTTTTGCGCATCAGCATTTCCTTGATCTGCTGCTTTGCGATACCACTTGGCAGCCTCAGCATAGTCCTCTGAAACTCCCAGACCGGCTTGATATATTAATCCAAGGCTATTCTGCGCGAACGCATTACCTTGATCCGCCGCCTTGCGATACCACTTGGCAGCCTCAGCAAAGTTTTGCGGGACTCCCAATCCGTCTTGATACATAACGCCAAGATTCCATTGTGCAATAGCATCCCCCTGATCTACCGCCTTACCAAACCACTTGATCGCCTCGGCATAGTCCTCTGGAACGCCCAGACCATTTTTATACATGATGCCAAGACCGGTCTGCGCTTCCGCATGTCCTTGTTCCGCCGCCTTACGATACCACTTCACTGCTTCTGCAAAGTCATCTGGCTCCCCTAAACCTAAGCCCAGGCGAAAGATAAAGCCAAGGCTATTCTGCGCATCGGCATCCCCTTGTTCAGCCGCATTACGATAATATTTCACCGCCTCTTTGAAATCACCCTCCTCAAGACACTTCTCTGCGAGTTTTATATGAGTAGTGTTATCCTCCTGTGCAGTCGATCCAAAATCTACACATCCTTTCTCGATGGTCGCCAGCTCTTCGTGTTCATGCTCTTCAAGTTTCACACTCCGTTTTTCTTCCACATCTTTCCGGGCGGCAAGACGATTCTCTTCATCCTTTCGCTGTTGCTCTTCTCGCGCTTTGCGCGCAGCTTCCTCTTTGCGTTGCTGCTCCGTTCGGCGCTCTGCTGCCGCAGCAATAACGTCATCGTCAAGATTCAACTCCTCGCTAATGCCCGCCAGAACACGTATGCTGCTTGCCGTTGGCTTTATCGACTTCACGCGCTCAAGCTCCTCCTCGTAGCCATATTCCTCTAGCCACGAGGCCAAAGAGCCGCTGCGGAACTCGCGTAAGACATCCTCCTCGACAAAGTTCTCCGCGATGTCGTCAATGCAGTCAATCGACTTGCCGTTTAACACTAGATTTGCCATACGAGTCATACCTCCTCTTTCGCCTTGTCAAATGGCAATGGCATTTCCAAGATTCTGTTGTCAACCGTAACATAGAGCGTTTTCGTATGTTGATCAATTCTCCCAAGTTCTATGGGAGCAGATTCTTTCGGTTGTTCAAGAATATCTCCTTTGGGAAGCATCAATGCTATACTGAACGGGCGTAAAAGTTTAATTGAGAATGCACAAACCTTCTTTTGCTGACAATAACAAACTCCCGAATCCTCCCAAAAGTTGACAACAACATGAAAGTCATCCTCGCTCTTCGTATTCACTAAAGCGAAAGTTCCTGTTTCAACATTAAGATACGCCCAGCAGGCGGCATTCCAAAAGAAACCGATTCTTGGCAGTATCATGATTTTCCCTTTTGCTTCTTAAGAAACGAACCTATCGAAGAACCTAATTATTGCTGAACATTATTTCTTCTTGTTGTCAACAACTATACAATTTGCTGGACATGCTACGGCACAAATCCCACAACGTGAACATATATCGGTGTCCATCACGCAACGCATTCCCGTATAAATCGCACCTTCTGGACAAGCTGACATACAACTCCCGCAATTGATACAGGCCGTAGGATTGAAAGTAAAGGTTTCTATCGCTCCAACAGGACAAACATCTTCACAACTAGAACAATATGAACACTTTCTCGTATCGCACACCTTGCATACTTTTGTAGTTATAGCTCCCGTTGGACATTGTTCCACGCATACTCTGCAATCCATTCCTACGCCGAGTCCACATAGCGAATAATCAATTCGATATGACTTATCGCGTTGACCATCATCAATAAACGATGCGTTACTGCCTCCCTGCTTTGTAAATTTAAGACACCACTCCCTACCCAATTCACGGTCTTTCGGCACGCCAAACCCTCCACGATAGCACCAGCCCAACTTCAACTGGGCCCAGTCATGTCCATTCTCTGCCGCCTTGCGAAACCAATCGACAGCCTTCTCCCAATTTTTAACTACACCCTTTCCGTTGAAATATCGCATCCCCATCTCGCATTGTGCAGGCGGAAACCCTCGTTCCGCTGCATCATTGTATAATTTTAAAGCCAACTCACAATCACGTTTTACCCCCATCCCCCTTTCGTAACAGAACGCAAGATAATTTTGCGCATGCAAATCGCCTTGGTCTGCAGCCATCCGAGTCCATTTCACACTCTCCGTTGGATTAGGCTCAACCCCTGTGCCACGCATAAAAAACTCACCAAGCATACGTTGCCCGATGTGATTACCTTGATCGGCACTTTTCCGTGCCCATGTGAACAACACATCATCGCCGCAACTCTTCTTCGTAAAACGCAAGTGGTCATAGCAAACAGCTAAACATCCTTGTGCATACGCATCGCCTGCATTTGCTGCCGCCGTGTATAACGAGACAGCCTCTTTCCAATTAGTCACTTTATCTATATCTGGCAACCCATTATGATTATCAGCCGTTGGTTGTCCTTTCGCACATTCTTGCTGTGGCACATTTTCCCGACTTTCACGTTCTTCTCGCTCCCTACGCTGACGCGCCTCTTCATCCTTACGCTGCTGCTCTTCTCGCGCTTTGCGCGCCGCTTCCTCTTTGCGTTGCTGCTCCGTTCGGCGCTCTGCTGCCGCAGCAATAACGTCATCGTCAAGATTCAGCGCCTCGCTAATACCTGCCAGTACACGTATGCTGCTTGCCGTTGGCTTTATCGACCTTACGCGCTCAAGCTCTTCCTCGTAGCCGTATTCCTCTAGCCACGAGGCCAGAGAGCCGCTTCGGAACTCGCGCAGAACATCCTCTTCGACAAAGTTCTCCGCGATGTCGTCAATGCTGTCGATTGATTTGCCGTTTAAAACTAGATTTGCCATTATTTATTTTCCTTTCAATTCGCTGAAGATGCCATTTTAGGAAACGATGTTTTTATGCTAGAATACTGCATTAAGACATGTCTCTGCACAAGTCTACTTAGTATTTGTAATGAGATTATGTCGTGACCATCTGCTGAAGTGCCTATTCCAACCCTAGTTATTTGACACGTCTCATCTAACACTCGCAACTGTGCCAAATCTGAACCTCCAACAGAAATTGAAACTACAAATGGTGGCGTATACGATTTATCCTTGTGCTTCATACAAATGACACCCCTACATTCATTATTTTCTTCCCACAATAACACGCGCGCAATTATAGTCTCCATCCTATCGTTCAGAATGTCGTTCATTTCTAAAAATGGCGCACATTCACCCAAACATATTTTATCAACAGTAAGTTCGCCACTGAGAAGCTTGTGAATTTGAGCATTATCATTTATCCAGTAAAATGACAACGAGCTGTTATTTTCTAGTGTATCCATGTTTGTACTCCTTTCACTTATGACGCGCTTCGCTTATGACGCGCTCTTTGCGTCAAGACTTTTAAGCCGCTCAAACATTTTGTCGAGTTTTTCCTTCTGGGAACGGTAACTGGACTTTGTTTCGTTGATGACTTCCACAAGAACTTCCGTGGTGAGCGATTCCCACTTGTCCTTGTTGTCTTTTCCGTATTTTCGCATGTTCTGCACAAACACGCGCTTCATCGCCTCTTTCACGATGCTTTCAATGTCGGCGCCGGAATAGTTTTCAGAGTCCTTGAATCGATCTGCCACGGTACCGATATTGACTCCATTTGGAATGCGACGAACTCCTGATACGTCTTTATTTCGGCGCTTTACGTGAAGTTCGAGAATCTGCCTGCGTTCCCTGCTGTTCGGATAGTTGATCTGGAATATCTCGTCGAAGCGTCCTCTGCGCAAGAATTCTGGCGGTAGCTTGTCAATGTTGTTTGCCGTCGCCACAACGTAGATGGGTGCCGTCTTTTCCTGCATCCAAGTGAGGAATATGCCGAACATTCGCGTCATGGCGCTTCCGCCACCGCCTTCGTCGCCAATGCCGGAAAACGCCTTCTCGATTTCGTCGATCCAAAGCACACACGGCGCGGCGGATTCCGCGACTGCAACGGCACGATGAAGGTTGTTTTCACTCTCGCCAACGTACTTGCCCATCAATCTGCCGACATCCAGCTTCAGAAGCGGCACCCCGAAGTCCTTCGCTATTGTCTTTGCCATCAAACTTTTGCCGCAGCCTGGCATTCCTACAATCATAACGCCAGCCGGAGCATCGACACCATATTCTCTTGCAAGGCCAGGATTCTTGAAGATCTCCTGATTCTCCGCGATGAACTTTCTGAGATTGTCAAGGCCGCCGACACCCTCAACTTTCGGATCGACGAGTTCGAGCAAGCCGCTCTTCTGGATCATCTGCCTCTTCTCTTCGTGAATCAAAGGAAGATCGTCGGCGTCGAGAACATTGTCGTCCACGGCAAGTGCCAGAATCTGTCGAATCTCGAATTCAGACAAACCGGCAAATGCCAAAACGAGTTCAGGCTTGAAATCATCGGCCAACTGCACACCGTTCGTTTTCACAACTTCGTCGATGATTTCACCGATTCTCTGCTCGTCTGGCGGATGGATCTCAATGACCGTGGTCAGCTTTTCAAGTTCAGGCGGTATCCGCAATTGACTGTC
This sequence comes from uncultured bacterium, assembly GCA_902779075.1. The sequence goes on along the minus strand of CACZAK010000026.1, from coordinate 15,751 downwards.
AACGATGACGACTTGCACACGATATTTGTTTTCGTGCGTCATGTCTTCCGCCGCCATCTTCGTTCGTCTGGCAAGCGTCTGAAGCAGCGAACAGACGCGTGGTTCAGAAAGACGTCCATGAATCTCTTTGAGGACAACTAGGTAGTTGTTCTTGTCCTTCTTCAACTGATCCGTATTGAAGCGAGAAAGGAATTCTTCCAGCGACGGCTGCTCGCGCGTATTAAGGGGCGACTTGGTTTCAAAATTGATTCTGCCTCCCGCTTCTGAAAACTCCTCGATTCTGCATACCCTCTCGCCCATCGCCTTTTTACCGATGGTGGCAATCATGCCGTCCACCGTCTGGAAGTCAAAATTGTGGATGTAGATGATCGGGCGGCGCGCCTTAAGATATCTGCGGAGCTTTTCTCCTGGCGTTGCTGACTTTGGTGTACTCATGGATTTTCATCCAAATAATAAGTTTGAAATCTTGTTAACGACACTGGCAGCGGCATTGGTTACGCTATGCCATGCTTCCCTCGCATAATGGACTATGCGAGACGCACCACGCTCGACCAACTCGCCAACGGGCGCATTCAGGAAATGGCCGACTGCACTTCCAACGGCATAGCCTATTGTGGGTGCGCCAAAGGCCGATCCTATAGCAACGCCAATTGTTTCAAAACCAGACTCCACCGCTTCCGCTATAAGTTTTCTCGTGGCAGACACAAAGGCTGACGTTTTTCTGTCAACAATGGCATCTGCCGCAGCCTCCTCGGTAACGGCCCCCTCACCAACCTTGTGCGCCATTGACTTAGCAAACACCGCACTATCGGCTGTGGCCGCCGAAGCCTCTGGAGACAAAACATCCTGACATAGGCTATATGCAAGCGACGTGAGCTTTCTTGCAACATCGAAACTTTCGCTTCCTACTCCTTCGGAAACAGCGGAACTGAAAACATCCATGCATTCTGGAAGTATTTCAGGCTCAATTATTTCAGGCTTGGCCATAATCTTCTTTTTCCCCATCGTCAAAACTCCTCTCGCGCTGAACCCGTCACTGTTGATGCAATGGCGCTGCCAGCCAATACATCTTCAATTGACTCTACCATCTCAACAGCATCGATTCCTTCAAAAGGCACTGTTCCCGATTGATTTGTACTGCCACCCTTCACTGCCGCAAGCGACCTATCCAGAACCTCGCCCACCAAATCACGCTTCTTGTCGGCATTCGTAAGGGAAATGGACTTCTCTATGTTGTCGCGAATCCATTCCTGACGGTTTGCACCCTTTGCTCGCGCTTGTTGGATTTCGGAATAATTCGCATCGATCTCGCTGAATGCTTTTAACATCCGTTCAGCGTATTTTTTTCCACCAGGTCGAGACTGTTCTAACTTTTTCTTCAAAAACTCATCTATAGACAACCCAGAAGCCTTGAACTCTGCCATCAAGGCGGAAATCTGCACAACCATATTGGTTGTGACAGTACGCAAATCATTTGCGTCAGACATGTCCTTTCTACTCCGTTCTTGCTTCTTTGTTCCGAATTACCGCCCTCCCGCGAGAAACGAAAAGGCGGCGCCCGTGCGCGTTCTGTCGAGGCGACTGGTATGCCCTAGGGAATCGCGCGCGGGACACCGCCTGATGGCGCCGTCCTTTGCCGTGCCTTCCCTTATCGAACGATTACCAGTCTTTCGACAGAAAGCAATGGTAGTGTACCATATTCCCTTGGGGCATACAAGCCGCCAAATAAAAAATACGCATGAAACGGGCGGAGTGTGACAGTAAAATCGTATTCGGTAGATTTTTTGATAATGTGGCAAAGTTGGGGATGAGGGTATATTCTATGAGGCTACCAGCTATTATTAACTTTGCGCGACTGCGACTTATACGTTGTCCAAAACAAACACTTTCTCCTTTTGTGTGAGCATAGCTCACAGCACTCTGCGCTAGACCAATCTTTTCGAGCACCTAGAGGAAATGTAGCCATCCCAGACTTTGCCATATTATCAAAAAAATCATTGAAATTACGCCAGTCAATCAGTCTACCAATTTACCTTATTAGTTTCCAGTCACAGTGAAGATTCCTCCCACGTGCGCTACACTTAAAACCACCTGGCCACCCAGATGAACGGACTTGATTTCCGCAATATCTACACATATAAAGATCTTTCTCAGAGGAACTTCCGCCCCCACCGCCACCAAGTAATGCACCAAAGAGCCGTGCCGCAGCTTCCGCCTCTCTCAATTCTTTATCATCTTTAGCCTCGCGCAGAGCCTTCGCATGTGCCTCTTCGGATTCCAGTTGCCGTTCCTTCTGTACGCTTAATTCCTTTTTAGCCTCGCACAGAGCCTTCGCATGTGCCGCATCAGATTCAACTTGTCGTTCTTTCTGCGCAACTAATTCTTTTTCAAGTCGTGAAGTTCCCCACCCGCAAAAAACTCCACGACAGAAGAAAAATGCTACTACACACGCACAAACGACCTTAAGTTTACCGCGCCACCCAGGTTTTTTCCAGTTTAAGACAATCCATGACTTTACGTCTGACAGGAAATTCGTTATCGCCGTTCTCGCATTCTGCACGCGGTTGTCCGCCACAAGCCTATTGACCTTCAGTTTTACTTCCTCCATTGCTTCCACCGTCTTGTTTTTCAGCTCATCGGTATTCATAACTCTTTTCAAACTCCTGAGATTTGCCCTCTTTAACTACCATAAGCGCGGCCTAAAAGGGTAAAAAAGGCGGCGCCCGTGCGCGTTCTGTCGAGGCGACTGGTATGCCCAAGGGAATCGCGCGCGGGACGCCGCCTGATGGCGCCGTCCTTTGCCGTGCCTTCCCTAATCGAACGATTACCAGTCTTTCGACAGAAAGCAGCGGTAGTGTACCACATTCCCTTGGGGCATACAAGCCGCAAAATGGTAATACGCAGAAACCAAGGGAAGTGTGACAGTGAGTCGTTGCTCACTAAAAAAACAAGCAGAACCGGCCCGTCAATCCAACCAAAGGGCGAGGCGGAAGCCAACGTCAGAGTGACAGTTGCGACTGGGAGATACGAAGTAACATCTTGATGAACCTATTATAGGTTCGTCCCAAGGTTCGCCACATAATGCCCTTCCGCTCTTGACGACTTTTCCGGAGGGATGCTCCCCGTCCTTTCCCCAGAAATCGTACTTTTGCGACAGGCACATTTCCATGACATTCCCATACATGTCATAAAGCCCCCAGGGATTTGGCGGATACATTCCCACGATTGTAGTGGCCTCAAAGAATCCGCCTTTGCCGTCAGGCTTGCGTTTTTTTTCTTTTTCCACAAAGTTAGGTTCTTTATAGCCTTTTAGCTTCTGATTCACGGCACATCTTCCAAGCTTGTATCTGTGGCTAATAGAATCGTTCCAATATCTATCTCTATTGAATTTTGAACCATCGTAACGATCAGTTGTAGTTCCGGCCCTGCAGGCATACTCCCACTGTGCCTGAGTGGGAAGGTCAAAACCGGCAATCCCCGTTTTGGCACGGATTCGCCCGATAAAGGTGTTGGGCGCAACGGTCTTCACTTCTGGCCAGTTATACACGTCGGCCGGGCCGCGGAGTTTCTCCCAGGAGATCGTATCCAGCGGACGCATTTCACCGGAAAATCTGGACGGTTTCTCGCCTGTCACCAACGCATATTGCTTCTGCGTCACCTCGAATACGCCTAAGTAAAACGGCTTTTTGAAGGTGACGCGGTGCGATCCGTCACCCTGGTTCCATCCCATGATGAATGACCCCGGTTCTATGCGGCGCAAGACGAGTTTTCTCGTCTTGTATTCATTAGCCCAGCCACCGCTAGGCTCGGCAGAAAGGTAAGATATGGGATATTTGCGGGCGTCCGGCCCGGCGGAAAGGTCTATCACGCAAAACATTTTGCCCCTGTCCTTCATCGCCATGGCAGCTTGCTGCGCACTTTCTGTTTTTCCTGAATCCTGCGATTGCTGCGTCAGGGGCTCCGCCTCTGCGATACGTTTTTCGGCAAGAGCCTTTTTCAGCCCAGTCGCAAGGCCGTCGTCTATTGCCTTGCGATAGAGCGCCGCCGCGTGGATGCGGTACGGGTATGTGTCCTTCGCCTTGAAGTTCCACCAGTAGTCAGCCGCCTTCAGGGTATTGAAGTCCTTTGCGTCGTCAGGGTTGCGTTCGTAAATCGCCGCCTTCACTTCAAGAACGGCAAACACCTTGAGCGCCCTTGTCCAGTCGCCATAGCGCACGTATGCGTCGGCGAGTTCGCGCAGAACGGCGGGGTCTCGATGCTTTTCCCTAAGCTTGACCTTGCAGGCTGCAATGTCTTTTACAGCGGCGACTTGTTCTGATGTAGTGCGCAGGATCCCCCTCAGGCGTTGCGCCTCGCCTCTGCCAGCATTAGCAAGGGCCATTGACGCAAGCTCCTCCACATCTGATGGCGAGATGTCGCTTATGTGTGTACCAATCGTCTCCAGAATGTCGGCAGCCTTGTCAAATTCCTTGGCAATCGAGTAATAATAGACCGCTCCCTTGATGAGTACGAGTTTCGCAGCCTCCTGTTCTGCCTGATTCGCCAAGCCCTCCGCCGCGTCGCCGACCTCCTTGGCGGACTTCTTGCCGGACTTATAGGCCTTCACATGTTCGGACATCAATTCATTCACAAGCGGCTGCACTTGCCTGATCTCTTCTTTTGTCGGCATTGCCCAAACCATTGAGGCAGCAACGGCGACAGCCGTTACGACAAATCTACGGACGCCTGTCGAGGACGACCTTGGCGTTTGTTCGTTAAGCTTTAGCTTCATTGCCATTATCTGTATCCTTTTTGCGCTTATATGACCGACTCCCCGCAACAAACGAAAAGGCGGCGCCCGTGCGCGTTCTGTCGAGGCGACTGGTATGCCCTAGGGAATCGCGCACGGGACGCCGCCTGATGGCGCCGTCCTTTGCTGTGCCTTCCCTAATCGAACGATTACCAGTCTTTCGACAGAAAGCAGTGGTAGTCTACCACATTCCCTTGGGGCATACAAGCCACAAAATGGTAATACGCAGAAATCAAGGGAAGTGTGACAGTGAGTCGTTGCTCAATATAAGTTGGGCACTAAAGGTTGAATGTCTCACGCAGAGGCGCAGAGAGGCAGAGTGCGCAGAGAAAGCCCTCTAGGTCAAACGTCATCGCTGAAACCGTCATCATCATCCCGTGTCAACAAGCCCTGCGGCGAACGATCGTCCGATTTCTGTCCCCATGACCCAAGAGCCCTTTGCCCCACATATTTTCCTATACGGGTCGCCACATTCCGCTTGACGCGTCCAATAACGAGACTCATCCCGCTTCCTCCGAAACAAAGGAAATCATCAATGTCAGTTGGCAGATTAATCGGTAATGCCTCATAGAGAAATGTTGCCATGATCAGATACAGGGCCCAAGACTCCAAAGCTCCAACCTTAAACATGATCAAGGCAATGGAAAAGCAAAGTCCAGCTCCAATACATGTAAACGCGGAGAAGAAGTTTGCCGCAAACAGATGAACAGGGGCAAAAGTAATTCCGCATACGATACCGACAATCGCAGGCAGAATGCAATCCAGGACCGTAACCTCGCTGGAGTCTCCGCGCGTTCCCATTTTTATTGCATAGCAAATAAACGTTATCAAGCCAACCAAGCCCCAGAGGACTCCCCATCCCCACCCGTGATTATAACCAACCCAGATGCCCAATGCGATTGCCAATGATGGCGAACACACGAACAGGCAAATGCCGCGTATCACTCCCATGTTTGCCGTCGGACGATTCAAACCGTTCATTATCAAAGCCTTTCTTTGCAGTTATTCCGTATAACTTGATCAATCACTGCTTTGCTGTAGTTGTCAGATTTGATCACTTGTGCACATTGAAAACAGCATACACTATACCAGCCAAAACGCAAATATACATGAATACGAACAGCGCGAATCTAATAAAATGTGTCAAGCCATCACATTCCATTCCGTCCTTCCTGCCAGAATACTTCCAAATAAGCTTAATCGGCACAACCAGCAGGAACTTAATTGGGAAGACTACCAGCAACGTAAGCAATAAGCGGAGCACCCAGAACAAGAACTGCCTCATAAACCACTGAGGAAGCTTGCCCTCTGCCTGCGCCTGCAAATACGAGGCCCGCATGTAATTCAGCCTAAGCGTTTCAAAGAAACTCATTTTTCACCTCCATTTAGTTACTGTCTTGTGGGAAAAGAAAGCAGTAGTAGCCTACCACATTCCCTTGGGGCATACAAGCCACAAAATACTTATACGCAAAGAACGATGGAAGTGTGACAGTGAAATCGCCTATGTCGCTTTTTTGAATGCCGCGATCATGCGCGTTACGCGCGATTTGACCTGGCGGACGGTCGCGGCCGGTAGGCCGAGGCGGCGGGCTACCGCCGCACAGCTTTCGCCAGTCTCCATCAGTTCGCGGTAGATCCGACGCGACTGCTCCGAAAGCGCCGTCTTGGACAGGATGTGCTCAACCGCCGCACGCTGCCTCGCAAGCTCCCATGTCGCGTCATCCGCCTCCATTTCAGAAAACGAAGGCTCAATCCGCAATTCCTCGTTTTCAACTACATTGACTGCGGCAAGATTGACGCTGTTCCCCTCCGGACGCACCTGTTCGCGCCGTAGGCGGCTGACAAGTTCATTTCGAAGCATTTTGGCGAGATAGTTCCTAAAACGCCCCTTATCGCGCACATAGCGCCCCGCCTTGAACACCTTGGCGAGACTCGCAAACACCTCCTGCACGACATCCTCCGCATCGTCGCCCGCGCCCTTCATCCGTGCGTACTCCACCATCACCGGCTGATAGCGGTCGAAGAATATCCGCCAGGCGGACTGGTCGATGCCAGCCTCGGGCTCGGCCAGCCGCGCAAGGAGCGTTGTGGAGGTTTCGGGAAAATTGCTCATTTCGGAGGTTGCTCCGTATGCCGGGGAAAGAATTGATCGAATGTGTATTCCGGTAGGGCGGTCGCCGGTTGGGTTTTTGCCGGTAGGGCGGTCGCCCCGCGACCGCCGCGGACGGCGCGGGGTGCCGTCCCTACCGTTGACGGCGAAGCGGGGATAAAACGCCATGCCGCTATGGCGACTGCAACCATCAGGGCCACGCAGGCGGCCACAATGCACCACCGTCTCCAAGTGGAAGTACATCTGGGCTCCACGGACGGGATGGGCAACCGTGCCGTCGGTTCGGCGGAAAGAAGTCGCTGTAGGGCACGGGACCATCTGCGGCCGAATTCGGCGAGTAGTCCGTCCGCGACTGGCCCCGGTTCATACCAAATGCCCGTAAGCAGGCGGTAGAACGTGACACCAAGCGCGTAGGCGTCCGCAGAAGGCGTCGCCTTTTCGCCTCGCCGCGCTTCCGGGGCGAGGTACATGACGGAGCCCATGACGGTGCGCGCGTCCGCGTCCACGGAATCCATGGTCGTTTCGGCGTCCAGTTTACGGCGGAGTTCGCCATCGGTGAAACGCGAAATGCCGAAGTCGCCCAGGACGGCGTCGCCGTCCGCGTTGATCAGGATGTTGCTCGGCTTGACGTCGCGATGGACGATGCCAGCGGCGTGGATGTAGTCGAGCGCGGACTTGAGCTGCCCGTACCAGCGCGTGAGTTGTGACTCGTCGACGGATCCCGGTTCGACGTCCGCAAGCGTGCGCACATCCCCTTCGACGTCAAGGACCAGATCCATGACGAAATAGAGCAACCCGCTCGCCGCGTCTTCGCCAAGTTCATGGACGCGCAGGAGATTCGGATGCCGCAGAAGCTGGAGGGCCTTGCCTTCGGTCTGGAAGCGCCGCCGTAGAGCCTCTACGTCTCCATGGTCGCGGGTGAACGCCTTCAGCGCATACCGTCCGCCGCCGTCCACGCGCTCCACCTCATAGACCGTGCCCATGCCACCCGTGCCGAGCAGGCGCACCACGCGGTATCCGCCGATGATGTCTCCTGCCGCAAGCGTCATTTCGCGGGTCCCCCTTCCCGTTCGCCAAGGAGGTCAGGCGCAAGCGCGATGCGGAAGACGTAATGTCCATTCCAATGAGAACTGGGCGCGACGACGGTTCGCCCGTACCAGCTTGCGTCAAAACGTCGATAGCGCACGCCTCCGCGCGTTATGACAAGACCGTTTGCATCGTTGACATGGCGCAACGGCTCTGTCTCCTCGTCCGCATATCCGAAATCGTATGAACCACTGTCAAACACGCCCTCGCCATAAGGCCGTTGAATGGAATCGGGAGGGATGGTGTCGAGGACGTACTCCTGTCCGTTTCCGAGCATATCGTAGATGCCCCAGGCGTTTGGAGGCCTCGTGCCGACGGCGAACACCGTGCCCTGCCCCTTCTTGGCGGGGAGGATTCTATCAAAACCGTGCGCTGCACGGCGTTCATTCACCATGTCCCACGAAACAGAGATTTCCTCCGCCACCGACGCATCGCCGCCCTTGAACCGCACGTAAGGATCGGCGGGGGCGTTGCAGTTCGCGTTCAGGGCGTATTCCCATTCGGCATCTGTGGGAAGACGAAACACATACCCTTTCGGCAGACGGTCTTTGTTGCGGCTTGTGAGAAAAGAACAGAAATCTTCCATGTCCTTACGAGAAAGCCCTCCATGCGGAATGTCCATGCCGCCGTAGAGTTTTTCCTCCTCGGTCATGGAATTGATTCTGCGGAATGTGTTGTAGAGGCGTTTCGTGGTCTGGTATTTCGCAATCCAGAACGGACGAGGCAGATTGACCCTGTGGCGGAAGTTCGGGCTCATGCGGTCACCTTCGCAGCCCATCATGAACGAGCCTACCGGACAAGCCGCGAACTCAAATTCCGTGTCTGTGCCAAGGTTGATCCAGAACGGTATGCGTCGTTCCGCCGCCCGACCAAGCGCATCGGCCTCCCTGTAGAGGTTGAACGCCCCTTCCTGAAGTATGCGCAGCCTTGCGGCGGAATTGGACGCTGCCGCCAAGTCGGCTACATGGTCTGCAACATCCAGAATGGTCATCCGACCTTCATTCAACGCCCTGAAGTCATCGGCAAGAAGCGTACGCACTTCCTCCCGCGCCGCGTTAAGTACCACGGCATCCGGCGCCACCACGCCGCCAACCGCCACGAATGCACCGACAACAAAAATCGCAAGAAGTATGCTTTTCATGTCAGACCATCCATACGCGTTGATGGTTGCGTAGGTCATTCGTCATTCACCATTAGAATCTCTTCTCGCCAACGAGCTCGCAATTGGCCATCTTGGGACCGCGGTACTGGACGAGAATGAGATGCAGGGTCGTATCCTTCGCAAGCGCGGGGATTTTCTTGTCTTTCGCGTAGCGCTTGAGCTGCGCGACACCTTCCTTGCGCTGCGCATCCAGCTCCGCCTTCTTCGCGCCCTTCTTGAGGTACTTGAACTCGACGATGTAGCTGTGCGGCACGTCGCCGTAGTAGTGTCGCTCCGGGAAGAGGAAGAAGTCGCAGTTGCCGTGCGACATCTCCAGTTCAGGACAGGTGATGAACTGCGGCAGATGCCCCATCTCGCACTGGAAGTACCCCTGCATGCGCACCTCGCCGTCGATACCGCCGCGTATCGGCGTCGTCTCGGCGAAGTTCTTGGAGACAAGCTCAAAGAACTCCTGCCACTTTCCGTCGTAGGCGAACGCAAAAGCGGCGTCGTCCCAGTCGAGGAAGCTCTTTGACGGAGGGAAGTACCGGTCACGAAGATAGCCAAAGATCTGCTTCTCCACGCAGTTGTTCGGAACTCCAAAAACCGGACGCCCCGTCTTCCAGCCAGTCATCGAGAGAAGCCCGTAATAAAAGAAGAGCGACCGGAAATTCTCTGGCTTGACGATCGCCTCTGCGGGGAATGACTCCACGAGTGAGAACTGGACGCCGCCTTTGGCGACCACCTGCTCCGTCATCGGCAGAGCCTCAAGTGGCTCCATCTTGAACACGGTGCGCTGGAGGTCGGAGATCGTCTTGAGCTTGTCGTAGTCCGTCTTGATGTTGGCGTCAACCATGTTCTTCGGCGGTTCGCCCTTCTCGACAAGGCTCTTGAGGTAGTAAAGCGTCATGTCTGAGTTGAACACGCACTCGGCACCCACCTTCTCTTCGGCGAAGCAGTACCCATCGTACCACGGCTTGATGGACTCGACAATCGCCGCCGGGTCTCCGCGCTCGAACTTGCCTGTTCCCTTGAAGTCGGAGAAAATCTTCACGGCCTCCTCTGTCGAGAATCCGAGCGTGGCGTTACAGTCGGCATCAAGGGAGAGATTCGTCGCGATGTTGAATCCGCTCGTGAGGTCATCCAGCGTAACGGGCGAGACGCCCGTCATGAAAATACGGTCGAACTCGCCCTTGAACTTCTTGAACCAGTTGCGGTAGAACCCTGCGCCGTGCGTGATCTTACGGTAGTCCGTCACCCCCACCGCGCGGATCATCTGGTTCGTGAAGTTGTCGTACTCGTCAATGATCAGGTATAGGGGGATACTGGAACGGCGAGCCTTGTTGACAATGTCGGCAAGCTTTCCCGACGCAGGCTGCCCTGTAAACGAAGCGCGGAATTCAGCGTCGAAGCACGACGGATATCGCAACACCATGTCATCAAGTTGCTTGCCAATATGATCCTCGAACGCCCGCTCCAGCACCTCACCAGTGCCTCCGACTTTCGAGAAGTCGAGTTTCAGCGTCATGAAGCGGTTGGCATTTTCCGTGGGGTGCTTCCCGATCCAGAGATCGCCGAAGAGTTTCTTGAAGTCCTTTTTCCGATTGAGGTCGTAGTAGCTCTCCATCATCGAGATGAAGAGCGACTTACCAAAACGTCGCGGGCGGACGAAGAAGATGAATCGGTCCCGCGCCTCCATCTGCGCGAGGTACTCCGTCTTGTCAACGTAGTAAAGCCCCTCGTTGCGGATCGTCCTGAAATCCGACACGCCGTAGGGAATCTTAAGGTCTGTGCGCTTCTTTGCCATGCGGACAGTATACCACATTTTTGTGGCGTGTGGTGACTGGCATGCCAAATGCAATTTACCTTTCAAGATGGAAACGTCTTGATTGTCGGCATAGGCGAAAAGCTGTTCATAGATTTACAGCCTCTCCCACTTCGCCCAGCGCGGGCAGACCGTCGCGGGTGTGCGCGTCTGGCCGTTCAAGGCCATGCACGGGGCGGGCCCCACTCTACCTTCACATAGACCTATCCCTTTATTGCTCACCCCAAGTTACCACCATGAATGAAGTTTCTTGAGCCGTTCTTTTGCCCATGTGTTGCCATTGTCTGCCGCTTTACGATACCACCGCTCTGCCTCTGCCTTGTTTTTCACTACACCATCGCCTTTTTCGTAGCGCTCACCAAGCCGTATTTGTGCTGTAACGCGAATATTGCGATCATACTTCGATGTGACACGTTCATTCTCCGCAGCCTTCCGCCACCATTTTATGGCTTCTGTAATGTCTCTTGGATCGTTAAGCCAGTAATCAGCGGCGAGGTCTTCTTGACTCTCAATTTTCCCCTGTTCCGCAGCCTTGCGTAACCACTTCCTATACTCATTGCGATCCTTAGGCACTCCTTCGCCCAAGGCATAACAAAAAGCAAGCGAAGATTGCGCATCGGCATTCCCCTGTTCCGCCGCCTTGCGGTACCACTTAACTGCCTCTGCCTTATCCTGTTCCACACCTTCACCGTAGTAATAGCATCTGCCAAGTTTGAACTGCGCCTCGACATTCCCTTCCTCAGCAGCAGACTTCAATATTTCTAAGTTGTTTTGAGACCCCAACGAAACCTTTTTCCATGAGGGCGTTGGAACGGTAGTCTTAGTTGAAGACTTGGTAACGGTAGTCGTGGCAACTGTCAAATCTGGAACTGGCATGATCTTCTTGTCAAGTGATTTCCCCATGAATCGCTCCGCTCTGACAGGCACAAGATACGTCTTACCGTCCTGCAATGGCTTTTCAGGCGCATACGCAAGATCGACTGGCCATGAGACGTGCTTCAAACGTAGACGCATGCCGTCGCAATCCACAACAGAATTCTTTGAGGTGGGCATGGCGATACGTACATACACCCCAGCTTTTGACTGGGAAACTAGATGCGGGCTACTCATCACGTGGGAACGCCTTTTATCATCTCCTAGAAGTGTCTCAACGACATTTGTGCCGTGCAGCATCTCAACTGTAACGTCCAGATCGCCGAGCAAGAACCATGTCACGGGGATTTCAGCGACCACATGATCGTCTTCAACGAGCAAATTGATCTTTTCAATGTCCTTCTCCGCCAATTTCCACAAGTCCTCAATACGCAATTCACCGAAATAGAACAGCTTCTCGAGACTGCAAGTGGTCTCGCGTCCGCAGATTTCCTTAAGGCGCTCAACATGGATCTTATGTTCCTTTTTCTGGTCTATTGCAAGCCTAAGCATGCGACATTGGACAAGATAGACGGTATTGGGCGGTGTTCCCTTCTTTTCTGCCGGTCTGGTGAAAAGATCGCAATACTCTTTAAGCTCTTCCTGGGAATCTGAATCGAGTTTTGCCATAAGCGATTCTAGTACGGCGCTTGCAGATTCCACGTCATCAAGAACAGATAGATACACCGATGTGCAGAATATGCTTTGATCTGCATTCTCTGAACTGTAGTTCTGCTCGCAGATGGTATCAAGTCCCTTCTCTATGGACGCCTTCTCTTGGGGCGAAAGCGCCTTGTCCTGAGACCTCTGCTCCAACATGGCCGTTATCTTTATCATGGCGACATTGGCCGCCATCTTGTCTGTGCGGAAGAGTCCCCTGTTAATACTCTCAAAGTGCTCGCAGGAGGCAAGCGCATCCTTGTAGTCTGCCGTCGCCATTGCCATGGCCGCACGATAGTACCAATATGTCGGATAGACCTCAAACACCCGCTGCATGGGCTTAAGCTGTCTGAAGGTGTTTTTCCGATTCGACCCCTTAAGACACCTAACGAGAGACCTGACCTCCCTCCCCGTAACACGCAGACGATCGTCAAGACGATATTTGTTGATGAGATTCCACTGCCGTGCCAGCAGCATGTCGTTCATCTTGTGTAGTTCATTAAGTTTCTCCGTGTCCAACTCGAACTGCCTGTCCTCTAGCTGTCCCTGCAATGCATGCTCTGCCTTCTTGTAATCTGCCACCGTCTCCACTCCTGCAACTACCGTCGCAGAGGCCAACTGTCCCAGGCGAGACCAAAAACCGCCAGACCCATTTACCAAGGAAGAAGTGACCGTATTGGCCATCTTCGCCATGCCCTCCAGTTTCGCACCTTTTAGATCGCGAGTCAGCACATGCCTATACCATTTCCGTGCGCGATCGTTCATGCGCATGCCGTTGAGCGTGTTCAACATGTCGCGAATCAGCTGAAGAGATTCCTCGTCCCTAATGCAATTAAGGTTAAGATTGTCTGCGGAAATCCTCTCGTACTCTTCCTCCAGCGCCACGACGTTGTGGTATGTCCGGATAACCTCCACGGCGTAGTTGACTTGGTTGATTATCGCGATAGTGTCAAGCGCCGCGTCAGATTCCTGTTGTTGCGGCGTTGCATTCAGACAAAAACCGGTAGCGCAAGACAAAAGAATCAAAGTTAGCTTTCGCATGGTATTCATGATCATCTTCCTTTTCTGTGACAAGAACCGATGGTCTGCCATCCACGTCCTATAGCGCGGGTTCGTGACGGCCTTTCATGGGACCGTTGGGGTGGCGTTGGCACTTGGACGACGTGAGCGAATTGATCGCCGACGACTTCAGTCCGCAATACTTGCAAGTGTAGCTTGACTTTTCCCCGCCTTCGTAAAGGGCATGGCGTCCAGCGCCGGGGCCGTTCGGATGTCGCTGGCATAGCGATGCCGTGAGGCTCCTCACCGAAGAGGACTTGTAACCGCAGTACTTGCAATAGAAGTGTTGCACCGCAGGAGCGGCAAGCGCGGCAAGCACTGAAAGACACAATGCACCGAAAACAACCAGATCTTTCCTTTTCATATCAACGTTTCCTTTCTGTTCCAATTTATGCCCCCTTCCCGCGAGGAACAGGAAAGCAGCACCGGCGCGCAGCCTCTCAAGACTTCTTCGCGCCTGAAAACAGCGGCATTTTACCACATTCCCTTGTAGCATACAAGCCGCAAAATTAACTGTCAACCCCACCGCTTATCCATCATTCAACGTGGGTTCTTGGCTTCATACATTATGGATCGTCCTGAAATCCGACACACCGTAGGGGATTTTAAGGTTTGTGCGCTTCTTTGCCATGCGGTAAGTATACCATAATTTTCACGAGCTCACGCCACACGTTCATGGATGTAGGCATCAATGTCGGCGACGATATACTTCACGCCCGTTGTATGGAGCGAATCGAAGAAGCGCGTTACGTAATCGTAGAGACCGTACTTGGCGAAAAGCGCCGACACCTCCCGTCCGGATAATCCCTTCTCTGCACGGTAACACTCCATGCAGAATATCAAAAACTTTCCCTCCTTACTCATCAGAACGCCTCCTCCGGATAGGTGATAGCGCCCGTCCGCTTTTCCTCGTCGTACATGGAGAACAGGACCTTTGGCGAATAATGCCATAGGTTCCTCCCCTCGTCAGAAAGCTCGTCATAAACGCGGGAGGCGTAAAACTGTTCAGTTGCATACGCACCATCACGGTTGTCGCAGACGAAATCAAGCCATGCATCGCAGACGCCGTCAAATCTCACCACATTGCAAACCTGAAACGCCGTCTCCTCGTCGATCTCATACACCGACACCGTAGCCGAACCAGTAGCACGATTCCGCGTGACACGCTTGGCAAATGCAACGGCCTGGTCATGGTTCGTCGTCGTGTAGAAACCGTTACCGAAGTCCAAACCGCGGTTGGGCGTCAGAATCTTCGGCTCTCGCACCTCCACATTACTACCATGGTAGAGTGTCATCAATACACTTCCTCTCTTGTTCGTCCACAGCCCATATTATAGCAAATAACGTCCACGGCACTCCATACTGTCTCAGAAATTCTGTACCGAAGTTCGTCATTACTTGAGAGAGGCGAGGAGGCCTCCGCAGAGGATGAGATACTTCTCGCGCGCGGAGAGCGCAGTCGTGGCGGTGAAGGTGGTGTTGCCCACCTTGAACGTCGCCTTGCCGTCGCCTTCGACAGCCGCGCGGATGTTCGTCAATTCAAGGGCATCGCCAGCCTGGAGGCGGTCGTAGTCCTTCGGGTCGTCGAATACAAATGGCACAATGCCGAAGTTGATGAGGTTCGCGCGGTGGATGCGTTCGATCGACTTGGCGAGGACCGCCTTGACGCCGAGGTACATCGGGCAGAGCGCCGCGTGTTCGCGGCTGGAGCCCTGTCCGTACGATTCGCCCGCCACGATCACGTTCGCAATCCCCTTCTCGCGGTTCGCGAGGCAGCGGTCGTGGAACGTGGAGTCGCACGGCTCGAACACGAACTTCGCGTACTCGGGGATGTTCGAGCGGAACTTGAGTCGCGCGCCCGCCGGCATGATGTGGTCCGTCGTGATCTTGTCGCCCACCTTGATCGCGCAGACGGCCTTGTACGACGCCGCGAGCGGCACGCCCTTCGGAACGGTCGCGATGTTCGGTCCGCGCACGATTTCCGTCTTCCGCACGCCCTTCCCCGCCGTCGCGCGGTAGAGGAACATGGAGTCGTCGATCGGGAACTTCTTTGGCGCGGGGACGGACGGTATCTTCGCGCCGAGCGGCGAGGTCACCTTGCCCGTGAGCGCGCTCACGGCGGCGGTCTCGGGCGAGACGAGGAACACCTGCGCGCTCTTCGTGCCGCTG
>CACZAK010000025.1 GCA_902779075.1 uncultured bacterium | reverse complement strand
AAACTGAAAGCGTCCGGACGTATCCGTCGCGTTGGCCCTGACAAAGGCGGGCATTGGGAAGTGATGGATGGCGGGGCTGAGCAAGGAGTGGTCAATGCCTGAAGAAGACAAGATCAAGTGGTTGCGGCAGTTCCTCGGAATGTCTTCGGTATTGGTATTGAATGTTGCGGGCCCGCGCGAGTCGAAGGCGCCAGGCATACAGTCAAGGGCAAAGGCGTTCTTGGAAGAGCTGCTGTGGGAGGCGTGACAACATGACAGCTTCCTGCGCGGTACGTCACATATTGCAATAAGTGAAGTAGCGCATGATCAGCCCGAGGGGTGTGATTGTTCCGCACCGTAATCGCACGCGGGTTTTGGGTGGTTTGCTTTGTGCCTTTTACAACGGGCGGGACGCCCGTTGTGCCAGTTGCGGGCGAGACGCCCGCCACCCCGATAACGGGCAAGATGCCCGTTGGCCCAGTTGCGCCGCCGAGATGGCGGCGTTCCCAGTTAGGCCGCGACAAGTGCGGCCTATCCCGTGGCGGATCGCCCCACCGAGTGAAGCGGCGAGAGCGCCACTTCCCCGAGGGGCGCGACAAGCGCGGCCCCTCCCGTGGCGGCGGTCGCGGGGCGACCGCCCTACCTGTCGAAGCGGATGTTCTTTGCGCGGTACGTCACATATTCGCATAAGTGAAGTAGCGCGTGATCAGCCCGAGGGGTGTGATTGTTCCGCACCGTAATCGCACGCGGGGTTTTGATTTCGGGGCGGTTTTGTTTGCGTCCGGCGGTGGGATGTGATAGAATGTGCAGCGTCGAATAGGAGTGGCAGATGGTAGAAGACGAAAGTAAGATCATCCTTTATACGACTGACGACGGGAAGTCGCAGGTTTCGCTCATGTCGCGGGATGGGCGCATTTGGCTGAATCAAAAGCAGATGGCTGAGCTGTTTGCGGTGTCGAAACCAAACATTTCGATGTTGATTGCCAAGATTTTTTCTGAAAATGAGCTGGATGATTCAGTTGTTAAGTCTTACTTAACAACTGCCGCAGACGGCAAGCGGTACAATGTCATATACTATGCGTTGGAAATGATTCTTGCAGTTGGGTTTCGGGTTCGGGGTGTTCGCGGGACGCAGTTCCGGCAGTGGGCGAATGCGCATTTGAGCGAGTACCTTGTAAAGGGGTTCACGATTGACGATGCACGGCTCAAGAATCCTGATGGCCGCCCCGACTATTTCGATGAACTGCTTGCCCGCATCCGCGATATTCGGGCATCCGAGAAGCGTTTCTATCAGAAGGTGCGTGACCTTTTTGCCCTGTCGAGCGACTATCGCGGCAACGAGGCGCGGACAAATCAGTTCTATGCGGAGGTGCAGAACAAGCTTCTGTATGCCGCCACGGGGCATACGGCGGCGGAACTTGTCGTGGAACGATCTGATCCCAACAAGCCGAACATGGGGCTTACGACTTGGAAGGGCGGCATCGTGAGGAAGGAGGATGTGATAATCGCGAAGAACTACCTTTCTTCTGACGAGATAGACACGCTGAACAGAATCACGACGATCTTCCTTGAAACCGCCGAGTTGCGCGTCAAACGGCGTATGGATTTGACGTTACCGTTCTGGGTTGAGGCTGTGGACAGAATGCTTGCCGCGAATTTCCTTGAAGTGCTTCATGGTCCAGGAACGATTAGCCATGAAGAAGCGGTCGAAGTTTCCGCAGAAAGGTACGAGGCGTTTGACGACATTCGGCGCAAGGAGGAGGCGCGGCTTGCAGACGAGGCGGACATGGAGGAGTTGCGGAGGATCGAGGACAAGGCCAAGCGACGTGGTAAGGATGGAGAGGGAAATGATAGCTGAAGAACGTGAAAAGATTGCCGCATAGTATAATAGCGCGTGATCAGCCCGAGGGGTGTGATTGTTCCGCACCGTAATCGCACGCGTTTTTGGGGGTGGCTTTTACAACGGGCGGGACGCCCGTTGTGCCAGTTGCGGGCGAGACGCCCGCCACCCCGATAACGGGCAAGATGCCCGGTGGCCCAGTTGCGCCGCCAAGATGGCGGCTTCCCCAGTTAAGCGGCTGATCCGCAGGGGATGTTGGTTCTGAACGCGTCGTAGTTCCGCGTGTCGTCGGGGCGGCAGAAGACGGCGAACTCGATGACCTTGAAGCGGGTGCGGTAGCGCGGCACGACGGCGGCCGCAGCGGCGGCCACGACGCGCGGGTCGTTGCGAAACGCGCCGCAGCCGAACGCGCCGAGGATCACGGCTTCTTCCCCGTTCGCCGCCGCGATGTCGAGGATGCGCGCGAGGCGGCGTTCGTGGAGCGCGCGGAGCTTGTCCGGGGGCAGTTCGATGCGACTGTCGCCGTCGCCGCTGTTCATCCGGTTGCTGGGATGCTCGCGGAGGTTCGGCGCCGCGCAGGAGATGACGTCCACCTCGTACCAGTCGGATTCGGGAAGCGTCGTTGGAAACGCCGTGTCGCCCTTGAACACCGTCACGCTCGGCGTGTAGATGGCGTCGTCGTTGTGGATGGGGTCGCGCGCGGCGCGGTGCGGCGAATAGAACCCGCTCCACATCTCGTTCGTGTTGAGGTTGAAGTAGAGCGTCGAGCAGCGGCACAGTGCCTCCTCCTGCGCGCTCGATCCGTTGACGACCCCGCCACCGGGATTGCTGGCGGACGCGAAGTTGAGTACGCATGTCTTCATCGTCCGCGCGTAGGCGGAAGCCGCCTCGAACGAGCGTTTCGTCGAGACGACAAGCCGTCCTTCGGCGGCGTCGCCGCACGGAGGAACGTTCACTGCGTCGCCCTCCAGGATCAGCCGCTGGCCGGCGCGCGAACGGGCGATGGATTCCCTCAGGCGCGGATGCGTCCGGCACATCTTTTCCGTATCGCGGAATATCGCTGCATTTTCTTCTCTTCCCATGATCATGGCTCCATGATGTCTTCCATTTCACATCCCAGGGCCCGCGCCAGACGTAAGACCGATCCGGCCTCGGCCCTGTTGATGTCCTTGTTTCGTTGTTCGTACATCTGTATGGATCTGATACCCACGCCGGACATCTCCGCGAGGCGAGACTGCGAACATCCGAAGGCGGTGCGGATCCGCTTGAGTCGCGTTTCGGACAGTTTCTCGTGCATGATCTCGTCAGCGGTCGCGGCGAACCTTTCCTCAGGGGCTTCATGATAAACGCCGTACATCTGCGCGATCGTGCTTGCCGGCAGTGCCTGGAGGATCTCGCGGAACATGCGGTTGCTGGTCCATTGGTAGAAGGCCAGTATCCATCCTGCCCAGTAGGCTTTCGTCCTGTGCAGACTTTCCCGCGCAGGCTTGAAGTCGTGTTGGCCGGTTTTGTCGGAAAGCACGTTCTGGGCCAGTTCGATTCCCGAAATGCCGAGAATCGTGGAACGGTCGCCACGTTCGATTCTTCTCGCGTACGAACTGGCGGCGAAGAAAGCAAAAAAATCGTCGATCGACACATCAAGGTCGATGACGGCGTAATCGGCGGCGTCGGCCAGAAGCGAACGTGCATTAGGGAGCAATGTTTCTGGGTATGCGCTCATCGTCGTTTCCTATTCGCTGGGCCAATATGGCGTTCATGTAGAGGCCGTTGAAGTCATTCCGCGAGAGCAGTTCCTCGAATTCGCGTCCGGCGGAGTCGTTGCGTGCTTGTCGCCGAGGATAATAGAGCGCAGAGTCAGCCGTTGAGAAACCTGCGAATCTGATCCGTCCAAACGCCTCTTGTGACTTGATGACCACCTGTTCGCCGAGCTTCCCGAGGCGCAGTGCCACGGCAAGTTGCTCAACTGAAATAGAGTTGTTCAGGAACACCTCGGCGAAGTCGAAGTAGGAATCGTCGGCGCGATAGCCGATCACGACGTCATAAGCATCGACGTTCACCGCAAAACGGCTTTTCAGATAATGATAGGCGGCACCTGCCACAGGAACCTTCAACTTGAACTGGCGATGCGAGACCAGAATCGCCATCCAGTTCAATACCGTAAATTCAGGGGTGTTCAGGCGAAGGACGTTGAGTCCCGTCATGTCCAGTTCGTATGCGTTGGCAAAACCGTCGCTGTTGGGCTGGACGCTCCATTCTTTCGCCAGGTCTTCGCTTTCCGTGCAATAGAATCCGAGGCCGAAGTCGTTGCCGACTTTGCCGAGTCCGTATTGCGGGACTTTAATGACGCTGTACCCACTAGGGTAGAGCGGAGGGGCGGGGAAATTGGTAAACTAACCGCGATGTTGGACTTCATAGAAAGAAAAAAGGCATTCGTCCTTGTCGCGTTGTTCGCCGCGTCTGCCGCCGGCGCGAATGAGCTGGTTTCTTACCAGCTCGCCGCCGGCTTGCCGCTGAAGCACGATGGGTATATCGTGGAGAGGCGGGGAACGGGGAATGGGGAACGGGGAACGGGGAATGGGGAACGGGGAACGGGGAATGGGGAACGGGGAATGGGGAATGGGGAATGGGGAACGGGGAACGGGGAATGGGGAACGGGTAAGGTTTGTCGTCAAGGCAGAGACTGCGCGGGCGTTCCTTTACGCGAATTACGAGTCGAACCGCTGGATGAACGCCAGGAGTTACCTGTTCGTGCGCGATCCGCATTTCAAGACACGTGCGCTGGACGTGAGCCGTTCGCCGGAGCCGCTGCGCGACTGGATCGCGGCGACCGGCGCGAATGCTGTCTATTTCAAGCGTGGACGCCCGAATGCGAGGCGACTCCGCGAATGTGCGGCACTTGGCGTGGATGCGTATTCGTTCCTGTACGGATGCGACGCCGCAAAGTGGAACCGCGCGCGGTACGACGAGTTCGTCGCGGCGCACCCGTCCGCGAAGGGCGTGTCGCCGGAGAAGTCGTGGGAGAAGGGGACGCTTTGTCCGAGCGACGCGGCGACGGCCGCATTCTTCGGCGAAGCCGTGCGCGAGATCGCCGTGCCGGAGGTGGTCGGTGTCGTCGTCTCTCTGTGGGACGACTACGGACTCAACTGCGTCTGCGACCGGTGCAAGGCGAACGGATTCGCGGGAAACTGGGGGCGTCAAGTCGCGTTCGCGGTCAAGGCGTGGGAAGACGCGTTGAAGCCGCTCAAGAAGAAACTCATCGTCCGCACCTGGTCGAGCGGCGCGTCGCACTGGCTTGGGGACGAGTGGGTCCATGCGCCGGGCTACGGCGGACCGAGCGGCGAGCCGCTTTCCGTGTGGGGTGAGGCGATGCGCACGGCGGGGACGGGCGTCCTCTTCCAGACGAAGGTCTACAACGCCGACTGCCAGCCGAATCCGCCGTTCTCCGCGCTTCTGCAGGTCGCGCCGCGCCGCGACATCGCCGAATGGCAGATCACCGGGCAGACCGTCGGCAGGCAGTACTTCCCCGCGCCGGTCGTCGCGCAGACGGCGCGGCAGTTCGCGCGCGTGAAGGATCTCGTGTCGCCGGAAGGCGGCGTGATGCTCTACGCGGGCACGTACAAGCGGGACGGATATGCGGCGCTTTCCGACCGGCTCAACTCCGTGGACCTCCATGTCTGGCGGCAGCTTTCGTGGAATCCCGGCGAGGATGTGGATGCGCTTTGGCGCGAGTGGGCGGAACCGCTGTACGGCGGCGACTGGAAGACGGTCGTCAACGCGCTGAAGGCGGCCGAGATCGCGTCCGTCGCGTCGTTCTCTCCGCTTGGGCTGGGCGCGCCGACGGAGTCTGGCTTTGCGAAGAACGTCGCGCGCCGGGAATCGCTTCTCAGGTACACGAACCGGTATTTCCTGCCAGATCTGACTTGCGGCGCGGTCGTGCTCGTCTCCGGCGTGACGACAAATCGAAACGACGCCGTGTCGCTCAACGCGACGTCCGTGGACATCCTCCGCGTCGAGGACGTCAAGCCGCCGCGTGTCGCGAAACAGGTGGACTACCGGCGCGGACTTCTGGACGGGCGCGTCGTCACGCTGGAGGGAACGGTGCGCGAGGTTCGTCCGTCGGGCGGCGGGCGCGCGGCGGACATGCTGCTTCTGATGGACGGCTACACGGCGACGGTGAGGATCCCGTGGGGTGCGGACGGCGACATTGTCGGCGAGCCCGTCCGCGTCACGGGGCTTGCGCGCGCCGTGTTCAAGGACGGCAAGCGGGTTGATTCCCTGCTGGAGGTTGAAAAGGCCGAGGACATCGTGTTCCGTCGGGGCAGGAGCGCCTGGCGCATGCTGCTCGTCGCCGCCATCGTTCTAGGCGGCATTCTCGTCTGCGTCTCGGCGGTCCTGCTGGTGCTGTGGCTCCGCATCGTGCGTGCAAGGCGGGAGGCCGAGGTCGTCGCGGCGGAACGGCGGCGCATGGCCGCGGATCTGCACGACACGATCGAGCAGCATCTCGCCGGCGCCAACCTGTTCGCGGCGAGCGTCATGCAGCTCGAGGGAACGCCGGAAAACGTCAAGGACGCGATGAAATGCCTGATGTCGCTTCTCGCGAACGCCAAGCTGGAGGTACGCAGCGCCGTCCTCAACCTCAGGAGCGTGGGAATGGAGGCGCAGACGCTGGACGAGTCGATTGTCCAGATGGCAAAGAATCTCGCCAAGGCCGGCGTCCGCACGCGCTGCCTTCTGCGGGGGCTGCCTGAAAATGTCCACGAGGCCGAGCGGCAGGACATCCTTCTGATTCTTCAAGAGGCGACGACGAACGCGATCAAGCACGGGCACGCCAAGACGATCGTGTTCACGTGCGATCCGCGAGAGGGCGGAGGATTCGTCCTCCGCGTCCTGAACGACGGAACGCCGTTCGAGGTCGACCGCGCGCTCGGCCCCGAGACGGGGCACTACGGACTCAGCGGCATGCGCGAGCGCGCGTTGAGGAACAGGCTTTCGCTCTCGTGGGGCGCGAGGGAAAAGTGGTCTTACGTGCAGCTGGAATCGGAGGTCCGGAATGGTTAAGGTGGCGATAATCGACGATCATGCCGTCGTGCGGATGGGGCTCAAGTACATGCTTGACGTCCACAAGCGGGATCTCGCCTTCGCGGGCGACTGGCCCAAGGGCGAAGGCGCGGCGGCGTTCGTGGTGAAGGTGGAGCCGGACGTCGTCCTGCTCGACATCCGGATGCCGGACCGCGACGGGCTCACCGTCCTGGAGGACATCCTCCGCGTGCGCCCGGCGCAGAAGGTGATCATGCTCACGACGAGCGACGCCGACAACGACGTGTATCAGGCCCTCACCCTCGGCGCGAAGGGATACTTGCTCAAGGACCGTGACGCGAACGAGATCCCCGTTGCGATCGACCGCGTCATGAACGGCGGGAAGTACGTGCCGGAGGCCGTGATGGAGCTGTTCCGCAAGCGACAGATGACGCCCGACCTCACGCCGCGCGAAGTGGAGGTGATGGAATATCTGCGCGCCGGGCTCACGAACGAGACGATCGCCCAGCGCATGGGCATCACGCGCGACACCGTGAAACTGCACCTGAAGAACATCTTCGTCAAGTTCGACGTCGGGGACCGCATCTCGGCCTTGCGCGAGGCCGTCACGAGGGGCTTTCTGCGCTGACATGCCGATTCGCCGCACAGCATCCGTCCTCGACGTTCAGGGGAACAAGGCTGAGACGCGGCAATCAAGTAAGAGACACAATCGTACACGGACATTGACACGTCCGCACGGGTTTAGTAAAATACGTGCGAACTTAAAGCGGCAAAGGCCGTGTAGGAGGCGAAGATGAGCATCACGTTGTCGATACCCCCTGCAATCGTGCAGGAAGTCAGGGAATGGGCCGAGGCAAACGGCACCAGCCTAAACCAGTATGTCCGCGACTGCCTCGCGGCAAAGGCGGCGGAGATTGAACAGCAGCGGTCGGCGCGTGCCGATCGGTTTCTGGCGTTCGCGCGGGCAAATCTTGCGCACGCGCCGAAGGGGTGGCGCTTCAACCGGCAGCGCGACGGAGAGCGCAATCTGGAGGCGTTCGGATGAGGTTCTTCGATACGAACATTCTCCTGTATTCGGCGACGGATCAGGATCCCCGTAAAGGCGATATTGCGCGTGAACTAATTGCCCATGCGATTACCGTCAACCATGACGGCTGCATCTCCACTCAGGTACTGGGCGAGTTTGCGAATGTCATGATAGGCAAGCTGCAGCAAACTCAGGAGACGGTAGATGGCTATCTCGACTACTTCCGCGACCTCCTCAAGACGGACGTGACGATCGACCTTGTGCGGCAAGCGATAGACGTGAAGGAAGAATACGGGATTCAGTTCTTCGATGCGTTGATCGTGTCCACCGCCGAGAAGCTTGGCTGTACGGAGATCGTCAGTGAGGACCTCAATCCCGACCAGACCTATCGCGGCATGGCGGTGGTCAACCCGTTTTGACGGAAATCATGCAAGGACATAAGATGAGCGCGAAAATACAGATTGCTGTTGCCGTGTTTGCGGTGGCGTTCGCGTGGACGGGTCTTTCAGGATCTGTTCCTCCTGAAAAAAGGTCAATTCGTCCGGTCCAGGGTTCGGAGTCGACATTACGCGGCAAGCTCCTTTCCGGCGCGTACGGTGCCTTCGACGAAGTGGTGTTCGCCACGCGCTCGGCCGGCGTGGATCCGCACTGGTACGCAAACATCTCGTACTACTGCAAGTCCACCAACGCCCCTGTCTACAGCAAGGAAGGACGGCTCCTCGCGTACAACCTGAAGACCGGGAAGTCCCGTACGTTGCTTGCGGACAAGGCAGGCGGCGTGCGCGATCCGTGCGTACACTACGACGGACGGACGATCCTCTTCTCGTACCGTCCTGGCGGCACGGGTACCTACCACCTCTACACGATCAACGCCGATGGCTCCAACCACCGCCAGCTGACGTTCGGCGAGTACGACGACTTCGAGCCCGCGTGGCTGCCAGACGGCGACATCGTGTTCGTGTCCACGCGCTGCCGTCGCTGGGTGAACTGCTGGATGACGCAGGTGGCCACGATCTACCGGATGAAGCCCGACGGCTCCGGCATTCGGATGCTGTCCGCAAATACGCAAGATCGACGGTTCCCACCATGGCGTGAAGGTGAGCGAGCGCGACCGCAGGATGATCATGCAGTGGCTCGACGCCTCGGCCCCGTACGCGGGCACCTACGCGGCGCTCGGCTGCGGTTTCGTCGGCGGCCACAAGTCGCGCCATCCGTACAACTCCACCTGGGGCAGGCCGCCCAATGTGCCTGCGCACCAGACGGTCAAGAGCCGCTGCGCGGCATGCCACACGACGCCGCACACGGTGAACGACGGCACGCCCATACGTTTCCATGGAAAGAACGACCCGCGCAACGGCAGGGCGGGGCGGTACTCGCGGGAACTCATCTTCAATCTGACGCGTCCGGAGAAGTCGATGTTTCTCATGGCGCCGCTTGCGAAGGAGGCTGGCGGCCTTGGACTCTGCACGAATGCGCAGGGGAAGTCTGTGTTTGCCACGAAGGAAGATCCCGGCTACGCGAAGTTGCGTGCCGTGGTGGAGGACGCGAAGTCGATGCTCGACGCCGACCCGCGCTTCGACATGCCGAAGTTCTGTCCCAATCCGGAATACATCCGCGAGATGAAGCGTTACGGCATCTTGCCGAAGGACGTCGATCCCGCTCGGCAGCGCATCGACCCCTACGCGACCGACAGGCGCTACTGGGCGCTGGACTGGACGGACCTCAAGTAAGGCAGCCTGCTTTTCGCTAGGCACTTTGTCCGTGCTATGATACAATAGTGCCCATGAAGAAACTATTGATTTGTCTTGCCGCGTTCGCGAGCATCGCAGCCGCGGCAGATTATCCCATCGCCATGCCGCGCATGGGAAGCGTGAAGCCCACGGGCGGATTCTGGGCGGCCCGCGAGGCGACCAACCGCCTCGTCACCGCCACGGCGAACTTGAAGCAGAGCCGCGACACGGGCCGCATAGACAACTTCGTGAACGCGGCCAAGAAGCTGCGTGGCGAGCCGCATGGCCGGTTCAGGGGAATATTCTTCAACGACAGCGACGTGTACAAGGTCGCCGAGGGCATGGCGTACGAGCTCGCGATGTTCCCCGACGCGGCAGCCGCGCGCGAGTTGGAGGCGATCGTCGAGAAGTTCGGCGCCGCCCAGGAGCCTGACGGCTACATCTACACCGCGCGCACGCTCGGCGACCGCCACGAACGCGTGGGCACCCACCGCTGGTATTGCGACGACGCGCACGAGCTCTACTGCATGGGCCACATGATCGAGGCCGCCGTCGCGCACCACGAGACCACGGGCAAGGACAGCTTCATCAAGATAGCCTGCAAGGCGGCGGACATGATGCGCCGCACGTTCGGCCCCGGCAAGGACCAGATATGGTTCCTGCCCGGCCACGAGGAGATCGAGCTCGCGCTCTGCAAGCTCTACAAGGCGACCGGGAACAAGAAGTACCTCGATCTTGCGATGGACCTTCTCTCAACGCGCGGAATGCCGCGCGACAAGAGAGTGGGCGAGAGGAAGCGCGGCTTCCCCTCAAACCACGCCTACTACCAGGACCACCTGCCCGTGCGCGAACAGAAGGAGGCCGTTGGCCATGCGGTGCGCGCGGGATACCTCTACGCCGGAATGTGCGACGTGGGCATGATGTCGGGCGACGATTCGCTTCTGCGCGCGGCCGACACGATCTGGAACGACATCGTAACGGGGAAGCTCTACCTCAGCGGCGGCGTGGGGGCGCGTCCCGAGATCGAGGGCTACGGCCCTGCCTTCGACCTGCCCAACGACCGCGTGTGCCTCGAGACGTGCGCCGCAATCGCCAACGCGCTTTTCAACGAGCGCATGTTCCTGCGCTCGGGCGACGCCAAGTATCTCGACATAGTGGAGCGCATCGCCTACAATGGCTCGCTCTGCTCGATCTCCATCTCAGGCGACGAGTTCTTCTACCCGAATCCCATGGCCTCGCGCGGCGGATACAAGCGATCCAAGTGGTTCGGCTGCGCGTGCTGCCCGCCGAACGTGGTGCGCTTCATACCGCAGTTCATCAACTGGGCATACGCCTCGGACGCCGCGAAGAACACGTTCTACTGGAACTTCTTCATGGAGAACGAGGCCGATCTCGGCCGCGTGCGCCTTTCGCAGAAGACGGACTATCCGTGGAGCGGGGTCGCCACGCTCACGGTCAACCCCGCGCGCGACGGCGACGAGTTCACGCTCAAGATACGCGTGCCCGGCTGGGCGAGAGGCGTGCCCGCGCCTGGCGGCCTCTATGAGCAGACGAAGCCTTCTCGCGCGGAGGACGTGCGCTGCACGGTGAACGGGAAGGCGGTCTCGTCAATTCCCGGCGCCGACGGATACATCTCCGTCAAGAGGGCGTGGCGGCGCGGAGACGCCGTGACGCTGAGCCTGCCGATGGAGGTGAAGCGCATCAAGGCCGACGACCGGGTGGCGCAGGACCGCGGCCGCCTCGCCGTGGAGCGGGGGCCGCTCGTCTACTGCGCGGAAGGCGTCGACAACGGCGGCAGGGCGTTCAACGCAGTGCTTCCGCCAGACGCCGAGCTTTCTCCCTCGCCGATCGTCATCGCCAACACGCCGATGACGGCGCTCAAGGGCGCAGGTCTCACGCTGGTGCCGTTTTTCGCGTGGTGCCACAGAGGCGCCGGCGAGATGCAGACGTGGTTCGCCACGAGCCGCGAGACGGCGAGCGGCAACAGCCAGGGCGTGTTCGTGAAGGCGTCGTGCTGCTGGCGGCTCGACACGGTCGATTCCCTCTTCGACGGTGTGCTGCCTGCATCGTCGGCCGACGAGTCGATCCCGCGGTTCTCATTCTGGGACCATCGTGGCACCGAGGAGTGGGTGGAGATCGAGCTGCCCGCCCGCACGCCGGTGAAGTCGATCGAGGTGTACTGGTTCGACGACCACCACGCGGGACGCGGCGACTGCACGCTGCCGGAGCGGTGGAAGGTGCAGAGCCGCCTCTTCCCGGGGCTGCCTTGGACTGACGTGACGGATGCAAAGTACACCACGGTGAGGGACGCCTTTTCGTCGGCTACCTTCAAGGAGCCGGTTGATTCCGATTCCTTCAGGATCGTCGTGAAGAGCCGTCCGAAGCTTTCGGCCGGGATTCTCGAGATACGCGTCAACCGCCAGTGACGGCGGTTTGGACGTGGATGCGGGGATCGAAGCCGATCATGCCGAATTAGGTTCTGGAGGAAGATCAATGAAGACGAACCGATCTGCAACATTTGCGCTCGCGTGTGCGGCGCTTTCCGCGGGCGCTGCGACGTATTTTCCGCGAAAGGGAAAGCAGCTATGAGAAAAGCAACAGGCATCATGGTGGTATGCGCCGCAACGGCGTTCGCCACAGGGCAGGTGCTCATAGAGAAGAGCCTGCCCGTGTCGTTCGGCGTGGATTCACGTGGCGGGAATAGATTGGAAGGGCGCTTCATCGACGCCCGCGTGTATTCCCGCGCGTGGACGGCGAGTGAGGCGGCCGCGTATGCGAAGGACGCCTCCACCGCCGCAAGGGCCATTGCGAAGGACGGCCTCGTGTGGAGAGGCGTGCCGCGTCCCGGCGACCGGTGCGACGCCGTGGGGCGGGCGGATTTTACGAACGGCTTCACGTTTGCCTGCTGGGTCGTCCTCAACAAGACCGGCGGACGCCTCATCGACAACGCGACGCCCGGCGGACATGACGGTTGGATCATCGACACCTACGGCGACCGTATCCGCTTCTTCCGTCCGGACAGGCGCAGCGCCTACCATCCGCTCAAGCTTGAAACGGGCAAGCCGCAGTGCATCGTCGTGACCGTTGCCGCCGACGACGGCATCACCATCTGGCAGAACGGCGAGCGGCATCGTGTCGGATGCGTGAGCCACCAGCGCTACACGCCCATCGCAGGCGGCTACGAGATCACCGACGGCGAGGCGGATTTCTCTCGCGTGCTGTACGGCTGGCACGGCAACGACTGGAAGAAGGTTCCGCGCACCTTCGTCCTGACGTCCGACCGCCCGCGCGTGCAGTTCCTCTCGAATCCACGCCGCACGTGGCTGGGGCAGCTCTCGTTCGACTGTCCGGGCCACGTGCGCTACCGCTACGTGTTCGGCCGTGCGGAGTATGAGCTGGAGGGCGGGGAGCGCGTGCGCATGGCGCGTTCCGCCGAATCGGAGGACCTGCTCGTGGAAGTGACGGGCGACATTCCGGCGAAGGTGTCGGGAAAGGTCGCTGAATGGGGACGCCAGACGCGGGGCGGCAAGACGTACTACGCCTTCAACCGGGCGGACGGGCTGGACAAGCCTCCGTCCGACCTGCCCAAGGCGTTCGACGACGCGGTTGCGCGTCTGGAGGCATTGTCCGGAACGCTCGTCGTGAAGACGCCGGACAAGGAGCTCAATTCCGTGATCCTCTGCGAGAACATCGCGATGGACGGCGTGCGGGAGGGAGACTGTCTCGGACATGCCGCGCTCGTCTGGCGCGATCCGTTCCCCGGCTGGCGCGTGAGCTACGGACTGATTGCGCTGGGACGCGACGAGGCGTTCCGGGCGTTTGCGCGCGCGCACTTCTCGTCGCAGACGAAGGAGGGGCGCGTCACGAGCAACATGGGGATGCGCGATTCCATCTACAGCTTCAACGAGCCGTTTGTCGACGCCGTGCTGCGCTACTGGCTGCGCAGCGGCGACGACGCCTTCATGCGCGAGATCGCGTACGAGGGCGTGAAGCGCCACCTCGCGTACATGGAAAAGTACATCCGCGTGCCGGGTACCGACCTCTACGAGAATTTCCTGAACGCCTGGAACACCGACAACAAATGGTGCAACGGCGGCGCGGGCACGATCGCCTCCGCGTATGCCCGCTTCGCGTACCGCGCGATGGCGCGCGCGGCGTCGCGCTTCGGGAAGGCGGTGGACGCGGCGGCGTTCGCGAAGCGCGCGGACGAAATCGACGCCGCGATCGACGATTCGCTCTGGAGCGAGCGCAGGGGCGTGTGGGGCGAATACCGCGAGAAGTTCGGCTACGGGCGGCTCATCGACTCTCCCGACGCGTCCAGCATCTACACGGCGATCGACTCCGGCCTTGCCGACGCCGTGCCGTCGCGCGCCTTCCGCGCGCTCGACTGGTACATGAAGAACGTGCCGAGCGAAATCGGGAAGGACGGCCAGGCGGTGATCTATTCGTCCAACAAGCTCCCCCGGTTCTATTCGACGTGCGGCCTGTACCAGGAGGAGAACCTCCACCTCGCCCTCGCCTGCTGGCAGACGGGCGAGCCCGAGATCGCATGGCGGCACTACCGGAGCGCCTACTTCCAGACCGTGCGCGGTGAGCGGGCCGGTCCGGGCGCGATGTACCACATCCACGACGAGAAGACGCTGGAGAACAGGGGCGACTTCGACTTCACCGATTCGCTTGCGATGCACCTGCGCAGCACGGTGGAGGGCCTTTTCGGAATCGTGATCGACGGTCCGTCCGGCAAGGCAGTCGTCACGCCGGGATTTCCGCCGCACTGGAACGAGGCGGAGATCAAGGCGCCGTACTTCGGCTATCGCTGGACGCGGAAGGGCGGCGTGGAAGTGACGCACAACCCGCACGGCTACGAGGTCGAGGTTCGCAGCCATCACCCCCGCATGACCGGCGTGAACCTGCCGCCGCCGCACACCAACTGGGGACAGCCGAAAGGCGAGGGCTGCGACCTGTCGGTCCCCGAAGGGGCGTCATTCGCATGCGTCGATCTCGGCGCGGCGGCGAACCAGAACCTCCGGACGCTCCACGCCCGCACCTACACGCCCATGACAGGACGCCATCCGTGGTGCAAGTGGGGGCCGTCGACGCGGTCCATTGAGTCGAACGGACGTTCCTGGTGGAGCGAACGCCATGGCGGCAAGAAGCTTTCCGTTCCCCCGAAGTTCAACATCCCCGCCGACGGCATCGTGCGCAGCAGCACGGGCATTCCGTTTCGGCTGGACGCGGGGAACGGCGAGAACGCCGTGTTCACGTCCCTCTACGACCAGCTTCCCGCGATGCGGTCGATTCCGCTTTCCGGCAAGGGAACGAAAATCGCGTTCCTCGTCGCCGTCTCGACGAATCCCAACATCGCGTGGACGGAGGCGGCGCGGATTACGGTCACGTACGCAGACGGCGTGTCGCAGTCCGTGTCGCTCGTTCCGCCGGACAACTGCGACGACTGGCTCAGCTACGGGACGCGTCAACCATACCATCTCAAGGGCGAACACATCCAGCTGTGGGGCAAGGCGCACGTGAACGTGGTTGCCGTCCCGCTCGATCCGTCCAAGGAACTCTTCCAGGCGACCATCGAGTGCCGCGCCACGGAAACGCTCGCTGGAATCGCCGCCGCAACGCTCTGCAAGTGACGGGCAAGCATCTTTTTCGGCGTCGGCACAAAAATGTGCTTTCCCGGAAAGTTTTTGTCCGCCCGTCCCTTGACACTAAAAAAGGAAATAGTGTAAAATACGTGCCGCTTGGGGCGATGTGCCCTCGGGCGGAAAAACCATGGAAGAGGCGAAACAGAGATTGAAGGTCTATTGCGAGACGACGTTCTGGAGCTACCTGAACGGCGGCAGAACTCCGTTGTCTCATATTGCCGTCAAGCAGGCTTTGACGCACCAATGGTGGCAGGACATTGCGCCAACGTGCGATATCTACGTGTCGCAGTATGTCGAAGACGAATCAAGTGACGGAAATGCAGAGTTTGCAGATCGTCGTCTTGCAAGTATGGCAGATTCGACGTGGCTTGACGGTACGCTTCGTGAGGTATTGTCACTTGCAGATTCGCTGATGCGCAATCACGCGGTGCCAGAAGATGAAACAACGGATGCTTCCCACATAGCGACAGCGGCTGTTTACGGGATGGATGTCCTGTTGACTTGGAATTGCCGTCACATGGCAAATCCGGTCACGCTTCCGAAAACAGCGTCAATCATAAGAGATGCGGGTTATCAATGCCCGATAATCATAACACCAGAGGAGTTCCTCAATCGAAAGGAGGAGTTCGGCTATGGAAATTGACATGAATGCATACGATCCTGTTTTGGAGGAAATCTATGCCGTCAGGCGGAAGATTTCGGAACGGTATGGTCATAATGTCTATCGCTTGGCGGATGCCGTTGCAGAACGCCAGCGCATGGCGGAAGCAAAGGGGCGTCGGTACGTCCGACTACCGATAGCGCGTATCGCGCCCGCACCCGCAACGGCATAAACCACACCATGACCGCCACCCTCCACAGAACCGCACGGAACCGCGATAAAACGCCGCGTGCGGGCGCGTTGGAAGGACTTCGGACTTCTGACATCGGACTTCACAAATCGTCCGTTATTCAAACGTTTACGTGAAGACCGTTCCCGGTGTGACGATCAAGCGCACGGCAAGCGGCCTCATGATCATCGTCAAGTAGTCCGCGCCCAACTACACGTTCTACATGTTCTTGCCTATAACTTAACTATAATTTGCGTTTTTACTTTCGCTGTTGGGTGTTTTGGAGTCTTGGAGAACGGGAGTTTTCTTTAAATACTCTCATTAACTCCGAAACTCCTAATTTTCCAATAGCGAAAGTAATCAAAGTTATCCTCATTTATATTCCTGCGCGAAGCGTAGGCGGCGGGCTACACGGCTAAAAACAAAAGCGAAATCTAAAACAAACCCTCACATACCAGCAACATCTGTGGTCATTCCGACGGTGTCCAAGTCACGCGGTTCGGTTTCGGCTCAAAACTGTACTTTTCCAAATCTTGTGCCGAGACCATTGCTCAGTTTAGATAAATATGATACAATCACCGCGTTTCTTGATTTATGATACATAAGATAAAGGACAATGATGAAATCTAAAGCATTGATTGCGTGCTCCGTGTTGGCGGCCGGGCTTTGTGCGGCAGCTGCGGAATACAGGCCCGAGGCGTGGAACCTCCAGGCGCGGGAGAAATTCGCCGAACAGCGCTACGGCGTGTTCATCGTGTGGGGCCTCTACGCCTACTACGCGCAGGGCGAGTGCTACATGTGGCACGGGAAGATCGACCGCGACGCCTACGAGCGCATCGTTGACGGTTTCTACCCGTCCAAGTTCAACGCCCGCGAATGGGTGCGGATTGTCCGCCGTTCCGGCGCGAAGTACATCACCGTCACGGCGCGCCACTGCGACGGCTTCGCCCTCTGGCCCTCGAAGGTCGACGACGGCTACAACATCGCCGCCACGCCGTTCAAGCGCGACGTCATCGGCGAACTGGCCGAGGCGTGCAAGGCGGAGGGAATCCAGCTCAACCTCTACTATTCCCTGATGGACTGGCACCGCCGGGACTATCCGCTTGGAAGAACGTGCAAGTGGCTCAAGGCGTACGCCAAGGACCAGAAGCCCGACTACGCCTCGTACAAGCGGTACATGCTGGGGCAGATCACGGAGCTTCTCGACAACTACCATCCGGGCAACATCTGGTTCGATTGCGAATGGGACCAGTACGACAGGGACCGGGGCGGCACGTTCGACTGGGGATTCGACGAGATATTCGACCTCATCCATTCGCGCCAGGTGCTCGTGGCGAACAACAACCACCGCGCGCCGCGCCCGCAGGAGGACATCCAGCTCTTCGAGCGCGACCTGCCGGGCGTGGGAACGATGTTCTCGAAGAACCAGCCGCTCCTCGACGACCGTCCGGCGGAGCAATGCGACGTGATCCAGTACGACGTGTGGGGATACCGGATCGGACAGAACAAGTTCCGTCCGCCGGAGGAGTGCATCGCGCTCATTGCCCGCGCCGCGTCGAAGGGCTCCAACCTTCTCCTTAACATCGGGCCAGACGCTTCGGGGCAGATTCCCGCGAAGGCCGTAGAGATATTCGAGGGGATCGGCAAGTGGTTCGAGAAGAACGGCGACTCGATCTACGGTACGAAAGCCGGCGGCGTGTCGCTTGGGGACAAGGTCGTCACCACGCGCAAGGGCGACACGCTCTACATCCACTTCCTTGATCCGTCGGTGAAGGAGTTCACGTTCAAGCTCGGCGACGAGATCAAGACCGTGAAGTGCCCGCGTTCTGCGGGCGACGCCTTTGACGTCGTGGTATGCGTCCCGCTCGACGGCAAGGAGCCGACGCAGTACGTACCTACCGCGACGCTTGCGCTCGCCGATCCGTTCGTGCTGTTGGACAACGGTACGTACTACGCCTACGGAACATACGCCGGTGACGGCATCGCCGTCGCCGTGTCGAAGGACCTCAAGAATTGGAAGCTCTCGAAGGGACGCGCCGCAGGCGGTTTGGCTCTGCACAAGAGCGACTCATACGGTAACCATTCCTTTTGGGCGCCTGAGGTTTACAAACGCGACGGGAAATTCGTCATGCTCTATTCCGCCGAGGGACATGTCTGCGCGGCGGTGGCGGATTCGCCGCTCGGGCCGTTCCGCCAGGCCGAAAAAAAACCGCTTCTTGAGCGCGCGGGCATCGACAACTCGCTGTTCGTGGACGACGACGGACGCTCGTGGATGGTGTACGTGCATTTTGACAGAGGCAACACGATTTGGCTCGCCGAACTTGAAAAGGACTGGCTGCACGTCAAGCCGGGAACCGCGCGTATGCTCTTCCGCGCCGATACGCCGTGGGAGGGGAACGCGATCACCGAGGGGCCGTTCGTCGTGAAGATTGGGAAGAAGTACGTCCTCACGTATTCGGGCCGTGCCTTCTGGGATCCCGACTACGCCGTCGGCTACGCGCTCGCCGACAAGCCCGAGGGACCGTGGCGCAAATCCGCGTCGAATCCGATCCTGCGTCGTTTCCGCGGTCTGCGCGGAACGGGACACCATTCGCTGTTCAAGGACAAAGACGGAAAATGGCGCATCGTGTTCCACACGCATGCTTCGCCCACGACTGTCGGCATGCGCCGTACGTACATCGCCGATTTCATCGTCGGCGGCACGCCTGACGTGCCGGAATTGAGCGTGGGCGGGGAGTTGATTCCTTGTATGTTGGAACCATGAAAAATAAGGACAAAGAAAATGAAGATCAAAACATTAATTGCTTCCGCTGGCCTCGTGTCAATTGCCCTTGCGTACGCGCCGGCACCGATCGTGTTCGACACGCCGGCAGCAGACGAGAAGGGCATGATGGTGCTCGGCAACGGCGAGGTCGGCGCGATGGCGTGGCTGGACGCCGCCGGCACGCTGCACACCGTACTTCAGAACTCCGATTCGTGGAACGAGGGCGGACGCCACGTGAAGACTGGCGCAATCGACTACGAGACGAAGTCGCCCGTCGATGAGGGCACGTACCGGCAGGAACTCTCGATGGAGCGCGGCGAGTTCGAGGCGTCGTGGAAGAGCGGCGGGCGGGCGGTGTCGCTGCGATACCGCATCCAGCAGGGGACGGATTCGATCGCCGTGTGCGACGTGAAGGGTGCACCGGACGTCGAGGCGAAAGTCGTCAACTGGCGTCTCTACCCCGGCGGGTCAAAGGAGTTTGCCTCATCAAAGCAGTACGGCGCAAGTGGATTGGGTAACCAGTTCGACGGCGCGACGGAAAACGGCAAGCCGATCACGTTCACGATCAACGCCGACCGTCTCGTGCCGGGCGGGTGGTGCCACGTGAACCGGAACGAGACGGTCGCGAAGATGATGAAGTATTACGACTACTATCAGGCGACGGGCGATCTCGGAAAACCTGATCTGCTCTCGAACCGAGTCTTCGGCGGCGTGACGAGGAAGATCGTGGGGAAGACAGCAAGCGTACAACAACAAGGTGGGGCGGGATGTGGGAAGACAGCAAGCGTACAACAACAAGGCGGGGCGGGATGGGGGAAAACAACAAGCGTACAACAACAAGGTGGCGACCTTGCTGTTGTACGCTTGTTGTCATCCGACGTACCTTCACGTACCCTCTTCCTCACCGCGATCACGTGCCTGCACCCGTGCAAGGACGAGGCCGAATGGCTGCGTCGCACGAACGACATGCTCGACCGCGACGGCTGGACCATCGACGGCGAGGAGGCAAAGCGTGCCGCGCATATCGCCGCCTGGCGCTCGTTCTGGGACCGCAGCCACATCGACGTGACGCCGTCCGACGCGGCGAAGAACGCGCCGCGCAAGCCGTATGCATTGCCGACCAACGACAAGCTGCCGCTGAGCATTGGCGTCGACTCCAAGGGCGGGAACCGCTTCCTCGGCACGTTTGTGTCCGCCGAGGTGGAGCTTGATGGGAAGGTGCTGTATTCAGGCGTGCCCAAGGTAGGCGATACGGTAGCGCGGTCGACCCGCGACAGCCGCGACGGCAACGCCTTCCGCTTTGCGTGCACGTTCATGACGGATCGTTTCGAGAAGCCGCAGCGGCTTCTCGACAACGCGACGCCAGGGAGGGGCGACGGATTCCTCGTCGACGTGCTCAACGGGCAGATACGCCTTATCGCCGGGCATAACTGGTTCACGCATCCGACGAAGCTCCGCGCGGGACGCAAGACCGCGATCGAGGTCGTCGTGTCGCGAAACGGCATCGCGAAGATCGTCGTAAATGGCGTGCCTCTGGAACGCGCCTTCGGCGCGGCGAGCGTCACGGACGAGTGTGCGGCCATCACGCTGCGCTACGCCGCGCAGCGCTACCTCAACGGGTGTACGGGACGCGGACGCCTCCCGATCCGCTTCAACGGGTCGCTCTTCACGATGACCCACAAGGGCGATCCCGACTACCGCCAATGGGGACATGGCTACTGGTGGCAGAACACGCGCCTGCCGTACTACACGATGTTTGCGTCCGGCGACCTCGACATGCTCCAGCCGCTGTTCAACATGTATTGCGGTCTCATCGACTTCAACGTGAAGCGCACGCGCAAGTACCTCGGCCACGGCGGCGCGTACTTCCCGGAGTGCATGCAGCCGTGGGGTGACCACTTCCTGAGCGTGTACAGCGCCAATCGCTTTCTGCAATACGAGAAGGGCGCGTGGAAGGACCGCACGGACAAGCTCCAGTTGAGCGGCTGGCACAAGTACGAATGGGTGGGGCAGCTGGAACTTTCGCTGATGCTTCTCCGCTACTACGCCTTCACGCAAGACGACGCATGGCTCAAGACGAAGGCCCTGCCATCCGTCCGCGAGTACGTGCGCTACTTCGACGAGCACTACAAGCTCGACGCGAACGGACGCTACCTGATGCATCCCGCGCAGGCGACGGAGATGTGGTGGAACTGCACGAACCCGATGCCGGAGATCGCGGGCCTGACGTGCGTGACGGAGATGCTGCTCGCGCTGCCGAAGGGCGCCCTTTCCGAGGACGACCGCGCGCTCTTCGCGAAGATCCGCGCGCGCATCCCCGAACTGCCCACGCGCAAGCTCGGCGGCAAGGTCGCGTTCGCGCCGGCGGACAAGTTCGCGAGCCGCCACAACTTAGAGACGCCGGAGCTCTACTGCGTGTTCCCGTTCCGGCTCTGCTCGTTCGAGAAGCCGAACGTGGAGATCGGACGGCACTCGTACCGCGAGGGGCGCATGTACAAGCTCTACCACGGCTGGGCGCAGGACGAGGTGAACGCGGCGTATCTCGGCATGACGGAGGAGGCGCGGGTGCATATCGCGGGCCGCGCGCTCACGCACTCGAAGAACATCTACCGCTGGCCGGCGTACTGGGGCCCGAACTTCAACTGGTGTCCGGACCAGGACGAGGGCGGAATCTTCCTGAGCACGATCCAGTCGATGCTCATGCAGTACGAAGGCGACAAGATCTTCCTTCTGCCCGCGTGGCCGAAGGACTGGAACTGCGACTTCAAGCTTCACGCGCCGAAGAACACCACCATTGAGGGCCGCGTGGAGAACGGCGAATTGAAAGACCTTGTCGTCACACCCGCGTCGCGCAGGAAGGATGTGCTGATCATGCGGGACAATTATGACGGCGAGTCGCTTCTCGACCTCGTCGCTCCCGTGTCCTCGTGGGACGATGGCATTCCGCTGGGAAACGGCAGCGCTGGCGCACTTATCTGGGGTGGCGGCAATACGCTCAATGTCACTCTCGACCGTGCGGACTTCTGGCATAACATCTGGCCTACATGTTGCGACTCTCCCAATTTCACATGGGATATGCTCGTTGACACGGTGACGAAGAAGGATGACGGTCGGCGCAAGGAGATTTTCGACAAGGGGGATTCAGCGACGAAGCTTCCTGGCGTGCGTTTCGTGCTGAAGCTCGGCAAGGGACAGTCTCTACGGCGTTTCAGGCTCGACGGCGCGACCGCCTCCGCGACGGTGACCGTGGCGACGCCGTCCGGCGACCGGGACATTGTCGCATGGTTCGACGACGGCGATACGCTCCTTTCCATGCGTGTCCCTGACGGCGTCACGTTTGACTCCAAGGTGTTCGTGAAGAATCCGTCATTCGCCGAGCTCGGTGGCTATCCTGAGCCCGAAATCGCCATCGACGACGGCAAGGCGGTTTACAGGCGCTTGCGGCGCAAGGGCGCGGACAACAGGTTCGACAGGGACTTCGAGTCCGGCGTGAGGTTCCGTCCCGCATGTGATGCTCCGCGTTCCGCTTTCTGGCCGAAGTTCAATGCGGAGAGCGAAGTGTCCATCCCCGACCCGAAATTGCAGCGCCTCTACGACTTCGCAATCTATCTCTACGGGGCCGGCGCGCGCGCCGGATGCGCCCCGCTCGCGCTTCAGGGCCTGTGGACGGCGGACGACGGGAAGCTTCCGCCGTGGCATGGCGACTACCACAACGACCTCAACACCGAAATGACGTACTGGGCGGCGGGGCCGGCCGGATGTGTCGAAGCGCTTGAGGCGTTTGCGGACTTCTACATCGAGCGGCTTCCCGAGTGCCGTGAGTTCTGCCGCAAGATATTCAAGGGAGGCGACGGCGCCGTCATACCACCGACGATGGGATACGCGGCGCAGCCTATTCTCGGCTGGACCGCCTATACGCTGCCGCCGATTCACGGCATCTGGGCGTTCAACACCTTTTGCGATGCATGGGACTACGACCCGACGCCCGAGAAGGCCGCGAAGTACCTCGCGTTCGGACGCGAACTGGCCGCAGGACTCGAGCACTCGTGGAAGGTTGTCGATGGCGTGAGGAAGCTCACCCTGTCATGTTCGCCGGAGGTCGGAGGCAACGGCAACTCGTGCTTTCTCAACGCGAACTCCAGTTATGAAAGGGCGATACTCGACAGCTTCTACGTATGGCTCTCGCGCCTCGCCGAGGCGTGCGGGAACGCGGACGAGACGGTGAAGTGGAGGTCATACGTCGGTACGTTCGGTCCGCCTAACGTCACGAAGGACGGTACGCTCGAAATCTCCGCGGGAAACCCGCTCAAGGACTCGCATCGGCATCCGTCGCACCTCATTCAGGTGTTTCCGCTGACGAACGTCCCGTGCGAGAACGGTGTGGACTTCGTGAAGTCGGTGGAATGGTGGGAGGGTCTCGGCACTGGATTGTGGGTCGGTTTCTCGTTTCCGTGGGCGGGGTGTTTCGAGGCTCGGCTTGGACGCGGTGACAGGGCGTATCGCTACTTGAAGGATTTCGCCCGTGCGTTCACCGCGCGAAACGGGTTCAACGTGAACGGAGACCAGTTGAAGTGCGGCCTTTCCAGATTTACGTACCGCCCGTTTACATTGGAGGCGAACTTCGGCTATGCGCGCGGTATACAGGAAATGCTGCTGTCATACGATCCCCACTCGAACACTTATCGTCTCTTCCCTGCGCTCCCGAAGGAGTGGGATGGCAAGGAGGTCTCGTTCCGCAACCTACGCCTGCCCGGCGGACATCGCGTGAGCGCGAAACGTGCGGCCGACGGAACAATCACGCATGAAATCGTGCCGAATCCAAGGGCGAGGTCCGTCCCACGGCTTGACGCCGCAATATCGGCTGCGGCAATGTGCATGGCGCCTTTAACGGCGCCCGGCGCAGGGTGGCGCGTGGCGGAACTGAACGGCGCACCGGGGCTGTACCACGACGGGAAACCCGTTGCGGCAATGATGTTCTGGCAATGGGAGCCGCAGGAGAAGGACTCGCGGGACTTGTCGGCCGCGGGCATGGACATCTTCGCCATGTTCGGCTCGTTCCCGCACTACAAGCATCCCTACTGGCGCAAGGACGGCTCGTTCGGGATGGAATACCAGGATTCGCACATTGACAAGCTTCTTTCGTGGGCGCCGAAGGCGTCGGTGCTGCCGCGCGTGTTCTACACAGCGCCGGACTGGTGGAGCGTTGCAAACCCCGGCGAACGGCACGTGTACGCGACGCCGAAGAAGGGAGCGCCAGCGCGCGAGTCATTCGCGTCGCTCAAATGCCGCGAGGAGCTTTCGCCGTACTACCGCCGGGCGGTGCGCCATCTGATGGACCGCTACGGCGACCATCTGATGGGCATCCACGTGGCGAACGGTCCTTGCGGCGAGCATTTTAGCTGGGACGTAATGCTGGGCGGGGCCGCAAGGTCCGGCAGTTCGTGGGGCGACCTCTCGGAGCCCATGCGCCAGGCGTTCGTCCTCTACCTTCGCACGAAATATGGCAACGACGTCGCGCGCCTGCGCGACGCCTTCAAGGACCCGAAGGCCGATTTCGCGTCCGTCACGCTGCCCGGCAAAGAGGAACGGTGCAAAAGCCAAGACGGGTGGCGCGATCCGGCGAAGGGACGCCGCGTGCTGGACTACCTCGAGTGCTGCAACGAGGTGACGGCGGAGATGATCGACCACTACTGCGGCATCGTGAAGGACGAGTCGAAGGGGATGCTCCCCACTTTGGCGTTCTATGGCTATGTGGCGGACGACGAATGGGTGTGCGAGAACGACCATCGCGGCATCTCCAAGATGTATCTCTCGAAGAATCTCGACATGCTCTCCGCGCCGCACACCTACAAGCGCCGTAGGCTGGGCGAGGACGGCATGCAGCGCCAGTACCTCGCGAGCGCTGCGCTGCACGGCAAGTTCTTCATCGACGAGGGCGACGACATGACGCACCTCGAAAAACTCAAGAAGCATCCAGACCGCCGCTGCACCGTGAACACGATGGAGGAGTCGCTCGCGCTTCTTTACCGCGAGTTCGGCATGACCGTCACGCACGGCACCGGGCTCTGGTACATGGATCTCACGCGCGGCACGTTCCGCGATCCGCAGCTCGTCGATGCCGTCGGGCGCATGAGAAAGTGGTCGGAGGTCGCGCTCCGGCACGACCGCTCGCACCATTCGGAGGTCGCCGTCATATCGCAGCCGCAGAGCGGGTTCTACACTGGGCAGGGTGGCCGTTTCGTCGGTACGGTCACGCAGCAGCTGTACGTGAAGCAGATGGGCGAGTTCTACCGCGCGGGCGCGCCGTTCGACTGGTATCTCGCGGAGGACCTCGACGCTGTCGTGAAAGGCAAGGCGAAGGTCGTCGCGTTCCTCGACTGCCAGTACCTCACCGACGAACAGTACGCGCTTGCGCTCAAGCTGAAGGAGCAGGGGCGTACGCTCGTGTTCTTCCATGCGCCCGCATACGCGAGCCAGACCGCGCTTTCGTGGGAGCGCGTGAAGCGCCTCACCGGCGGCGAGACGTACGAGACGCTGAAGATGAAGAGCGCGGACGAGCTACGCGCCATCTACAAGGCGGCGGGCGTCCATGTCTATACGGATTCCGACGTCGTCCT
This sequence comes from uncultured bacterium, assembly GCA_902779075.1. The sequence continues at coordinate 24,551 of CACZAK010000025.1, read as the reverse complement.
TTCGGCAAACTCCGCGTGGCTCATGCTCCACACGCGCGAGGCGGGCGACTACGAGATCGCGCTGCCGCGCAGGGTGCGGAAGATTACGGAGATCACGACGGAAAAGCCGGTTGCTGAAAACGCCGACCGCTTTACATGGAAGCTGCCGAAGCATTCCACGGCAGTATTTCTCCTTGAACATTGACATTGACAAAATGCCAAGAGCCCCATGAAGCAAGAGGTAAGGAGTGGAAATGAAAAAGAGAACATTGATCGTTTCCGCCGCGCTCGCGGCGATGTCCGCGTTGGGCGGTGTCAAGGACGCGACCGCCGTCCCCCGCAGGCGACGTCGAGTTTGATCTGCCTGCCGACTTCAAGGCCGACGCCAACGCCGACGTGTTCAGAATCGTACATTGACGGGGGAGGGCTCGCCCCACCAGCGGCTCCACCGGTAAGAAACTGGCAAGGAACTTGCTAAATGGGCGCGTATTTGCTAGACTTGAAACGTTTTCCCAAAAGAAGGAATGACGAATATGAAAGCGATGAAGATGACGTTTATGTCCGTGGCTGTGGTTGCCGCTGCGCTGGTGGTAGATGCCGCGCCGGATCCCGAAACCGTATTCCGTAACCCGCCGCAGAGCGCGAAGACGGGCGTGTGGTGGCACTGGATGGGGTGCAACGTCTCGAAAGAAGGAATCGTCAAGGACCTCGACTGGTTCAAGGAAACCGGCATCGGCGCGGCGACGATCTTCGGCATGGCGGACGTCTGCTCGCCGTGGGCGACGAAGATCAAGAACAGCCCCAACGAGGGTCTGATTGCGTTCACGCCCGAATGGTGGAAGCTCGTGCGCTTCGCGTGCGAGGAGGCGGAAAAGCGCGGCATCGAGATCGGCATCCACAACTGCCCCGGCTACACCTCGACGGGCGGCCCGTGGATTCCCCCTCGTCTTTCGATGCGCGAGCTCGTGTTCAACGTCACGAACGCCGAGGCGCAGATATCGCTCACCGCGCACGCCGCATTCCCCGTGCAGGTGGGCGAAGGCGGACCGTTCAAGAAACCGGACATCCCAAGCCGCCGGACGGACCTTCAGGAGATCGCCGTCGTGGAGGGCGTGCGCGTGCAGCACATCCCGATGGGCTCCTTCACGCAGCCCAACCAGTGGGAGACGTTCGGCGTCGAGTGCGACAAGATGAACCCGGAGGCCGTCGCGTTCCACATGGACAAGGTGATCGGCGACATGAAGAAGTACGTCGGCGACCAGATCGGGCGCGGCCTCAAGTTCGTCCTGCTCGACAGCTATGAGGCCGGATGGCCGTCGTGGACCCCGAACATGCGCGCGGAGTTCAAGACGCGGCGCGGATACGATCCGCTGCCGTATCTGCCGATTTTCGGCGGGTTCAAGGTGTCCGTCGCGAAGGACAAGGCGGCGGAAAAGAAGTTCCGCGACGATTTCAAGCTCACCATCAGGGAGCTCTACCGCGACGTGTTCTTCAAGATCATCCACGAAAAGCTTTCCGCAGTCGGACTGGAGATGGCCTGCGAGCCGTACGGCGGACCGATCGACACACACATGTGCGCGGGGTACGTGGACCGGCTGATGACCGAGTTCTGGTACAGGCCGAACCTCAACCGCAAGGTCCCCGGACGTCTCGGCTGGGACCAGTGGACTGGTCCCGGCGGGAAGCGCCACAACGTCGTCGAGGCGGAGGCGTTCACGGGCAGCCCCGGCGCCTGCAACTGGATCGAGACGCCGTATCTCCTAAAGGCGGCGGGCGACACGCAGTTCTACCGCGGCATCAACCGCATGACGCTGCACACGTGTCCGCACCAGCCGTGGCCGGACGAGTTCCTGCCCGGCAAGGTGATGGGACGCTGGGGCACGCACTTCGGCCGCACGCAGACGTGGGCGAAGAGCGGCAAGGGCTTCTACACGTACCTCAACCGCTGCCAGGCGCTTCTCCAGTGGGGCGAGCCGAGCAAGATCCGCATCATCGGACACGACATCACGCCCAAGGGCACGCCGCTCACCGCCCACGCCCGCGAGGCGGACGGCACGGTCGTTTTCTTCGTGATGAACCATTCGGATCATCCCGCGTCCATGAACATGGGCCTTCCGAACATCGGCAAGGCACCGGAGTGGTTCGATCCCGTCACGGGCACGGTCGCGCCGCTCGCCCTCGTCAACGGCAAGGCGCCCATCCAGCTCCCGCCTTGCGGCACGGGCTTCCTCGTGCTGCGCAAGCCGGCCGGCTCGCTCGCGCCCAACGCGGACAGCGACTACTACCAGAAACTCGCCAAGCCGTTCACAGGCGGCGATGCGCAACCCGTCGCGGGTCCGTGGCGCGTGACGTTCGGCGGCAAAACAATCGAGATGGCTACGCTTTCCGACTGGACTGCCAACGCCGATCCCGACGTCAAGTACTTTAGCGGAACCGCAACGTACAAGTGTAAAGTGGAAAATGTAAAGTGTAAAGTTGGGGAGGGTGCGATTCTCTCCCTCGGCAACTGCAACTACCAGGTGGCGAAGGTGATTCTCAACGGCAAGGCGTATGCGCCGGTGTGGTGTGCGCCCTACGAAGTGCGTCTCGCGCCGGGTGACCTGAAGGAAGGGGAGAACACGCTCGAGATCGAGTTCACCAACGTGTGGGCGAATCGGCTCATTGGCGACGAGCAGGAGCCGCCGGACTGCCAATTCGTGAAGGCGGTCTATCCCGGCGGATGGTATCTTGAATCCTTCCCCGACTGGTTCAAGAAGGGAATCGCGGCGCGTCCGTCGAAGGGACGCAAGTGTTTCACGGACTGGAACTACTTCACGAAGGACTCCAAGCTCGCGCCGTCCGGTCTGCTCGGTCCGGTTGTCCTCAGAAGCGTGAGTGAGACCACGAAAGGCGGTGCGAAATGAAAACGGGAAGCGACAGGGTGAAATTGAGTCGTCGGCATTTCCTCGGCGGCGGCGCGGCGATGCTGGGCGTCGGTGCGCTGGGCATGAAGGCCTGGGCGGAAATGACGAAGCATCCGCTTGCCGGCACGACGCTCCCGAAGTGGGAGAAGGGACACTTCCGCATATCCATGCTCTACACTGGCAGTGCGGAGGCGTCGTTCCTCGTGTTTCCCGACGGGACGTCCATGCTGATCGACTGCGGCGACTACCGCTGTTGCGGCGTGCCGGCGCTGCCGAACGGCTCGCGCCGCGCGGGCGACTGGACGGCGCGGTACATCCTCAGGGAGAATCCCAATGGCAGGAAGGTCGACTACTTCGTCCTCTCGCACTACCACAGCGACCACGCGGGCGGGCTCCCATTCAACGCGGGGCGGAGCGCCAACGGCAAGTACAGCATAAGCGGCATCGGGCAGGCGATTGACATGCTCGACTTCACGACGTTCATCGACCGCTCGTGGCCGAACATGAACGATCCCGCGCCGCGCGCCGACAACTTCGACGACTGGACCGTGAAGCACCTCAAGGAGGTTTACGCAGAGGCGGAGAGGCGCGGAATCAAGATCGAGCGCTTCAGGCTCGAGAAGGGCAGCGACCAGATACGCCAACTGCACGGCGGCGGCGGAAAATTCTCGTACACTCCGCTCTGCGCCAGAGGCGAAATACTGAAGCGCGACGGGACGGTGCTCGACCTCGGCAAGTTCGGCAGGCCCCGGTCGAAGTTTGGCGAAAACGAGATGTCCGTCGGGTTCGTGCTGTCGCTGGGCGACTTCCGCTATTTCACGGCCGGCGACTTCCAGGGCGGCGTGAAAGGCGCGGACGGTAAGCGCGTGGAGGTTGAGGACATCCTCGCGGCTGAATGTCCGCAAGTCGATGTGGTTAAGGCCAACCACCACGGACACCACTCCATGCCCGACAAACTCGTGAACGCGCTGCACGCGCGCGTTGTTCTCGCGGGCGTCTGGCACCTGGCACACATGACGCGGGATACCATACGCCGTCTCGCAAAGGGCGGATGGCCGTGCCTCTACGCGCCGGGACTGTTCCCCGAAAAACGGCAGAAGGAGGACGCGGCCGAGGCGTGGATGAAGGATGTCGCGCCGGAATCGTTCGCTGGGGCCCATGCCGTGGTGGATGTCGCGCCGGACGGGAAGTCCTATCGGCTGATGATGGTGACTGCTGCGGACGAATCGTCCCGCATCCTCGGCGCCTACGACTTCAAGACATCTTCAAAGACAGCATCTATCGGGTGATTTCCCATGAAAAACTGCGTCTTTATTTTCGCGATGGCGGCAGCGTGCATGATGCATGCTGCGGAAACATATCCGCTCGCGGACTTCCTTGAGCAGGGGGTGAGGACGCGTCCGGGGCAGTGCCTGATGAACCTTGCCGGCATTACATCGGCGGGGCGTACGATACCCGGCGCGGCCGCCGTTGAGCGGCACGGCCTGGGCGACGGCTACCAGACGAAGTGGGGACTTGAAATCGGCCATCTCCGCGAGGGCGCGAACTGCGTCTATCGCGGATTCGACTTCTCCACGCCGGAGGCGCGCGCATTAGAGTTCCACGTCTCGTCCGACATGCAGGATTCGTGCATGGAGTTGTATGATGCGGACGAGCGGCGGTCGCGGGGCGACCGCCCTACCGATGCGGACGAGCGGCGGCTCGCCGGGACGGCTCGCCCTACCTTGCTGGGGACGGTGTTTTGTCCGTACACCGCCGGGTGGAAGAAATACCAGACCGTGAAGTTCACGCTCCCCGATTCGGCGGCGGGGGTGAAGAACCTCAAGGTCCGTTTCCGCCACGCGAAGAAGGAGGATCGTCCGGGAGGGGCGCGCTTGTCGTGCCCTCCGCCGGACGTCGTGCCGGGCGGCGCGATGGTCGTGGTGCAGCGTCGCAACCTCAAACCCTCGCACGTCTATACCTACCACGTGGAGGGACTGTCGAAAGGCGGCGGACTGTACGTAGCCGACTTCGCGAAGGGCGAGGTGCGGCGTCTCGTGGATGCGACGGAGGGCATTGTACTGGATGCGCAGGTTTCGTACGACGGAAAGCAGATTCTCTTCAGCTGGAAGCGTACGATGTCCGAACCGTTCGCGATCTGGCGCATCAATGCGGACGGCACGGGGCTCCAAAAGATCATCTCCGGCCCCTGCAACAATCAGAATGCGTGCTGGCTACCGGACGGCGGCATCGCGTTCACAAGCGACCGCAAGCCTGCGTTCGCGTACTGCTGGACTTCCACATCGCCGGTCCTCTACCGCGCGGACGGCGATGGCAAGAACGTGGTGCGTCTCTCCGCGAACTACCTCACCGACTTCACGCCGTCCGTGATGGGCGACGGGCGCATCCTCTTCAGCCGCTGGGAGTACGTGGACCGTCCGGCGATCCCGATCCAGAGTCTGTGGGCGATCCAGCCGGACGGCACGGGCCTTTCGGGCGTGTTCGGCAACCGCGTCCTCTCGCCCGCCACGTTCATGTTCGCGTACGACGTGCCGGGGCGTCCCAACACCTTCCTCTGCATCATGACGTCGCACAACGGTCCGTGCAGCGGCGCGGTGGGTCTCATCGACGTGTCGCTCGGCGGGAACGCGCAGAAGGCGATCCGCAACCTCACGCCGGAGGTGAAGGTGCCGCCGGTGGGGGACGGCATACGCGGCAACGGGGTCCGTGGGCCTTACACGACGACCTATCCGGTGGATCGCGCGCGCTACCTCGTCTCGAAGGGTGGCGAAATACAGCTGCGCCACTTTGACTCGGATGCGGTGCGCACGCTTCTCCTGCCGCCGGGAGACGGCCTCGGCTGGTATTCTCCGCAGCCGCTCGCGCCGCGGGCGAAGCCTGTCGCCCAGCGCGCGAACGTGCGCAAGGCGGACGCGGGGCCGTTCGCGGAAGTGGTGGTGCAGGACGTCTACATCGGCCTCGAGGGGCACGTGAAGCGCGGCGAGATCAAGCGCCTCGCGGTCATTCAGGAGATGGAGAAGGACATCCGCGCCGAGACGCGCCTCAGGCAGTTCGGCTTCCAGTTTCCCGTGGTGAGCTGCGGCGCCACCTACGCGCCGAAGCGCGTGTGGGGCTTCACGGACGTGGAGGCGGACGGCAGCGCGCACTTCCTCGCGCCGGCGAACGTGCCGATCTATTTCCTCCCGCTCGACGCGGAAGGGCGCGCCGTACAGCGGATGCGTACGTTCACGCACTTCATGCCGGGCGAACGGCAGAGCTGCATCGGGTGCCATGCGGACAGGAACTACGTCTCCATCTCGCCCGCGCAGATCGGGAAATCTATCGCCGCGCAGCGTCCGCCTGCCCGTCTCGTCCCGCCCACGTGGGGCAGCGACAACGGCTTCAGCTTCCCGCGCAATGTCCAACCCGTCCTCAACCGACACTGCGTGAAGTGCCACAGCGGGAACGACGGCGCGCCCGAACCGGAGCTCACGGGTGACCGCACTGACTACTTCAACGTGGCCTACGAGAACCTTGCACGCAAAGGCACGGGCGCGGAGAGCGGTGGAGACGTGCGGGCGTACATGAAGAACTTCGGAAAGAACCCCTACACCAGCTGGATTCCCACCTTCAACGGTCTTGAGGAGAACATCCTCTGGATCACGCCGAAGACGTGGGGAAGTCCTGCGAGCAAGCTCTCGCAGGTCGTCGCGTCGGGCCATCCCGGCAAAGACGGCAAACCGCGCGTGCGCCTTACGGACGACGAGCGTCTGCGCATCCATCTCTGGATCGACCTCAACGTTCCGTTCTACGGCACGTCGCAGAGCCGCCAGAACGACCTGCGCGGATGCCGTCGCGTGCTGCCGAAGTCCCTGCTCGACGTGAAGGCGGAAATCGAGAAGCGCAAGGGCGTGAAGCTGCCGCACCAGTTCTATGTGCGCTATGACCGCCCCGAACGCAACCCCTGGCTCAAGGAGGGCCTTGCGAAGGGTATCTTCAAAGGCAAGGACGATCCCGACTACAAGTTGCTTCTCGGCGAGATTGAGAAGGCGCGTCCGATGCTCGACCTGCGCAACGACGTCGACATCCGCGAGGTAATCGGCGCGTTCGAGTGACGCGTTGAACTGTGGGACCTGTCCCTGGATGCCTCATCCGCTCCGTAATCTCATTCTCGTACTTCGCCCGCCACGCCTCGAACTCGCCGCCGCCGGACGCCCTCCGCGTCCGTTTTGGTGGCCGTGGTTGCCGTTGCCGCCGCGCCAGCAGAAGCTGGAGACTTGGCCGCTGGGCCCGGATGGGCGGGCCGCAGTCTTGAAATGCCTGTTTCCCGATGCATGGCATACGCAAACACGCCCCGTGAAATTGAAAGCACGAAATTACCCTTGTCTAACAGGGAGGGGGGTGATATAATAAGTACAAAAACAAACTTAGAGGAGATTTTGTCCAATGGCCCGTACAACAAAACGCATGGCAGCGCTGGTACTTTCCGCCGCATTGGCATTTTCCGCCGCCGCCGGCACGGCGACGATCGGCTTCGCCGGATACAAGGGCGCCGAAACCCTCACCGATTTCCCCGCGCTCATCAAACTGCCCGACTGCGTGGCCGGCTTTTCCTACGCCGACGCGGCGGCTGACGGCGCGGACATCTACTTCACGGATTCGGACGGCAACGTGATCCCCCACGACGTCGATACGTGGAACGCCTCCGGCGCGTCCTACGTCTGGGTGAAGGTGCCGGCGCTCACCGCCGCCACCACGGTCACGATGCACTGGGGCGAGACGCTGCCGGCGAACGTCCCCGCCGCGTCCGACACCTGGACCGGCTACGTGGGCGTGTGGCACATGAACGCGGCGGACGGCGCGACGGCGACTCCCGAGCCGGACGCGACCGGCCACGGCCTCAACGCGATGCCCGTGCGCAACGCGAAGCTGGGAAACATCCTCTCAGAGTTGCAGGGCATCCCCAACGGCAAGGTCGGCGCGGCCCGCCGCAACCAGTCCTCGGGCGGGAAATGCAACGGACTCAGGACCCCAAACTACGTTGGCAAGATCGCGGACTGTTCGAAGATGACCGTCGGGGGATGGTTCCGCGCCACCCAGCCGAACGGGTGGATGCGCCTTTTCTCCGCAAAGAGCGCGAATGCCGACACATACGGTTTCGAGGCGTTCACGTTGAATGACAGTTTCACCTCGTTTGGCGCATCAGGGTCGAGCGGATATGCGACAACAAGTGACACGACGCTGCCCAATGTGCAGCATGACTGGGTTCACGTCCAGCTCGTCTATGACGGCACGACGGCGAAGTACTACGCGAACGGGGCACTCGTGAGGTCGTTTCCCGTGGCTAAGATCAAGGCGAGCAGCAGCACCTTGTATCTCGCCATCGGCAACAACAAGGAACCAAACGAGGCCGCATGGCGCGGCTGCTACGACGAGGTGCGGATGTACAATGGCGTGATGTCGGCGGACCGCATCCAGGCTGAATACGACACGGCGAACAACCCCGTCGTGTTTGTGAAGGGGCATACGGCGGACTTCTACTGCGCCGGTTACGACGGCGGCGAGACGCTTGCGGATTTCCCGATTTGCGTGCATATTCCCGACTGCGTGCCGAATTTCCGGTACGAGGACGCGGCGGCGGACGGCAGCGACATCTGGTTTTCCGACGCGAGCGGCAACGTCCTTGCGTCCGAGAAGGACGTGTGGAAGCGCAGCAACTACGACGGCGTCACGCGGTCGTCGTTCTGGGTGAAGGTGCCGTCGATGACGGGCGAGACGCGCATTACGATGCACTGGGGCGGAACGCCGCCCGCCGGTCGTCCCGCCGCGACGGAGGTGTGGACGGGCTACGCGGGCGTCTGGCACATGGGAACGGCAAACGGCGCGACGGGAACGCCGGAACCCGACGCGACCGGCCACGGCCTCTCCGCGATGCCGACGTCAACCGTTCCGTCCCACGTCTCGCAGCTCATGCCGCGCAATTCGGGTGACTACTGCCTCATTGGCAACTGCTGCCAGAACCAGACGGACACGGGCAAGAACGGCTTGTTCGTTCCTTCTCCGGAGGCCCACATGACGGACACGGCGAAGATGTCGATGGGCGGATGGTTCTTTGCCGACAACGCGAACGGCTACATGCGCCTCTTCTCCGCGAAGGCCCAAAACGACCAGAATGGCGGATGGGAGGTATGGGCGAGCAACGGTCATACGAAAAGATACGGCGTGACCGGCGGTTCGGGAAGCAACGTCTTTCCAGCGGCCGATACGCATGACTGCAAGAACCGTTGGGTTCATTTCATGGCGGTTTACGACGGAACGAACGTCAAGCTGTACGTGAACGGCGAGAAGTACATCGACAGTACGGTGGGCGCGATTTCCGCCCGTGCGGTCGACTCCGCGTCGGGCGACGAGGGCGGCTACAGTTTCATGATCGGCGGAATGCCGCGCCTGAACGACACCAGCTGGCGCGGCTGCTATGACGAAGTGCGTCTCTACGACGGGGCGATGAGCGCGGCGCGCGTGAGGGCGCTCTATCTCGCGGAGAGTTACCCGGCGGCCTTTCTGCGCGCGAAGCCGAGGTCGGCCGGCGGCATCGTCCAGGAGCGTCCGTATTACGGGATGGACTTTGTCCGCCACTTGCGCACAGACATTCATTTCGTCGTCGCTTCGGGAACGCCGAAGACTTCATTGGGAACGGGTTATCTGACGGGGTTCGGCGAACAGGTTCTGCCCATGCTGGCCGTTGTCGGCTTTGACACGATTCCGAGTCTTGGCGGGACGGCCATGACGACGGCGCGGGATGCCACAAGCGTCAACATCGCGGGGCAGGGCTTCAATTTCGGGTCGGGCGACTGGACGTATCACGTCCGCGCCCGCACGGGCGACGTGACAAACGGCGTGGTGTGGTGCCTCGGCGGCGACAAGCCGTACGAACTCGCCCTGGCGGCGAACGGGCCGGACGGCGTGTCGCTTGCCGTATGGCAGTACGGCGTGGTAGCCCCGCTTGCAAGGCTGGACGTCGAGGTGCCATCGGCGGCGGTCTCCTACCACGACTATGCGGCGGTGTTCCGCGCCTCGAGCAAGGATGTGGACCTCTACGTTGACGGCACGTTCAAGGGAACGGTCGCGCACGCGAACTTCTCGGCTGCGGACAGCAGTTGGAAGTTCTTCGGCCCTTGGTTTGTCAACGCGAACGTCGATTACACGAAGGACGCCCGCATCGAGGACATCCGCTTCTACCGGCGCGCGCTCGCCGCAGGGGAGATCGCGACGCTCCACGGCTGGCTCTCGTTCAGTGCGCCGGCGCGCACGGTCTATTCCGCGACGGCCGCGGCGGACTGCCCGTTCAGCGACCTCGCGTGGTCGCCGATGCCGCCGGAGGGCGGGTACGGGGCGGACGACGTCCTCGACGTGACGGTGGCGTCCGGATGCACGCTCGCGATGCCCACGAACGTCATGCCGTCCGTCGCGGGCCTGGTCGTGCGCGGCGGGACGCTCAAGATGGGCGGCAAGGACTCCACGGGCCCGAAGTGGCTCCGGCTCGCGGACGGCGCGTCCCTTGACGAGAACGGATATGCACAACGCCTCGCGGCGTATCCGCGGATCGTGTTGGACGAAGGGGCGTATCTACGAAACGACGGCGCGCCCTTGAACTACAACAACGCGCAGTTTCCGCGTGGTATAGAGCTCGCGCCGGGCGCGACGGCCTACCTGCACACGTCCGGGCAGATGGGGTTGATCGGGGACTACTGGGCGAAGACTTTTACCGACCTTAACGGCGGTACGCTCGTGAAGGCGGGTTCCGGCACGTGCTACATGGCGAACATCGTCTTCGGCGGCGGCGGAACGTTGGAGGTGCGCGAGGGGGCGGTCGAAACGTTCACGGTCAATGGATATGCGACCGCGCTGACGCTCGGAAAAACGGAGATTGAGGTCAAGAACGGCGCGACGTTCACGTCGGGCGTCTCCGGCGAGGTTGGAACGATCCGGGGCGACGGCGCGGTCGATTCCACCGTCGGCACGCTGACGGTTGGAAGTATCCTCTCCGGCCGCGTGACGGTCGGCGGCACGACCAACACGGTACTCGCGTCGGGCGCGACGCTCGACCTGTCGGCGAACACGGCGCCTTTCGTGCAGCCCGCGACGATGACGTTCGCGGGCGCGGTGAACATCGCGCTGCCGTCCGGCGCCGCCGCGCGCGGCAAGCTGAAGCTCATCTCGTGGGACGCGCCGCCGGCGGAGGGCGTGACGTTCGCCGCCGTGGGCGAGTTGCCCCGCAACATGAAACTCGACGTGCGCGACGACGGCCTCTACCTCTACCGCGCCGGCCTGGTCATCATCGTGAAATAGGCCCTCGGGTTCGCTTGTGCGGAGGAGGGGATTTTGGTAAACTACAAAGCGTCCGTTGGGAGTTGCGCGGCGTGCGCGGACATGGTGAGAGCATCACCAGAGCGAGTGAAGTCCTATTTCCAGGACAAGCACGTAGCCTATGCCGCAGACTCACAATAATTCATTGCCGGAGCAATAATATGGTGCGCCACCACTCTTACTCCACCAATGGGACCCTCCAGCCGCTTCTCCACCAATGGGACCCTCCAGCCACTCTGTGATTCGCGGCTTCTGTGCAATTGAATTTTAGAATTGTTCAATTGAAGGTCAAACTGTGGGTTTGGTAGAATATGCCCGTGACACAGAAAGAACATGTCGGCGAGCGGCGAACAGATACAAGGGTCGCCGTGATCGTGGAAAGAGATCGCGCCTATGGACGCGAGCTCTGCTGCGGCATTGCCGACGCGGCGTTGCGCGAGGACGGCTGGGCGCTTGAGTTTGTTGATGCCGATTCCCTGGAGCGTTCAAAGGCGCTTCGCGGATTCGACGGCGTGATCGCCCGCGTGGTTGACGATGCAATGGCCCAAAGGCTTACGGCATCCGGGCTTCCGGTGGTGGACGTGTTCTGCAACAAGCGCTATCCTCAGTTTGGTTCCGTCGATGGCGACCAGGCGGCAATCGGGCGAAAGGCAGCCGAACACTTTCTGGCGCGGCGTTTCACCTCCTTCGCCTACTGCGGATACGAGGGCTATAACTATTCGGACGAACGGCGCGATGCCTTTGCCGCCATACTGAAGGAACACTACTTTCCATGCTCGGTTTTCAAGACGCCGCGCCGAGCCCTTGCGGAATACGATGCTCGCGTGACGCGCAGGGAGGACGTGACTCTCGGCACCGACGCGCGCAGCCTCGCACAGTGGCTCAAGGGGCTGCCTTCGCGCACAGCGGTGTTCTGTTGCCACGATACACGGGCCTATCAGGTACTTTGCATCTGCAGGAGCGAAAACATTGCCGTTCCGGATGGTCTCGCCGTGCTGGGCGTGGACAACGATCCGCTTGTGTGCTCGTTCGTGGCTCCGTCCATTTCCTCCATTGACAATTCCGGCCACCGCGTGGGGGCGGCGGCCGTGGCGGTGCTTTCGCGGATGATGCGCTCGAAAGCGGCGCGGAAGAATCCCCCGGCCATCCGCGTCCAGCCTGGCGAAGTCAGCCTGCGCCGGTCAACCGAGACGTACGCCTTCGCGCAGAAGTGGATTTCTGATGCGCTCGTGTACATTTCAAGGAATGTCGAGAAACGGCTTACGGCGGAAGACGTTGCCGCATTCGTCGGCAAGTCGCTTCCGATGGTCGAGGAGGGATTCCACAAGGCACTTGGGCGCACGGTTCAGCAGGAGCTGATTGAGAGCCGGCTGTCGGAGGCGAAGAGGCTGCTGGCGAACACGACGCTTTCCGTGGCCGAAGTGGTCGCCCGCTCCGGCTTCGCGTCCGCCCAGTACTTCTGCCGCGTGTTCAAGGCGGATACCGGCCTCACCGCCGAGTCCTGGCGCGGGCAGAACAACGCCCGCCGGTAGCCTCGCGAGAACGATTTCAAGGCACAGTTATGCGCCACGTTCCACAACAAAAGCGCGCCAAGTTCCACAACAAAAACACGCCATGTTCCACAACGAAAATGCGCCAAGTTCCACAATGGTATTGACGTGTGGTGTGAGGATATGATATAATATCGGCCATGAAAAACTACAAAAATAGAATTTTCGATACGATCCTTCGTGATGCGTTGGAAGCAAAAGGAGCTGTACTTATAGAGGGCGCAAAGTGGTGTGGAAAAACCACTACTGCGGAGCAGACAGCCAAGAGTGTCATTTACATGAATGATCCAAAGCGTCGCGAGCAGTATCTTATGACGGCTAAGACGAATCCGCAACGATTGCTTGTTGGTGCGAATCCTCGACTGATTGACGAATGGCAGAGGGCGCCGGAGCTCTGGGATACGATTCGCTTTGATGTCGATCATTCCGACATAGACGGTAAGTATATCCTTACGGGAAGTGCCGTGCCACTGGATGAAGAGTCCAAGAAAAAGATAAGCCATTCGGGAACTGGACGTTTCGCGTGGATAAGGATGCGTCCCATGGCCCTGTTCGAGAGTTTGGAATCATCGGGAAGTGTCTCGTTTGCCGATTTGTTTGCCGGGAAACGGGTGCTTGGCGACGCGAAACCATACACACTTGAGGAAATTGCGTACCTGACATGTCGTGGCGGATGGCCGAGGGCGACTGGCAAAAGCGGAAAGGCCGCTCTGCGTCAGGCGTTTGATTATGTCGATGCGATTGTCAACACCGACATCTCACGAGTCGATGAGGTACTTCGCGATCCAGACCTTGCGTTGAGGATCATGAAATCGCTTGCCAGATTGCAGGGCACGCAGTCGTCCGTTGCGGCAATCAGGGCCGATCTTGCGCCGAACGCGCCAAAGGGAGGCGTTCACGAGAATACCATTTATTCATACATCGGCGCATTGAAGAAGATATTTGTTGTCGAGGACATGCATGCGTGGTGCCCAAATCTGCGTTGCAAGACGCCGGTGAGGACGGCCGACACCCGGTATTTCACAGACCCGTCAATCGCCACGGCGGCGCTTGGCCTCGGCCCCGCCAACCTGATGGACGACTTGAAGACCTTCGGGCTTTTGTTCGAGACTCTGGTCGCCAGAGACCTGCGGACATACGCGGCTGCCAATGACGGCAAGGTCAGCCACTATCGGGACAAGAGCGGTCTTGAGTGCGATGCCGTGATGCATCTGAGGGATGGGAGGTATGGACTCATAGAGGTGAAGCTCGGCGGAGAGGCTCTTATCGCTGATGGGAGGTCGAAACTGAACCGTCTTGCGGGCGAGATCGACACAAAGCAGATGAAGGAGCCGACATTTAAGATGATAATCGTTGCCGAAGGAGAATTCGCGTACGAGGAGCCTGACGGGACGCTGATTTGCCCTATTGGATGTCTGAGGCCTTGATGCGTTCAATCTGCCGTACATGGCACCCTTGTTGTAGCCGATGTTGTGCAATCGGATTTTAGGATTGTGCAATTGAAGGTCAGACGGCGGGTTTGGTAAAATACCTGGCAAAGGCGCGTATTGTCGTTGGCGCCACCGAAAACAGGAACAAGAGCCATGAAAACAGTTAAAAGCAAATCAGCGTGTAGCAAACTCGCCGCGATTGCGGTAATCTGCGTAGCAGCGGCAATCCCGTCGTGGGCGGCGACGAATATTACAGGGGATGTCGTGCTTGACGCGAACGCCGACTGGCGCGGGCTTGGCACCGTCACCGTCGAGGCGGGCGCGACCCTTGACCTGCGCGGACACAACCTGCAAGTGACGGACATCGCCGGAACGGGCACGATCACGTCCGACTACGGCATCACGCCACCCGCAGCGCCGTCGATCGTGTCCGAAAGCGCGATCTTCTGGCTCGACGCCGCCGACGAATCGACGATCGTCAAGGATGCGAGCGACTACGTCACGACTTGGACGTCAAAGGCCGGCGACCAGCGCGTGGCCACCGTGCGCGATGCGAACAAAAAGCCAGTCTATAGACGCTTCGCATACGGTCGTCCGTGCGTTGATTTCGGCGGATTCAACAGCGGTGTCGATATGTCCTACACGGAGTTCAGCAACGTCATGACGGCATTCTTCGTTTTCAAGATCAACTCGGAGGGCTTCTTTCTGGGGGACAGTAACAACGATGTGTATCATTTCCATCGTGGTAACAGCGGCAAGTACGCTTATTCAGGTTCTCAAATCAGCAAGGCGTGGAACGGCCTTGATGACGTCGGTGATGTCACGACGGCGGTTCTGCCCGACGACTCTTTCCAGACCCTTGCGGTACAGATGAAGTCGGCAAGCAGGTCTAACTGTCTTGCCGGTGACAGGTACAACCAGAACGTGAATCATCGTACCGGAGGGCGGCAGATATGCGAAATCATCCTCTTCTCTACCACGCTCACCGATGCGCAGCGCGAAGAGGTGACGACATACCTCCAGAACAAGTGGGCCGCATACGACGCGGTGCCAACGCTGGGCGAACTTCACGTTGATGTGGCGGAAAACGCATCGTCCGTCAATACGACCGTCCCGATCGCCGGCAACGTGCGTCTTGTCAAGGATGGCCCCGGCACGTTCACAATGGGCAAGACAGGAGGTCAGTTCTACAACGGCGGCACTCTGATTTCCGGCGGTACTCTCATCCTGCCAAAACCCGTAAACAACAACGACAACGCCTTCGCCGGCTGGAACAGTCCGCTCGGCAGGCGCGGAAGCGTAATCACGGTGACGGCGGACGCGGTGTTTGAAATGAACGGTGTACATCAGCTCGGCGACTACGACATCGTCCTCGGCGGCGGCACGGTGCGCAATACCGGGCGTTCGCAGAGTGCCGGACAAGGCGGCCTACGCAATGTGAGGCTCACCGCAGACTCCACATTCGACTTCCAGTCCAACACGTCCATGTGTGCAGCCGATGGAGGTGTGGTCTTTGTGGATCTTGGCGGCCACACGTTGACCGTGAAACTCTATGCCGGCGGTGCCTACGCCTACCACAATGGGAACTGCACCTATTCGAACGGCGTGGTGGATGTCGTGAGCGGCGGAACGTTCTCTTTCACAACGGGGACGATGGATTTCAGGGCGGCCGATCTCCGCGTGAACAGCGCACTCCGCATTGACAGTTCGGCAACGCTGAACGTCAGCAACTACCTCGCGAAGTATTCATACCAGCACGGCACGGGATCGGGCGCGCTGAACGTCTATGGTACGTTTGCGCCGACGAATTCGACATACTTCTACGGATGCACGATGCAGAACGGCTCGACGATTGACCTTTCGTTCAAGGACGGCGTATGGAACTCCACGGGCGGCGCGGACGCCAACTACAAGAAAACGGTGGAGTATGCTTCCGGCGCAACGGTCAAGATTGACGTGCATGGGCGCACGTTCGCCCTCGGCGACCAGATCATCGCGTGGACGGCACGGCCCGAGAACGTGACGTTCGTGTTCGACGACGATACGGCGCAGCAGGGCGTTGCGCCCGTGATTGCGAACACGGGCCTTTACTACGGCGCGGATCCGTCTGACCGCACCGTGTTCGTCGCGTACTGGACGGGCGACGCGGGCAACGGCAATATCGCCGATCCCGGCAACTGGGCCTGCACCAACGCGGCGGGGTATGTCGTGACGGATGCTGTTCCCGGTTCGGAGGCGACGACGCACCTCTGCGGCAACGTCAACTGCGACATTGTCGCCGCAAATCCGCTTAACAGCTACAAGGTGATAATCGACGACGTGCGCCTCACGAGCAACTGCGACTGGAGCGGGCTTGGCGCGAACTACACGCTTACCGGCACAATTGACCTGAACGGACACGACCTCACGCTCACGGGACTCTCAAGCGCCGGGACGATCACATCTACCTACGGCTGCGCACCGACCGCGCCGTCACTTGTGACAGAAAGCTCCATGTTCTGGCTCGACGCCGCCGATGAATCTACAATCGTCAAGGATGCGAGTGGCAACGTCACGACATGGACTTCAAAGGCCGGCGATCGTCGCGTTGCCACCGTGCGCAACACTAGCAAAAAGCCGGTCTATCGCCGGTACAAGTATGGTCGCCCGTGCGTGGACTTCGGAGACTATAACAACGGGGTTGACATGACCTATACGCGCTTCAGCAACATCAGAACTGTGTTCATGGTGGCAAAGCTGGCGCAGCGCGCTTTCTATCTCGGCGATGATGGAACCAGCTATCATTTCCATCGAGGCGACAACGGCATATACATTTACAGAGGAGCCAATGTCGGCGCGATTTGGAACGGGCTGACACAGGTGCAGAACATTACGTCTGACGTTTTGCCTGACGACTCTTTCCAGGTGCTTGCGCTTCAGATGAAGGGCAATAGTTCGTCCAATTGCCTCTCCAAGGACCGCACCTCGACCGAGCAGCGCACTGGCGGGCGGCAGCTCTGCGAGGTGATCCTTTACTCCTCTGTTCTTTCCGACTCTGACCGCGAGACCGTGACGCGGTACTTGATGGAGAAGTGGGCCGCATACGACAACGACCGTTCGGGCGAGCTGCATTTGAACGTGGCGTCGGGCAAGACGCTGGAGAACTCGTCTGTGGCGTTCACCGGAAACATGAAGGTCGTGAAGGACGGCACGGGCACGTACGTCGCATCGAAGTCCGGTCAGTCCTACGTCGGCGGCACGACCGTTCGAGAGGGGCTTCTCAAGTGCGGCCTCAACGGATCGGACTATCCCCTCGGCGATACGTTCGGCGACGTGACGATTTCGACGAACGGCGCGAACAAAGGTACACTCGACACGAATGCGAAATTTTACTTCTACAAATACAATTTTGTCCTGGACGGCGGCAAGCTTCAGAACACTGGCGGGCACGTAGGTAACGGCAGTTCGCAGTTGGCATCCGTGCAGTTGACTGCGGATTCCGAGATCGCCCCCGCGAACACATACGGTTTCATCAGCGACAGCTATGCTGCCACGGTCCTCGACCTTGGCGGACACGCGCTTACGGTGAATATCGGTAGCCAGTTCTGGCTATACAACACCACGGTTAAGAACGGCTTGATGGACGTTGCGTCCGGCGGATGGCTGGAGACGAAGAGCGACAAGACGGTGACGGCTACGAACGCGGACTTCCGCGTGGGCTGCGCGTTGCGCATCTACGGCCCGATGTCGGTGCGCAACTATGAGCCGGTGTACGCCTATAACAACAATGGCGGTGATGCGGCGTTCAACGTACATGGCACGTTCAAGCCGTCGGCGCACAACTACTTCTACGGCTGCACATTGCAGGACGGATCGACCATCGACTTCACCTCGCGCACGAACGAGCTGGGCAGGGTCAAGACGCTGAACGAGACATCAGCCTTCACGAGCGGGAAGAACAAGATCGACTTTGCCGACGGCGCGACGGTCAGCATCAGGCTGGGCGAGTTGCGTGCTCCGTCCAGCAGACAGCTCATCGCGTGGGCGAGCAAGCCAGCAAACGTAACGTTCAAGCGCGCCGAAGGAGAGCGCAATTACTGCCTTGTGAAAAAGTCCGACGGACTTTATCTCCAGAGCGGATTCATAATCATCGTCAAGTAGCCCGCGCACCGTAAAAAGAAAACAAAAATGATGAATAGAATTAGTAAAGTGGCGGTTGTGTCTGCGATGGCGCTGAGCGCCTCGGCGGGAAACGTCGTGTGGCAGATCGGCGAGAAGGACGGCACGGGCAACGAGTTCGCGCTTGCGCCCGGCGGGTACAAGGATTTTCTGAAGGCCGACTTCGGCTGGGAGGACAAGTACTTTCTCATCGGACATTCGGTCGTGAAGAAGGATTTTCCGTACGTTCTGCCGGGCGTGAGTGACGCATGGGCTGGATCTGGCAAATACGCCGGACGCCGCACGCAGCAGGTCAATATCCTCTTCGACGTGGAGAAAGTCGGCGGGGGAAGTCCGTGGACGCTCTACATCGATTTCGCCGACGTGCAAAAGCCGGAGTGTCCGCTTCTGAAGGTGACGGTGAACGGCAAGGCGCGCAAGACGGTGCTGCCCGGCGGCGGTGGCGACGCGTCCATCGTCCACGGCAACTTCTCCAGGGCGAAGCCGTTCACGGCGAAGTTCGATCTTGCTGACGGCGAGATCGTGCAGGGCGCGAACGAGATCAAGATTACGTCCATTGAAGGCAGCTGGGCGATTTTCGACGACGTGCGGCTGGAGGGGCCGAAGGACGCCGTGGTGCGTCTTGCGCATAAGGGCGCGTATGTGCGAAACGTGAAAGCGGGCGACTACCTGATTCCCGGCACGGGGAAGCAGCCGCTGCTCGTCGATGTGGAGCATCTGGAGGGCGCGCCCGTCGTGCGCGTGGAGATCGACGGCAAGGTTGCGTTGGAACAGCGTGTGGAAGCAGGGGCGTATTCGCTTGAAGCGCCGATGGATGCGGCGGTCGCGGGGCGACCGCCCTACCGTGCGAACTATCGGGTGTTTGTTGATGCTGCGTGTGTGCGGGAAGGAACAGTCAAGTGCACGCCGCAGCGCGATGCGGGCGTGGCGGGCTACGTCGATACGCGCATGGGCACGGCGCACTCGCGCTGGATGCTCGCGCCTGGCCCGTGGACGCCGTTCAGCATGGTGAAGCTCTCGCCCGACAACGAGGGCGTTCCCGGCAGAAGAGTGTGGCAGGGCGGATACGACCCCTCGATCGAGAGCGTCGGGTGCTTCAGCCACATCCACGAGTGGACGATGACGGGCCTCGGCACAATGCCCACTACGGGGCCGTTGTGCACGCGGATGGGCGGCGACTCCGAGATAAGGGGCCATGCAGGCGGCTACCGCTCGTACATCGACAAGGCGAGCGAGGTGTGCAGGGCGGGGTACTACGCCGTGAGGCTCGTGGACCACGACATTCTCGCCGAGCTCACCGCGACCGACCGCTGCGGATTCCAGCGCTACACGTATCCGGCCGGCAAGACGCCGCGCGTGATGATCGACCTGCTCACGCCGTGCGAGTACAACTACGTCCTGAGGGCCTGCGACGTGCGCCAGACCGGCCCTCGCCGGATCGAGGGCTTCTCGAAGCAGGAGACGCCGCGCATCTGGAGCCGCGACGCCGACCAGTTCTACACCATCCACTTCGTGATCGAGTTCGACAGGGACATCGTCAAATTCGGCGGATGGGAAAACGACGCCGTCTGGGCCGGCAACGCTCACGCCGCGCAGAATCCGAAGTTCTTCGGATGCTACGCCGAATTCGCGCCTGGCGTCGGCGGCGCGACCGTGGTGCAGATGCGCACGGGCATCTCGTTCGTGGATCTCGCCGGCGCGGCGAACAACCTCAGGAGCGAAGTGGCGGAGCCGTTCGGCTGGAGCTTCGA
Organism: uncultured bacterium; assembly: GCA_902779075.1. The sequence continues at coordinate 4,434 of CACZAK010000025.1, read as the reverse complement.
GAAGGTGCGCGCGGCCAACGAGGCGACCTGGAACGGTCTGCTGGGGCGCGTGAAGATCGCCACGGCGGACCGCCTCGAGAAGAGGCGCTTCTACACGAACCTCTACCGCTCGTTCTGCCGCAACACGTTCAGCGACGTCGATGCTGGAACCTGAACCAGGCGTGGAACCTCGTGGGGCCGGAGTGGAGCGCGCGCTGGGTGAAGTCGCAGATGGCGCTGTTCGAGGCCGGCGGATGGCTCGGAAAGGGTCCGGCGGGCATGCGCTACATCCCGGTGATGGTGGCGGAGCACGAGATCCCGCAGATGGTGAGCGCTTGGCAGATGGGCATTCGGGTGTACGACCCGCAGAAGCTGCTGGCCGCGTTCGTGAAGATGCAGACCACGCCCGGACGGAAAGTGGGGCGTGGCTACGCCGGCAACCGCGACCTCGCCGCGTACATGGAGCATCGCTACGTGCCGAGCGACAAGGGCACTTTCTCGAACTCGATGGAGTACTCGTTCGACGACTGGACGGTGGGGCAGTTCGCGAAGGCGATCGGCGACGAGGCCGCGTGCAAGACCTTCTCTGACCGCGGCACCTGGTGGAAGAACGCCGTCAATCCCGAAAGCGGCTACTGCCACCGCAGGAACTCGAAGGGCGAATGGGACAAGGACCTGCCGACGTTCTCGGGAGGGATATCGGGGAAGGGATACGTGGAGGGCAACGCGTGGCAGCTCACGTTCTTCGTGCCGCAGGACGTGCCGGCGCTCGTCGAGATCGTCGGGCGCGAGCGCTTTCTCGAGCGTCTCAAGTGGGGCTTCGAGAAGAGCCGCCCGTTCCGCTACAACGCGCCCGGCGAGAACTACGCGAAGTTCCCCGTGGTGCAGGGCAACCAGCAGTCGATGCACTTCGCGTTCCTCTTCAACTGGGCGAAGGAACCTTGGGAGACGCAGAAGTGGGCGCGGTCGATCATTGAGCGCTTCTACGGCTACGGCGACTCCACGGCATGGCTGGGCGACGAGGACCAGGGACAGATGAGCGCATGGCTCGTGATGGCGTCGCTTGGCCTTTTCCAGACCGACGGAGGATGCCGCGCTGAGCCGATCTACGAAATCGCGAGCCCTCTCTACGAGAAGGCCGAGGTCGACCTCGGGCGGCGTTTCGGGCGCGGAGACAAGTTTGCCGTCGTCGCGCACGGCGCGTCGCGCCGCAACAAGTACGTGCAGCGCGCCGTGCTGAACGGCAGGCCGCTAGACGCGTTCTTCTTCCCGGCGAAGGAGGCTCTGAAGGGCGGCACGCTTGAACTCTGGATGGGATCCGAGCCGAACAAGCAGTGGGGAATCGTGAAGTGAGAACCATCAGCGCGGACATGGGTGGCAGCCGTGTGAAGTTGGCCACGGTGGAAAACGGAACAGTGATCGGGAGCGAGATGTTCACGGTGTCGTCGGAGGGCTTCACCGGTACGCTGGCAGAACTTGAACGGCGCGTCTCGGCTATGCGCGCCCGACATCCGGGAGAATGGGACGGCATCGGCATTGCGCTCCCCGGCATCATCGACGAGGAGAGGGGGCGGGTTCTAAGTTGCAACGACAAGCACGCCGGCGTGGAGAACGTCGATATCTTTGCGTGGGCGCGGGAGAGGCTGTCGCTTCCATGCCGCGTGATCAACGACGCACGTGCGGCGCTTCTCGGCGAGCTCAACTTCGGCTGCGCCAAGGGCGAGCAGAACGCCGTCATGATGATCCTTGGCACGGGCGTGGGCACGTCGGCGGTCTGCCGCGGACACGTGGAGCGCGGCGTGCATGGAACGGCGGGGCTCTTGGGTGGACACTTCCCGATTCAGTTCGACGGTGGACGGAAGTGCAACTGCGGCGGCGAGGGGTGTCTTGAGGCGTATGTGGGCACGTGGGCGCTCAAGGAAATGGCCGGAGACGCGGATTACGACTACCGACGATTCGCGGAAGACTACAAGAAGGGTGAAGAAAAAGCGCAGCGGCTCTTCGCCACGGTTTCCACCGCGCTTGGTGCAGGTGCGCTCGCGCTTGTGCATCTTTACGACGCCGAGACGGTCATCTGGTCCGGCGGTGCCTCGCATTTCGCGCCGCTTCTCGATGCGGCTCAGGAGTATGTGTGGGCGCACTCCTGGACGCCGTGGGGCAAGGTTCATTTCGTCGTGGCCGACAACCCCGAAGCGTCTGTCGTACTCGGCCTTCATGCACTGTTCGAGGGTGGCCATTAATAGCCAAATGACCGGATGAAACCCGTCCAAGTCGCCCTAACGAAACTCGTCCGAATTGCCGAATGAAAACCGTCCAAATTGCCGAATGAAAATCGTCCGAATTGCCGAATGAGGCATTGCCGAAGGACCATAAATATGGTATAATCTACGCGCTTATGGAAAAGAAGTACAGAAATCGAGTGTTGGATGAGATTTTGTCCGAGAGGCTGGAATCTTCTGGCGCAGTCGTGCTTGAGGGTGCGAAGTGGTGCGGCAAAACCACGACATGTGAACGTCAGGCGAAGAGTTTTATATACCTATCCGATCCCAAGTATCGTGGGCAGTACCTTCGCATTGCGGAGACGGAAATAGACCAATTGCTTGAAGGTGCGACACCGCGATTGATTGACGAGTGGCAGGACATTCCAGAACTTTGGGACGCCATCCGCCATAAGGTTGATCATCGGGATGGCATGGGGCAATATCTCCTCACGGGTTCTTCGGTTATCCCCGATAAGAGCAAGAAGAAGATACGACACTCAGGGACAGGGCGGTATTCGTGGCTGAAGATGAGGCCAATGAGTCTTTGGGAGTCAGGCGAGTCGTCGGGCGAGGTCAGCATTGCGGCATTGTTCGCAAAACAGGATTTCACGGTTGCACGTGCATTGGAACGGAAACTGTCCGAAACGGCATTCTCCATCTGTCGTGGAGGATGGCCTCTGGCTGTTGACCGGTCAGGAGCTTCGGCGTTGCGTCTGGTGCGCGACTACTGTCGGGCAGTTGTCGAAAGCGACATATCGCGGTTCGACGACATCCCGCGCGATCCAGAGCGCGTGCGGAATCTCATGCGGTCTTATGCGCGCTTGCAGGGGACGCAGGCAAGCGTGGCGTCCATCCGCAAGGACATGATGCAGCATGACGACCGCAGTCTTTCCGAAGACACGATCCATTCGTATCTGAAGGCACTCAAGGGGATATTTGTAATTGAGGATGCGTCCGCTTGGTGTCCCGAGTTGCGCGCGAAAGATACTGTCCGCACGTCTGACACAAGGTATTTCACTGATCCGTCCATAGCTACGGCCTCACTTGGTGTTACTCCAGACGGTCTTATGAACGATCTGCGTTCATTCGGATTCTTCTTTGAAGGTATGGTGATACGAGACTTGAGAATCTACATGGACGCGCTTGACGGTAGCGTTCGCCATTACCACGACAAGACCGGGCTTGAGTGCGATGCCGTTATGCATACGTGGTCTGGAGCGTATGCCCTTGCGGAAATCAAACTTGGAGGCGAGACACTGGTTGAGGAAGGCGTTCGAACCTTGAATAAGCTTGCGGCCCTTGTAAAGGCAAAGGAGAAGACGCCTCCGACATTCATGATGGTTGTCACGGCTACAGGCGAGTTTGCGTATAGACGTAAGGAAGACGGCATAATCGTATGCCCGATCTCGGCTCTCAAACCTTAAAGCTATGAAATCCAACTACGATAAGTTCCCTGCAATAAAAGTGCCGGTGGGCGGTGATTGCCGTGCCGTTGCCGGATGGAAGGTGATTGGAGCGGAGTTGCGGGCGAGGTGCGGCGGTCGCGGGGCGACCGCCCTACCGTGCGTGGTGTGCGTGGATCTCTACCATGGCGTGTGGGAAGACGAGGTGCTGGATGCGCTGAAGGCGGTGCTTCATCCGGACGCGGTGATCGAGACGCGCGAGGCGAACAAGACGCGGGACGAGGTGCGTGCGATGCTGGCGGCGGATCAGGGCGACGACCGCGTGTTCGCCGTGATGTCGCACAGAAGGGTGGAAGACTACTTCGACCCGGCGAAGGTCGAGGCCGTCAAGGCGAAGATCGCGGCGGCGCGGGGCGTCGTGCTCGTCTACGGCGTGGCGGCGGCGGTGTGCTGTCACGAATGCGACATCTATGTGTACGCCGACATGGCGCGCTGGGAGATTCAGCAGCGCTTCCGTTCGGGACGGCTCGCGAACTGGCTGGACGACAACGCAGGCGAGGATGCGCTTCGTCTCTACAAGCGCGGCTTCTTCGCCGACTGGCGTGCGCTCGACCGACACAAGCGCGCGCGCTATGACAGGATGGACTACATCCTCGACACGAACGGCGCCGAGCCGAAGATGATGACGGGTACGGCGTTCCGGCGCGGACTCGAAATCGCCGCGTCGCGTCCGTTCCGCGTGATGCCCTACTTCGACCCCGGCGTGTGGGGCGGACAGTGGATGAAGGAGA